>UQVU01000077.1 GCA_900544475.1 uncultured Butyricicoccus sp.
AGAAACCCTGCGGGGCGGCTCGCTCGACCCGGTAATGACCGTGCTGTCTCTGATGGGAAACGGCGGCGCGGTATGGATTGCGACAGCGGTCCTGCTGCTGTTTTTCCGGAAAACGCGGCGCGCCGGCGTTGCGATGCTGCTTGCGCTGGCGGCAGGCTACGTCATCGGCAATCTCTGCATCAAGGAGCTTGTCATGCGGCCGCGGCCGTTCGTGACGCACAGCGACCTTACGGCTCTGCTCGACCCGGGCGACCCGTGGTCGTTCCCCTCGGGGCACGCGCTCTCGTCGTTCGCGGCGGCCACGGCGCTCTGCTGCTTCCACAGAAAGACCGGCGTTCTTGCGCTCGTTCTGGCGGCGCTTATCGCGTTTTCGCGCCTGTACGCGAGCGTGCACTACCCTACCGATGTTCTTGCGGGTGCGCTCCTCGGCGTGCTGATCGGCCTTGCCGCCGCAGCGCTCGTTGACCGCGTGATGGATGCATTTCATACGATTCGGCTGAGAAAGGGCGATAAATGACCAATGAATCAGTATAAACGTCTGCTCAGCAACACCTTTATCTTCGCTGTCGGCACATTCAGTTCAAAGATTCTTGTTATTCTGATGCTGCGCTTCTATACCGGCGTGCTCACGCAGGACGAGATGGGTGTTGCCGACCTTATCATCAAAACCACCAGCATTCTGTACCCGGTCGTGTCACTGTCTATCGGACAGGCGGTCATTCGCTACGGCCTGGAGCGCAGACGGCGCAAGCATGATGTGTTCACCATCGGTCTGCTGACCGTTGCGTGCGGCTTTCTTATCGCACTGCCGTTCAATCCCCTGCTGAAGCTCGTACACTATAACACCTCGGCAGGCGCGACCGGTTCGCTGCTCGACTACCGCTTCCTGATTTACCTGTATGTGCTGACCTCGTGTACGCAGAACGTCTGCGGTCAGTTCATCCGTGCGCTCGGCTATGTGCGGCTGTACGCCATCGACGGCATCTTCCGCACGTTTACGACCATCGTGCTCAACATCCTGTACCTCAAGGTGTTCCAGTGGAACATCTTCGGCTACGTGTTCTCGATCATCTGTTCGGATGCGCTTTCGACCGTGTGCCTGTTTGCAATTGCGAAGCTCTGGAAGTATTTCCGCCCAAGAAGGCTCAACTTCTATCTCTGGCGCGGCATGCTCGTCTATGCGCTGCCGCTCGTGCCGGACGCTATTCTCGTCTATATCATCGGCTTTTCCGACCAGGCGTTTCTTGCGTCCATGCAGAACACCTCGGTCAGCGCGATCTACTCGATCGCCTACCGCGTGCCGACGCTTATCGCGCTCGTAGCGTCCATCTTCATCGACGCATGGCAGTTGTCCATGGTCAACAACAACACCAAGGACGAGCAGATCGAGTTCTTCTCGACCGTCGGCAACACCTACTCGGCCATCGTGTTCATCATCGCCTCGGGCGGCATCATGTGCGCAAAGCTCGCCATGACCGTGCTCGCGGTGAAGAACTACTATATCGGCTGGACGTTCATCCCCATTCTGGCCATCGGCGCAGGCTTCAACTGCCTGTCGAGCTTCCAGAAGAGTGTGTACCTGCTGGAAAAAAAGACCGTGCCGTCTTTCCTCTCGACCGCGTTCTCAGCCGTTATCAACATCGTGCTGAATGCCCTGCTGATTCCGCGCTACGGCGGAACGGGCGCGGCAGCCGCGACGCTCATCAGCTATGTCGCGCTGTTCATCTACCGCGCACTCGACAGCCGCCGGTTCATGCCGATCCACTGGAAGGGCTCCCGTCTGGGGCTTACTGTGCTGCTGCTCGCCGTACAGGCGGTGCTCATGCTGATGGAGCCGCCGCTCTGGCTCATCTGGCAGCTGCTGCTGTTCGGTGCGGTCGGTCTGCTGGGCGGCCGCGAGCTGACGGCAGCGTTCATGAAGCTGCTGCATCGTCACAGCAAAGCGTAAAACGACCAAAGCGCTTCGGAGTAAAACGCTCCGGGGCGCTTTTCTTCTGCCGTGCATTCTGCCGAAAAAACGGAAATGTGAGGCTTTTGCTTGCTTTTCGGCCGCAGATGCGCTATACTATATGGCGTGCTGTTCGGCATATTGCTTCCGGATATGGAAATGACAGTTCGAAACCATCCTGTCGTTAAACAAAACTAGGGACAACGGAACAGAAACCATCAGTTTCTATTTGTTGTTGTACGCATTATTTGGAGGTGAACGAAATATGGTGAAAGAAAATATGAGCAAGGCGCAAAAGCTGACGTTTTCTGCAATGATCATGGCGCTCTACATCGTCGTGCTGTACTTTACGCAGAGCTTTTCCTTTGGTGCTTATCAGATTCGTATCGCGACTTCGCTTTACGCCCTTTCCTACCTGTTTCCGTTCCTGGTTTTGCCGCTTGGTTTCGCAAATTTCATCGCCAACATGCTGTTCGGCGGGCTCGGCCTGCTTGACATGTTCGGCGGCTGTATCGTCGGTATTGTAGCGACTGCCATCATCGTGTTGATCCGCCGTCAGGGCTGGAATCGGTGGCTGATGGTCGTTCCGATCGTCCTCGTACCGGGACTCGGCGTATCGACCTACCTTTCCTATCTGCTGCACATGCCCTATGGTGCGCTTGCACTCAGCCTCTGCATCGGTCAGGTCATCCCGGCCATCTGCGGCGTTGTGCTCGTCAATGTATTGCAGCGTGCGCTTTATCCGAAAAAGATAACGAGCGCAGACTGATTTCAAGATAAAAGGAGAAAATGCAACCATGACCGGAAGAAATAAAGAAGAACTGAACGGCGTCACGCTTCTGGGCAACCAGAAGAACAAGTATCCGACCGACTACGCGCCGGAAATGCTTGAGTCGTTCCCGAACAAGCATCCGGAGAACGATTATTTTGTCAAATTCAACTGCCCGGAGTTCACGAGCCTGTGCCCGATGACCGGCCAGCCGGACTTTGCGACCATCTACATCTCCTACGTGCCCGGTGAGCGCATGGTGGAGAGCAAGTCGCTCAAGCTGTATCTGTTCAGCTTCCGCAACCACGGCGATTTCCATGAGGACTGCGTGAACATCATCATGAAGGACCTCATCAAGCTGATGGATCCGAAGTACATCGAGGTCTGGGGCAAGTTTACCCCGCGCGGCGGCATCTCCATCGACCCGTACTGCAACTACGGCAAGCCGGGTACGCGTTGGGAGCAGGTCGCATTCGACCGCCTCGCGCATCATGACCTCTATCCGGAGAAGGTGGACAACCGATGAGTGAAAAGGCTATGGTGCTCTGTTCGGGCGGCGTGGACAGCACGACCTGTCTGGCGCTCGCTATCGAGAAATACGGCAGAGAAAACGTCAGTGCGCTTTCCATCTACTACGGCCAGAAGCACGTAAAGGAAATCGAGGCCGCGAAGAAGGTGCTCGAATATTACGGTGTCGAGGGCACGTCGCTCGACCTGACGCCGGTTTTCGCGTACAGCGACTGCTCGCTGCTGTCGCACTCGACTGAAGAGGTTCCCGAGGAGAGCTACGCGGAGCAGCTTAAAAACACCAACGGGAAACCGGTTACGACCTATGTTCCCTTCCGGAACGGACTGTTTCTGTCGGCGGCGGCGAGTGTCGCGCTGTCGAAGGATTGCAGCGTGATCTACTACGGTGCGCATCACGATGACGCCGCCGGAAACGCCTACCCGGATTGCAGCGAAGCGTTCGTTCAGGCAATGAACCGTTCGGTGCAGGAAGGCACGGGCGGCGCGCTGCGCATCGAAGCGCCGTTTGTCCGCTGGAACAAGGCGCAGATCGTCAAGGAGGGCCTGCGGCTCGGCGTTCCCTATGAGCTGACATGGAGCTGCTACGAGGGCGGAGACAAGCCCTGCGGCCGCTGCGGCACCTGTCTGGATCGTCTGCGTGCGTTCGAAGCGAACGGCGTGAGCGACCCGGCGATGAAAGACTAAAGAGAGAAAGCCTGCTGTTTTCCAAACGGAACGGCAGGCTTTCTTTTATGCTGACAACTCTCCCTCGCGCGGCATAGACTGACGCGAGGAGGTTTTGCTATGGGAAAGAGCTTGAAACTGGCGATTGTTGGCGGCGATGAACGGCAGGCGTACCTCGCGCGGCTTGCGCAGGCGGATGGACACAGCATCCGCACGTTTGCGCTCGAACGGGCGGAGAACGTCCCCCGCTCCCCTGACCTTGCATCGTGCCTTACGGGCGCGGATGCCGTGCTGCTGCCCGTTCCGGTGACACAGGGGGAAAACCTGCTGCGTGCTCCGCTGTCGGATACGAAAACCGACATCATGCAGGTGCTTGACGCGATACCGTCCGGGACGCTGACGCTTGGCGGCGCGGTGCCGTTCCGCCTGCACGCCCGTGCGGTTCAAAACGGTGTGCGCCTGACGGACTGCCTCGCACGGGAGGAGCTTGCGATACGCAACGCTGTGCCGACCTGTGAGGGCGCCTTGCAGATCGCCATGGAGCAGACCGACCGGACGATACAGGGCGCGAGAGCGCTTGTTGTCGGCGCGGGACGCATCGGTTTTCTGCTTGCGCAGCGGCTGCACGCCCTCGGTGCGGAGGTCACGGTGTCGGTTCGGTCACTGAGAGACCGGGCTCGTATCGAGGCACAGGGCTGGACGGCGGTCGAAACGGCGAAGCTCGCCGAGGTCGTTCCCGAGATGGAGCTGATTTTCAACACCGTTCCGGCGCCGGTTCTGACGAACGACGCTATGCGGGCGCTGCTGCCGCCCTGCATCGTGATCGACCTCGCGTCCCTGCCGGGGGGCGTCGCGCCGGATGCCGAGCCTGCGGCCGGATGCCGGGTGCTTCATGCGCTGTCGCTTCCCGGAAAGGTCGCGCCGCGCTCGGCGGCCGAGGCGATTTACATGACCGTCACCGCGATCCTACGTGAGGAGGGACTGCTTTGAGAATCGGATTTGCCATGACAGGCTCGTTCTGCACCTTCTCGAAGGCACTAGACGCCATGGAGAGGCTTGTTTCTCTCGGGCACAATGTAACGCCTGTGCTCAGCGAACACGCGGGCGCGATGGATACGCGGTTCGGCACGGCAAAGACGCTGCGGGAGCGCGTGACGGAAATCTGCGGCGTGTCCCCCATCGACAGCATCACAGCCGCCGAGCCGATAGGCCCCAAGGCGATGTTTGACATTCTCGTTGTCGCGCCGTGCACGGGAAACACGATGGCGAAGCTTGCGCACGGTATCACGGATACGACAGCAACGATGGCGGTAAAGAGCCATTTGCGCGGAGAGAGACCGGTCGTTCTCGCACTTTCCACCAATGATGCGCTCGCAGGGTCGGCGGAGAACATCGGGCGGCTGCTGAACCGGCGGCACTATTTCTTTGTGCCGTTCGGACAGGACGCCCCGGAGAGCAAGCCGCGGTCGCTGACGAGTAAGCTCGACCTGCTGCCGCAGACGATAGCGTGCGCCATGGAGGGACGGCAGATACAGCCGATACTTGCAGGAGATATGTGAGAGGATAAAAAAGTCCGCAGGTTTGCGCCCTGCGGACTTTGCTTTATTCAGCTGTTTTCTCGCTCTCACCGGCGGTGACAAAGCGTATCGCCCGTGCGTAATTCTTAATTTCGCTGTGCTTTTCCGAACCGCCGAACTCGCCGTCGAGTGTCCACGAGATCTCCTCGTCCGAGTCGAAGGTGATGTGCGAGGTGCGGAAATACAGGAAGCGGTTGGATTCGGTGTTGTGCGTCAGCAGGTCGTTTACGAGCCACTGAAGCTCCATCGGATTCTCGACCGGATAGACGAGCAGCACCTCGTAAAGACCGTCATCGAGCGCAATAGAGTCCGGTTTCAGCGCCTTGAAGCCGCCGACCGACACGGAATTTGTTACCATGCCGTAGATGAAATGGTCATCGACCTCCATCTCGGGGCAGCTCACGCGGATGTGGTAGTCCTTGATGTTCGCGAGCGACATGACGCCCTGCATGATATAGGCGGCGCGGCCGAAGATGTTCTTCGACTGCTGCGGGGTTGCGTAGCTGACCTCGGTAAATACACCGAACGCCGCGATATAGTTGAAATAGCGGCCGTTGAAGCGTCCGATGTCGAGCGCATGGAGAAAGTCCCCGGCGGCGATGACCGCCGCGTCGGCGGGCACCTTGGGGATGCCGAGGCTGGTGGCGAAGTCGTTCGTCGTTCCGGCAGGGATATAGCCGAGGGGCGGTCTGACCTCGCTCTGCATGAGGCCGGTCACAACCTCGTTCAGCGTGCCGTCGCCGCCGGCGCAGACGATACGGTCGAACTCCCCTGCCCGGGCTTTTGCCACGCGAGTGGCGTCCTCCGGGCCTTCGGTTACATGCAGCGTGACGTCAAAGCCTGCCTGTTGAAAGGCGAGGATGCAGTCGATAAGCTTGCCGCGCATCGCGCCTCGTCCGGCATGGGGATTGACGATCCAGAGCAGTTTTTTCAAGTGCATCTTCTCCTTTCAAGAAGGCTGAACCTGCTTTACAGGCAGAGCAGACTTACTTTGCGAGCAGGTCGCAGATTTTGTTGGCGTAGGCCGCCGGGTCGTCTACCGGCAGACCCTCAATGAGCAGCGACTGGGTGTACAGAATGTCGGCGTAGTCGGCGAGCTTATCCGAACCCTCGGCCTGAAGCGCACACAGCTTCTTGAAGATCGGATGCTCGGCGTTCAGCTCAAGCACGCGCTCGGCGCGGACGGTCTCGCCGCCGTTGACGGCTGCCTGCTGGTTGAGCACCTTCTCCATTTCGAGCGTTACCGGGCCTTCGGCACGCAGGCAGCACGGATGGTTCTTGAGGCGGCCGGTCAGCTCGACCTTCTTTACCTTGCCTTCGAGCGCCTTGGACAGCGCTTCGAGCAGATCCTTGTTGTCCTCGGACTGCTTCTTGATCTCTTCCTTCTCGTCCTCGGTTTCCAGACCAAGGTCGGCGTCCAGAACGGACTTGAACTCCTTGTCGTCGTACTTTGCGATCATCTTGGTGCAGAACTCATCGATGCTGTCGTCCATGCACAGCACCTCGTAGCCCTTGTCGGAGAGGGTTTCCATGACCGGAAGCATCTTAATCTTATCAACCGTTTCGCCGCAGGCATAGTAGATGTACTTCTGGTCCTCCTTCATGCGGGAAACGTAGTCCTTGAGCGACACGAGCTTGTTCTCAGTCGAGGAATGATACATCAGCAGGTCCTGAAGCAGCTCCTTGTGCGCACCGTACTGGACGTAAGCACCGTACTTAATCTGGCGTCCGAACGCAGCCCAGAACTTCTCGTAGTCCCCTGGCTTGTCCTTCTGCATCTTGAGCAGTTCATTCTTGATCTTCTTTTCAAGGCTCTGCGCGATGGCCTTCAGGTGGCGGTCATGCTGAAGCATCTCACGGGAGATGTTGAGCGAGAGGTCGGCGGTATCGACCATGCCGCGGACAAAGCTGAAATGGTCGGACAGCAGGTCTGCGCACTTGTCCATGATGAGCACGCCGTTCGAGTAGAGCTGGAGACCCTTTTCGTAGTCCTTGGTGTAGTAGTCCATCGGCGCGTGGGACGGGATGAACAGCATCGCGGTGTAGGTCACTGCGCCCTCAACGCTCGTGTGGACGTGGCAGAGCGGCGGCTGATAGTCGAAGAACTTCTGGGTGTAGAAGCTGTTGTAGTCCTCGTCCTTCAGGTCCTTCTTGGACTTCTTCCAAATCGGAACCATGGAGTTCAGGGTTTCGTTTTCAATGTACTCCTCCCACTCCGGCTTGTAGTCCTCGCCTGCGTCCGCCGGCTTCTCCTTCATGCGGGAGCGCGTCATGTCCATCTTGATGGGGTAGCGGATGTAATCGGAATACTTCTTGACAAGGCCCTGTACGCGGTAGGGTTCGAGAAACTCATCGTAATTTTCGGTTTCGGTGTTGTCTTTGATGGTGAGGACGATCTTGGTGCCGTTTTCGGACTTTTCGCAGGGCGTTACGGTGTAGCCGTCCGCGCCGTCCGACTCCCAGCGGTTTGCGCTGTCGCTGCCGACCGCGCGAGAAACGACCTCAACGTGCTTTGCGACCATGAAAGCCGCGTAGAAGCCGACGCCGAACTGGCCGATGATGTCGATGTCATCCTGCTTCTCGTTCTCGGCCTTGAAAGCGAGCGAGCCGGAACGGGCGATGGTACCGAGGTTGCTTTCAAGCTCCTCGGCGGTCATGCCGCAGCCGTGGTCCTCGATGATGAAGCGGCGGTTCGCCTTGTCGAGAGTCAGCTCGATGGGCAGACTGTCGCGGGTGATGCCGGTCTTGCCCTCCTTCATCGCGTTGTAGTAGAGCTTATCGGTGGCATCCGATGCATTCGAAATCAGCTCGCGCAGGAAAATTTCCTTGTGCGTATAAATCGAGTTGATCATCAGGTCAAGCAGACGCTTGGACTCTGCCTTGAACTGTTTCTGTGCCATAGTTACATAC
>UQVU01000078.1 GCA_900544475.1 uncultured Butyricicoccus sp.
CGTTCGAACTCCTGTTCCTGCAGCACACGCAGCAGTTTAGGCTGTAGCTCCAGCGGCATATCGCCCACTTCATCGAGGAACAGCGAGCTTTTATCCGCCAGCTCGAAACGGCCCAGGCGCTGGCTGCTGGCACCGGTAAACGCACCGCGCTCATGGCCAAAGAGATCGCTTTCCAGCAGACCCGCAGGCATGGCGGCACAATTCATTTTCACCATCCGGCGGCTGTTGCGGTTGCTGAGATTGTGGATCGCGCGGGCAATCAACTCCTTACCCGTACCGGTTTCGCCCAGGATCAGCACTGTACTGTCGCTTTGCGCGACCATTTCGACCTGTTTGAGCACGCTGTACATGGCGTCGCTGCGTCCGATGATTTCGCCAAACTCGCTGTCGACATTGTTAAGCTGTTCCGTCAGCGCCAGGTTTTCATCCACCAGCCGTTCTTTCAGACGATGGATCTCCTGATACGCCAGCGCGTTATCCAGCGCGATGGAGATACGCTCGGCAATCTGACGCAGCAGCTTCAGGTTGGCGGTGGTGAACACCCCTTCCTCACACTGCGCCAGCTTGAGAACGCCCAGCATGGTGTTACCGGACATCAACGGCAGCAGGCACAGGGTCTGGATTTTGTTGCCCCAGATGTTAAACAGCATTCGCTCGTAAGGCGCCATCACATCCTGCTCGCTGAGATTGAGCAGCAGGATCTCCTTACTTTTAAACACCCGTTCAGAAAGGGTTCCCGCTTCATCCACCTCGCTCTGCTCATGGGCCGGGTTCGCTTCGTCGAGATAGTGCGTGGAGTAGATGTTGAGCTTGCCCTTGCGATGGCCGCGCAAGGCAATGCTGATGGCGTCAATTTTGAAGTAGTGATGGATCTCCTTCGACACTTCGCTGACCAGCTCATCCATGTCGAGACGGGAGAGCACGGCGTTGGTGATGGCGACCAGAATGCGGAAGTTGTCGCGCTCGCGGCTCAGCAGGTCGTAATCCACGTTATTGGTCACGCGGCTTTGGATCTGCTCCGCGACGACGGCCACAATCTGGGTAAAGGTGTGCAGACGCTCGTATTCCGCCTCGCTCCAGGGCTGGTCGGTCGTGCGAATAAACTCGCAGCCACCAAAAATATGTCCCTCCGCCGCGAGCGGCAGCATGCTGTAGTGGCCGAACGGCTGGTAGAGATTGCTCTCCGCGAGCCGCGGCCACGCCGTGCGGAACTCCTCAAAGTTGCAGTGCAGCGCTTCCGGACGGGAGAGAATACGGCGCACCGGGCCATGCGCGAGATACGTTTCGTCTTCGTACTCAAACGTTTTGCCATTATCGCGCGTTGAGTAGTAGCTCGCGCGGTGCGTTCCGCTATGCCACAGTACAATCGCGGCGCTGTCGGCCAGCGCCGACTGCCTGACCAGCCGCGTCAGGGCATCGCTCAGCGCGCCGAGATCGGGCTGCTGTAAAAGTGTGCGCGTGATATCAAACAGGCCCTGCTGTCCAAGATCGCTCATCGGTGTATACGGCATTGTTGCTTTCCAATAGAAACTGGCAAAAAGAGACGTTCGGCGCTGACCGCTATTGATGCGGTCTAGCAAATACGGGGTAACGGTTCAGCGTGCGGCAGATCCAGCGTGCGCTTCACGCCGTAAAGCCCGGTCAGGCGCACCCCTTTGCGCTCAACCACGTCGCCGATGATGGCCGCGTCTTTCCCTAATGGATGCGCGCGCAGCTGTGCAAGTACGGCTTCCGCCGCCGTGCGTTCCACGCCGATCACCAGCTTGCCTTCGTTGGCAAAGTTAAGCGGGTCTAGCCCTAATAGCTCGCATAGCCCGCGCACGGCGCCTTTGACAGGCAGGCCGCGCCGACTTTAGCAGACAGTCTGCCCCCTATTGTTATAATTCTACCTCTATTTTCTCGATTTTGCAACAGAAAATAGTGAATTGCCGAAAATTTTCTTACGGTTTTCCGTCTGTTTTTTCCGCTCCGCACCGTGCTTTGCGAGGGGAAACAGCGGTTTGCACACATTTCTGCGCACATTCTTACTTTTTTTGGACTATTCGTCGTAGCTGTCATAGCTCTCATCATAAGATGCGTCATACGAGTCATCGTAGTAGCTGTCGTCATGCGAGTCATCGTAGTAGCTGTCGTCGTAGGAATCATCATAGCTGCTGTCGTCAGACGGGGTGTCGTCAGACGAGGTGTCGCCCGAGGTATCGCTCGAACTGTCCGAGCCGGACGAGTCCGTATTGTCCGCGGAGGTGTCGGTCTGCTGGCTCTTCTGCGAATCGGTCAGGCCGTTTGCGCCGTCCGGGTTCTGCGCCACGCCGTTCATGGCGTCCGCCGCGCCCGAAACGCTGCCCGAACGCGCGACCTCCTCGGCCGTTTCGGGTACGAAGTGCATCCGTCCCTCAGCGTCCCAGTACAGCTTGCCGATGTCCGAGGGCGAAAGGCGGTCGGAGATAACGGTCTGCGCGAAGCGCACGCGGTAGGAAAGGTCGCTGTCCACCGCGCCGATGCGCAGGTCGAAGCGTCCGCCGCAGCCGATGCGCACATCGGTCAGCTCCTGAAGGTTGATGAACTGGAGCTCGTCCGCCATTTCCTGCTCGGTGAGCACCTGCATGATGGCGAGGTAGGCGCTGACCGCCGCGTCGGTTTTCGGCTCGATTTCCTCGCCGACCGTGAGCGTCGCGCTTTCAAGACCGGTCACGACCACAAGGCCGCCATCCGAGGCGTTCTGCTCCAGGATTTTGCCCGTGCTGCTGATGTAGTAGAACGAGCCGTCCTCGGCCTTGATCGCCGCCGCCGCGCGGCACTCGGTCACGGTCAGCACGAGCGCGTCCGGCAGATGTCTGCGGATGCGGACGGTTTCGATGTAGGGCAGCTTGTGCATCAGGTGCTGCTCGACCTTCATCTTGTTCCAGAGATAGAGATTGTCGCCCTTATTGATGTCGAGCGCGGTGGTGATCTCCTCGGCGGAGTATTTTTCCGCGCCCTCGACCGAAATGGTGTTCACCTTGAAGAACACGGTCATCATCACGATCGCCGCCGCCGTCAGCAGCAGCAGTAGCACCGCGCGTCCGAGCGCATGAAGCGCCCGTCTGAATTTTCCGGGTCGGCGTCGTCGCTTTCTGCGCGGAGGCGCCTGCTCCTGTCTGTTCTGTTTCATGCGCTCTCCGCCTTACTTTCCGTGGTTTTCGATGGCCCAGAGGATTTCGCGGTAGATTTTTTCGCTTGCGTCATGTGCCGCGAGCGCGGTCGCCCGCTCGCCCATCGCGTGCAGCTTGACCGGGTCGGACAGCATATCGTTCATCTCATTGTAGAGCTTCTGCGGGGTCGCGTCCTTTTCGAGCAGCACGCGGCAGCCGCCCGCCGCTTCGAGGGCACGCGCGTTCTTCTCCTGATGGTTTTCCGCCACGAACGGAGAGGGCACGAGCAGCGCCGGACGGCCGAGCATGCACAGCTCGCCGAGGGTCGCGGCGCCCGCGCGGCAGACGATGAGGTCAGCCGCCGCCATGCGGTCCGCCATGTCGTAGATATACTCGGTGTACTCGATGTTCGGGTGGTTTTCGAAGTCCGCGCCCTGCTCACGCGCCATTTTCGGCAGCCAGTCGCGTGCCGCCGCGCCGGTCGCGTGAACGTGGTGATACTTGACGCTGTTTTTGCACTCAAGCGCAAGCGTTCCCGCCATGTGCTCGTTCATATACTTCGCGCCCATCGAGCCCCAGAAGGACACAACAAGCTGGTCGTTTTCGCCGAGACCGAACTTCGCGCGCGCCTTTTCGCGGCTCGCTGCAAGGATTTCCCCGCGCACTGGAGCGCCGGTCAGGATGATCTTTTCGCCGCCGCCGAGCAGCTGTTTCGCCTGCTCGAAGCAGACCAGCACGCGGTCGGCCTTTTTCGAGAGCATCTGCGTGACCTTGCCGGGGAGGGCGTTGACCTCAAGCAGCACGGTCGGGATGTCAAGCTCCTGCGCCGCCTTGACCACCGCGAAGGAGGCATAGCCGCCGCAGCCGATCACGCAGTCCGGACGCGCCTCGCGCAGCATCTTTTTCGCCTTTGCGACGGCGGAAACCGCGAGCTTCGCCGCCTTGAGGTTGTGCATGATGCCCTTCGGGCTCATCGAGCGCGACAGGCCGATGATCTCGATCGAGTCGAGCGGATAGCCCTCGCGCGGCACCAGCTTGTTCTCGATGCCGCGTGCCGAACCGGCAAAGCGCACGACCGTATCCGGCTGACGCTTCTCAAAATATCGTGCAATGGCAAGGCCGGGCGTTACGTGGCCGCCCGTTCCTCCGCCGGTAATATAAAGTCTCATCGTATGTTCCCCCTCCCGCCTGCTGCACAGGCGAAATATATGATAATCTGATTGCTGTGTTGTGCGGAATGCTTTGAACGGCAGACAGCGTTTTTTCTCTGTCTGTCCTTCACAGCCCTCCGCGCCGCGAAAGCGGTCTGCCCCGCGGCCGTTGGTCTGTGTGAAAAAATCTAGCTTCGCGACTCGATGCGCATATACCTCGATACGTTGAGCAGTATGCCCATCTCGGCGAGCTGAAGCATGAGCGCCGTGCCGCCGTAGCTGAAGAACGGAAGCGCCGCGCCGGTTACCGGCATGATGCCTGTGACAACGCACAGGTTCATGAGCGTCTGAATGGCGAGCTTCGCGGTGATGCCGGTCGCGAGCAGCATACCCATGCGGTCGGGCGACGAGCGCGCGATGTAAAAGCCGCGCCAGATCAGAAAGGCGAAAATCGCGATGATGATGAGCGCACCGATGAGGCCCATCTCCTCGCACCATGTCGCGAAGATGAAGTCGTTGTGCGGCTCCGGCAGGTACAGCTGCTTCTGCATGCCGTTGCCGAGTCCGCGGCCGAACAGTCCGCCCGAGCCGATGGCGATCTGACCCATGGCGGCCTGGAAGCCGCTGTCGCGCATATCCGAGAACGGGTCGAGCCAGATATTGACGCGCTTCTGTACGTGTTCGAGCGTCATATAAGCGCCGAACCCACCGAGCACAGCCACCACGAACAGAGGGCCGAGAAACCAGATGCGGATGCCTGCGGCAATCAGAATGATAAGGCCGATGGCGCAGCAGATGATGATGGCCGAGGTGTGCGGCTCCTTATAGAGCAGGCCGACATAGATGAACAGCAGCAGGCCGTACGGATAGGCGAGTTTTCTCAAGTGCTGCATATCCTTGTACCTGGTCGAGGCCCACGCGGAGAACGCGATGATGATGGTATCCTTCGCAAGCTCGGACGGCTGAAAGCCGAACAGCCAGCGTGTCGCGCCCTTGGTCGTGGTGCCGACGCCCGGGATAAGAACCAGAATCAGCAGCGCAACGCTGATGACGATGGCCGGATTTACCACCATGACGTAGCCGTGGTAGTCGATGCGGCTCAGCACGTACATGGCGGCGAGGCCGACCGCCGCCCAGCGCAGCTGCCGCACGATGAAGTAGGTCGCGCTGCCCTGCGAATAGAGGGCGCTCGAATAGCTTGCCGAAAACAGGGCGATAAGGCCGATGATCAGCAGCAGCAGCGTTGCGCACATGGTCGTCATGTCGATGGTGTGCGGCTTTCTCGCGCGGCGGCGCGGCTTTTCGGATGTCCGTTTGGCCGTCGCCGGTCGGTAGCTCTGCCGGGGCATCGGCTGGCGCGAGGGACGCGGCGCCGGATAGGACTGCCCGGTCGGCGCAGGCCGGACTCTCCGGCGGCTGCCCGAGCCGCGCGGCTGTCTTGTTGAGGATGTCATTGTGCCACCTCCGTGGTGCGTACGTTACGGCAGCGCGACGAAATACGCCGCAAGGCACAGCACGATCGTGACCGCAGTAAAGGTCAGCACGATGCGCTTTTCGCCCCAGCCGCACATTTCAAAGTGATGATGGATGGGCGCCATCTTGAACAGGCGCTTGCCGTGAGTCGCCTTGAAGTAGGTCACCTGAAGAATGACCGACAGGGTCTCGATAATGTAGATGAGGCCGACAAGCAGCAGGATGAGCGGCATATCGCACGCGAAAGCCATGCCTGCGACCGCGCCGCCGAGAAACAGCGAACCGGTGTCGCCCATAAACACCTTCGCCGGGTTGAAGTTGTAGATCAAAAAGCCGAGCAGGCCGCCGGCCAGAGCGCCCGCGAACGCGGTAACGCCCGTGTTGCCGATGCGCACGCCGACCGCCGCGAAGAACACCGCGACCGGAACCGTAACGCTCGCCGCGAGGCCGTCAATGCCGTCGGTGAGGTTGACGGCGTTATCCGCGCCGACGATAACGAACGCCGCGAAAATGATATAGACCGGCCACGGCAGGCTGATGGAGATGTCCGTAAACGGAATCATGAGCGAGGGCAGGCCGTCCGACTTCAGGAAGAGCACGAGGATGAATACCGCCGCGACTAAAATCTGAAGCACGAGCTTCTGCTTCGGGGTCAGACCCGCGTTTTCCTTTTTCTTGATCTTCGCGTAGTCGTCTACCAGACCGACCGCGCCGTAGGCCACTGAAAGGCCGAGAATCGCCAGCGCGTGAACGTTCAGCGAGCCGGTGACAAGGCCGCCGATTACGACCGCCGCCGCGATGCCGATGATGAACATAAAGCCGCCCATCGTCGGGATGTTCTGCTTGTTCATATGCCACTTCGGGCCGATTTCAAGGATTTTCTGACCGAATTTCATCTTGCGCAGATAGCGGATGACCGACGGGCCGATAGCCGCCGTGACAATGAACGCAATCGCGCAGCAAATAAGTGCCTGCTTCATTTATTCAACTTCCTCCCCCATAAACAGTGCAAGCGCACGCTCCATGCGCATTCCGCGGCTGCCCTTGAACAGCAGCGCGTCACCCGGCTTTGCGTCCGCGCGAAGCGCCCGCACCAGCTCGTTCTGGTCGTCAAAGGCGTGGACCGCTGTCATTCCCTTTTCCTTCGCGCCGCGCACGATGGCGTCCGCCGACGGGCCGTAGGCGTAAAGCACGTCGGCGAACTCTGCGGCGGCTCTGCCCGCTCTGCGGTGGCCCTCCTCGGTGTAGTCGCCAAGCTCGAGCATCGAGCCGAGCACCGCGATGCGGCGGCCGCCCTCGCCCAGCGTGCCGAGCACGCGCAGCGTCGCCTCCATGGCGTCCGGGCTTGCGTTGTAGCAGTCGGCATAGATGCGGAAGCCGTTCTGCTCGTAGATATTCTGCCGCATTCCGCTTGCGGTGTAGGACGAAAGGCCGCGGACGATGTTCTCGACTGTTTCGCCCATCAGGAGGCCGACAGACGCCGCCGCGAGCGCATTTAAGACGTTATGTGCGCCCGGAATAGAGAGATTCGCCGTGAAGCTCTCTCCAATCGGCAGAGTTTCGGACTCCAACCCATTGTTTTTCACGGTAAAGCTGCCGTCCTCGCGCAGCTGCGCGACAAGGTCGCACGCCTCGTTCTCGACGCCGTAGGTGCAGACCTTGCAGCCGAGGCTGTCGCGCTTGTCCCACAGCAGCGGCTCGTCGCCGCACAGGACAGCCGTGCCGCCCTCGCGCAGACCTTCGAGAATTTCGAGCTTCGCCTTGCAGATGCCCTCGCGCGAGCCGAGAAACTCGATGTGCGAGGTGCCGATGTTGGTGATAACGGCATAGTCCGGCTGTGCCGCCGCCGTCATGCGCGACAGTTCATGCCCATCTCGGCCACCATGACCTCTGTGTCCTTCGTCATGCGCATGAGCGTCAGCGGCAGGCCGATTTCGTTATTGAGGTTGCCCTCGGTCTTTTCCGCGCGGAACTGCTGCGCGAGCGTGGCGTAAAGCAGCTCCTTCGTGGTGGTCTTGCCGACCGAGCCGGTCACGCCGACGACCACGCCGCCGCACATCGTGCGGTAGCCGCCTGCCAGGTCGAGCAGCGCCTGCGAGGTGTTCTCGACGTAGAGCGCCGGGACCGGATATTCCTCGCATTCTCTGTGGCTCATGACCGCCGCCGCGCCGTTTTCGAGCGCCTTGCCGATGAAGTCATGTCCGTCGAAGCGTTCGCCCGCGAGCGGCAGGAACAGCGCCTCCTCCGGAATGCGCCGCGAGTCGGTCGAAACCGCGCAAAGGGTCACATCGCCCTTCGCTTCTCCCTTCGTCCACTCCGCCGCCTGCGCCAGTGTAAATCGTTCCATGCCGTTTCCCCCAGTTGGTTTTACTTTTGCTTTATTGAGCGTAGGGGCGCACAGTGTGCGCCCATTCCTGTTTTCTGTGTAAGATGCCCGCAAAGGAAGTGTTCTCACTTCAAATTTGCAATCCATCATTACACGGGATGTGGTTTAATGGAACACCTGCAGGGGTGTGCGCACTGTGGAAAACTTTGCCGATGGTGATAAAGGCTGCAAATGATTTGCAGGGGACGATGCTCGTCATCG
>UQVU01000079.1 GCA_900544475.1 uncultured Butyricicoccus sp.
GCTCAGTCACCGAGTGGAAAGATACCCGGCTGATCCTCAAACAGCACCTTGCGCAGCAGCTCAAGAAAGTGTTGAATCATTTCCTCCTTGCACGTATCGGGGCGGTATACCGCAACGATTTTTCGTGTATCGGGAATGCCCTTCATAGTGCAGTAGACAGCGGTAGACGCCAGCTGCTCCATCTGCATCTGGAGAAAGACCGGACTGGTAAACAGGTATCCCATATTCTGCGAAACGAGCATCGAGGCCGTCTGCATGGACGTAACCGTGGCTATAAACTTCGGCTGAATGTTGAAATGCTCAAGCGCCTCGTTGGTGATGCCGCCGATGTCATTCGACATAGATGGCATGATAAGCGGCAGTCCCTGAAGCTGTTTCGGCGTGATTTCATACGGATTTTTGTACGAATTATTCGCGTAGGCCCAGGGCGGCACGAGATGAAACTCTCGCGGAACGATCAGCAGAAGCTGCTCCAGCGCAAGGTCCACCGTCATATCCTGCGTACCGACCGGCATACCGCCGATGATGACATCGACATCGTCGTTGTTCAGGCTTTTCAGCAGCAGCTCGTCCCCCTGCTCCACCAGATTGATGCGTACATCGGGATAAAGCGCATGAAACCGCGGAAGAAGCGGCGGCATCCATGCGGCGCTGTGCATCAGGCCGATACCGATGTTGAGCGTATCCTCCGGATGCGACATCTGCTGAAGTCTGGCCGACATCCGCGTTTGAATGTGCTGAATTTTCTTCAGCTCCTCAATGCACAGCAGACCGGCCTGTGTCGGCAGGATAGGGTTCCGGGAACGATCAAACAGTTTGATACCCAGTTCGGCTTCGACGCGATTGAGATACATGGTCAGCGTGGATTGTGCGACAAACAGGCGCTTTGCGGCGCGTGTCAGATTCTGTTCTTTGGCAATGGCGAAAATATAGTCCATTTTATCAATAATCATTGTCTTGACCCCTTTCCGAGTAAAAAACTCAATTTATCATAATACAATTTTTTCGAAAAGGCAAGCATAAAAAATTCGAAGAAAGCGAGGGATTGCCTATGTATACCGGTGCTTATCTGAACAGCATATTCGGCCTTGACGGCAAGGTGATCGTGGTCACCGGCGCCGCCGGCGGCATCGGCAGCGCAATCAGCCGCGCACTGGCTTCTGCCGGTGCACAGGTCGCATTGTGCGGCCGACATCTCGAAAAATGTCAGGCGCTCGCAGACGAAATTACTGAACCCATCGGCGGCACAGCTTCCGCGCACACGCTCGATGTGGCCGATCCGGACAGCATTCAGCATTGCGTTGACGAAATCATCGCCCGC
Organism: uncultured Butyricicoccus sp.; assembly: GCA_900544475.1. Taxonomy (GTDB): domain Bacteria; phylum Bacillota; class Clostridia; order Oscillospirales; family Butyricicoccaceae; genus Agathobaculum. The sequence continues at coordinate 1,322 of UQVU01000079.1, forward strand.
TACGGCAGAATTGATGTTCTGTTCAACGTGGCCGGCATCAACAAACGCGAAGGACTTCTGGATGTTACGCGGGAAACCTACGACCGCATCATGGACATCAACCTCAAGGGCGTGTTCTTCATGAGTCAGGCTGTGGCGCGGGAAATGTACCGCCGCAAGTCCGGCAACATCATCAACATCGGTTCGCACAACGACACCGGAATGCTGGGTGGCTGCTCGGTCTACGGTGCGTCGAAGAGCGGCGTTATCGCGCTCACCCGTTCCATGGCGGTGGAGTTCGCCCAGTACGGCATCCGCTGCAACGCGATAAGCCCGGGACATATTCTCACCGAGCTGACGCAGGTCACATGGGACCATCCCACGCGCGGCGATTATCTGCGCGAGCGCATTGCAATGGGACGCCCCGGCGAGCCGGACGAGCTTGCGGGCATGGCCGTCATGCTGGCGTCCGATGCCTCTTCCTATATGACCGGGCAGGCCTTCCATGTGGACGGCGGCTGTCTCTGCGGCGGCAAGCCGTGGGAGTACGACACCCGGTACTGACAAACGGAAATTCATGTACAGCCTCGCGCCTTGCAGGCTCGTGCATCTGTATTTCAAATTTTTTCATAGGCGTTCTGCTGAAAAGGAGGGAAAAGAGCCGGTTCGGGGGAATGAACCGGGACAAAACGGCACAGCCGCATATGTGCCGTCAAGTAAAAAGAAAGGGAGTAATGAAAAATGTCTGCAACTGGATTTCTGGTCCTTCTGGTTCTTACCATCGCTCTGCTGATGGTCCTCATCATGAAGGTCAAACTTCACCCCACATTCGCTCTGTTCATCAGTGCTCTGTTCATGGGCCTGGTACTCGGTCGATTTGAAGCGGAGGGTTTCCACTTTACGGATGTCCTTAGCCTGATCACATCGGGCTTCGGCGGCACACTCGGCAGTATGGGTATTCCGATCATGCTGGGCGCCATTCTTGCAATGGGCGTTCAGGACACCGGCGCTGCCAAGGCTATCGCCAACTTCTTCATCAAGCTGTTCCGCGGCAAGAACCTGGAGCTCGCTCCGGCGCTGACCGCTTACATCGTTTCCATCCCGGTTTTCGGTGATATTACCACCATCCTGACCTCCAACATCGCGAATGTTCTTTCCAAGCGCAAGCACATCTCCATGGGCAAGATGGCAGCCTTCACCCAGACCGGTCTGAACCTGACTCACGCAATGGTTCCGCCGACGCCCGGCATTCTGGCCGTATCCATCCTGCTCGGCGCTGACCTCGGCATGGTAATCGGCTGGGGTGTTCTCATCTCGATCATCGCTTTCATCCTGACCTGGCTCGTTCTGCGCAAGTGGACCGACAAGGAGTACGTTGAGCCGGTTCCGGAAGTTGTCGCTGAGATCGAGGAGACCTCCTCGAACGACGTCAAGGATATCCTCATCACCGGCGATGATATCCCGGGCACCTTCGCATCCTTCCTGACCATCCTCATCCCGGTCGTTCTCATTGCCGGCAGTTCTTTCCTCAAGATGGCTGTCGCTGAGGACTCCGCTCTGTACGACTGGGCCAATATCTTCGGCGACAAGATCGTCGCTCTGGGCCTCGGCGTTATCTACACCATGCTTCTCGCTGCATTCCACAAGCTCTCCGTCCGCAAGAGCAACGCGGACGCAAGCGGCAGCAACCCGAAGAACTTCCGTGAAGTCATTCTGAACAGCTGGATCTCCCGCGGCCTCGAAGTTGCGCTTCCGGCTCTGCTCATCACCGGCATGGGCGGCGCGCTCGCTTCCGTTATCAAGGCGGCTCCGGCTATCAACGATCTGGCCGGCCTCATCGAGCAGTCCGGCGTTCCGGGTCTGCTGATCCCGTTCCTGATCGGCGCTGTCATGTTTACGGCAGTAGGCTCCATGACCACCGGCGGCATGACCGCTGCAGGCGTTGTCGGCCCGATGATGGCTACCCTCGGCCTGACCCCGATCGCAACCGTTCTGGCAATCGGCGCCGGCACGATGATCTTCAACCACGTAAACAACTCCGGTTTCTGGGTCATCAGCCGCTTCTTCAACCTCGACCTGAAACAGGGTCTGAAGTACATCACGCTTCCCGACTTCGTCGCCGGTGTGTTCTGCTTCGTTCTCATCTGCGGCGCAACTGCCGTAGGCATGTTCTAAATTCCATACGCGAAAAGGCAGTCTGCTGCCTGCTGTAACGGCAGGCGGCAGGCCGCTTTACAGTTTTTTAAGAAAGTTCCAAATCTGGAGGATATTTTTTATGAATCAAAGAAGCCATGACGATCGTATGCTGTGGGCGCAGTTCGATGCTCTCGAAATGGGCAGCGGCTGGGAGGATACCGATATCCTGAAGCCCCAGATCATGATCGAAAGCGTCTACGGTGACTCCCACCCCGGCAGCACCCATCTCAATCAGATGGTAGAGCAGGCGGTATACGGCGTTTACCAGTCCGGCGGCAAGCCCGCAAAGTATTACGCTACCGATATCTGCGATGGCTGTGCGCAGGGTCACGACGGCATGAACGTCGTTCTCGCCTCCCGCGAGGCGATTGCCAACATGGTCGAGGTACACGCCTCCGCGGTTCCGTGGGACGGCATGATTCTCTCGTCGAGCTGCGATAAGTCTATCCCGGCGCACCTCAAGGCGGCGGCTCGCATGGACATCCCGACCATCTTCATGCCTGGCGGCTCAATGCGTCCCGGCCCGAACATGACCACCTCTCTGGTCGCCGGCGATATTTCCCTGCGCCAGAAGCGCAAGGACGCCATCACCGAGCAGGAAGTCCGCGACTACAAGCTGACCGGCTGCCCGTCTGTCGGCGCCTGCACCTTCCTCGGCACCGCTTCCACCATGCAGTGCATGGCCGAGGCTCTCGGCATGACTCTGCCGGGCGCGGCGCTCGTTCCGGCAACCATGCGCGACCTGCTTCAGTATTCGCGCTACGCCGGCCGCAAGATCATGGAGCTGGTCGAGAAGAACATCACGCCTTCCCAGATCATGACCCCTGCTGCATTCCGCAACGCCATCATCGTACACAGCGCAATCGGCGGCTCGACCAACGGCACCATTCACCTCCCCTCTATCGCACGTGAGCTCGGCTACGACCTGCCGATCGAGCTGTTCGACGAAATCAACCATCAGGTTCCCCACCTCGGCAACATCAATCCGTCCGGTTCGCAGCTGACCGAATCGTTCTGGTTCGCAGGCGGCATCCCGATGGTTCAGTGGATGCTGCGCGATATGCTCGACCTCGACGTCATGACCGTTACCGGCAAGACCCTCGGCGAGAACCTCGAAGATCTCCACAAGGACAACTGGTTCGAGCGCAACCTCGGCTATCTGCACAACTACGGTCTCGAACGCGATCAGGTCATCTTTCCGGTGGAAAAGGCACCGGAAAAGGGCTCTGTCGCTATCCTCAAGGGCAATATCGCGCCGGAAGGCAGCGTGCTCAAGTATTCTGCCTGCGCAATGAATCAGCGCGAGGTCGTCAACGCAAAGGCTCGTGTGTTCAACCACGAAGAGGACGCGCATGACGCCGTTGTCAACAACGAGATCAACCCGGGCGAAGTCGTTATTATCCGCTACGAAGGCCCGCGCGGCTGCGGTATGCCGGAAATGCTGATGACTACCGAAGCTATCGTCTGCGACGAGCGCATCAACGGTTCGGTCGCTCTGATTACGGACGGCCGCTTCTCCGGCGCGACCCGTGGCGCAGCCATCGGCCACGTGAGCCCCGAGGCGGCAGCCGGCGGCCCCATCGCCTTCATCGAGGACGGTGACCTGATTTCTTACAGCGTTGAAAACCGCTCCATCAACCTGACCGGCATTCACGGCGTTCCCTGCACGCTCGAAGAGGCCGACAAGGTTCTGGCTGAGCGCGCCAAGGCAGGCATCATTCCGCGTGAGCCGCGCAAGGGCTTCTACAAGCTGTACACGGATCACGCACTGTCCGCCATGCAGGGCGCAGGTCTGGAGTAAGCTGTGCGGGCGGCATTCGGGCGAAAGCCTCTGTCCGAAGCGCTGCACGCTGAAAATATCCATAAACAAGAGTGTTCATTTGATTGGAGCGATTTACCATGAATATGCCAACTATGGAAAGCGTCAAAAGTTTCAAGGCGGCCATGGAGTCCGACCGTGGCGCGCTCGGTCCGTTCATGATCTGCACGGACCCGGCTCTGGTGGAATCCGCCGGCCGCGCAGGCTATGACTTCGTGCTGCTCGACATGGAGCACGGCACGACCACCTTCGAAACTCTGCCGAACCTGATTCGCGCGGCCAACGTTACCGGTGTCTGCCCGGTTGTCCGCGTTCCCCGCGGCAGCGACATCTGGATTGATCAGGCGCTCGATGTCGGTGCAGGTGCGGTCATGATTCCGCAGATCGACACCGCCGAGCAGGCACGCGCTGCGGTATCTGCCGCGAAGTTCTCCCCCGTTGGTACGCGCGGCACCTGCCGTTTCGTCCGTTCCGCCGGCTTCGGCGACGTACCGGGCAGCGAATATTTCTCCGAGGCGCAGGATACCGTTGTTATCCTTCAGGCCGAGGGCAAAAAGGCAATCGAAAATCTGGACGAAATTCTGGATGTGCCCGGCATCGACGTTGTTTTCGTCGGCCCGTACGACCTTTCCAGCTCGCTCGGCCATGTGGGCGAAATTGACCATCCGGAGGTCATTGAAGCTATCAAGGGCATCATCGCAAAGGCAAGCGCCAAGGGCATCAAGATCGGCTGCTTCGCCGACACCGTCGAGGGCGGCAAGAAGTGGCGCGATCTGGGCGTAAAGTTCATCGGCTATGGCTGCGACACCTACATTTTCATGCAGGCGGCCAAGGCGGATGTTGCGGCTTTTGCGAAGTAATGTAAATTAAGATCTGTTTTTGACAATGAAAGGAATTTCTAAATGAGTGAAAAACACTACGCCGTTATGGACGGTAACACAGCGGCGGCGTACAGCGCCTATGCGTTCACCGAAGTAGCAGCAATTTACCCGATCACCCCGTCCTCTCCGATGGCGGAAAAGGTAGACGAATGGTCGGCAAAGGGCAAGAAAAACCTGTTTGGCACCACCGTTGACGTTATCCAGATGCAGTCCGAGGCCGGCGCGGCCGGCACCTGCCACGGTTCGCTTCAGGCAGGCGCGCTGACCACCACCTTCACCTCTTCTCAGGGTCTTATGCTGATGATTCCCGCGATGTACGCGATGGGCGGCCAGTTCCTGCCGAGCGTCATGCACATCGCGTCCCGCGTCGTTACGAGCAACCATCACTCGATCTTCGGCGACCACACCGACTTCATGACCTGCCGCACCACCGGTTACGGCATGCTGATGTCCTCCTCGCCTCAGGAGGCGATGGACCTCGCGGCGGTTGCTCACCTGTCTGCCATCAAGGCGCGTTACGCATTCATGCACTGCTTCGACGGCTTCCGCACCTCGCACGAGATGCAGCGCATTGAGACCCTCGATTATGAGGACCTGCGCGGCCTGGTCGACCAGGAAGCACTTCAGGAGTTCCGCCGCCAGTCGCTCAACCCGGAGCATCCGACCAACCGCGGCAACAACGTAAACCCGGACATTTATTTCCAGTGCAAGGAAGGCGCAAACGTCAAGTCTGCCATCGTGCCCGACACCATCCAGCACTACATGGATGAAATTAACAAGCTGACCGGCCGTGATTACAAGCTCTTTAACTACTACGGCGCACCGGACGCAGAGGAAGTTATCGTCGTCATGTGCTCGGCTTCCGAGGCGGTCAAGGAAACGGTCGATTACCTGAACGCACAGGGCCGCAAGGTCGGCATGGTGCAGATCCACCTGTACCGCCCGTTCTCGGTTAAGCACTTCGCGGCGGCAATCCCGGCTTCTGTCAAGAAGATCGCCGTTCTCGACCGCAGCAAGGAGACCGGTTCGGTCGGCGAGCCGGTATACCTCGACGTCGTAACTGCGCTCAATCAGGCAGGACGGAACGACATCACCGTCGTCGGCGGCCGCTACGGCCTGTCCTCCAAGGACACCACGCCGGGTCAGTTCATTGCCGTTTACGATAACCTGAAAAAGGACCAGCCGAAAAATAATTTCACCATCGGCATCAACGACGATGTAACCCACACCTCGCTCGACTACACCGAAATCGAGCTGCCCCACCCGGGTCAGATCAGCTGCAAGCTGTGGGGTCTCGGCGGCGACGGCACGGTCGGCGCGAACAAGAACGCTATCTCGACCATCGGCTTTGTCGGCGGCAAGTACGCGCAGGCGTATTTCTCCTACGATACGATGAAGTCCGGCGGTCTGACGCAGAGCCATCTGCGCTTTGGCGACGAGCCGATTCTCAGCACTTATCTGGTAAATTCTGCGGATTTTGTTGCGGTTCACGCCCCGACCTACGTCAAAAAGTACGATGTTACCGCAGACCTCAAGGACGGCGGCACGTTCCTGCTCAACTGCCCGTGGAGCGTCGAAGAACTCGAAGAGCATCTCCCGGCGAAGATGAAGCGCGACCTCGCTCGCAAGCACGCAAACTTCTACATCATCGACGCGGCAAAGCTCGCGGCGGCTATCGGCCTCGGCAAGCGCACCAACAACATCCTCCAGGGCGCATTTTTCGCGCTGACCAAGGTCATCCCGATGGATCTCGCGGTCGAGGATATGAAGAAGAACAACTACAACTCCTACTTCAAAAAGGCCGGTCAGAAGATTGTTGACATGAACAATCAGGCGGTAGACCTCGGCGTGCAGGCGACTGTCAAGGTTGAAATTCCGGCTTCCTGGGCGGACGCGACCGATGAACCGGTTGCAGAGCCGAAGAACATGACCCCGTTCGTTCGCGACATTGTGATGCCGCTCGACAAGCAGCAGGGCGACAAGCTCCCGGTCTCCGTATTCCAGAAGTATGGCGTGCTCGACGGCACGTGGGAGAACGGCACTTCCGTTTATTCCAAGCGCGGCGTTGCGACCAAGGTTCCGCAGTGGAACCCCGACGCCTGCATCCAGTGCAACCGCTGCTCGATGTG
>UQVU01000080.1 GCA_900544475.1 uncultured Butyricicoccus sp.
GAGTAAATTTTGCGTACTGACGAGGCGCGGTTTTGAAGCAATACTTTCGTATTGCAAGAAATCGCAACAAAGTCAGGACACAAAATTTCCGCAAAGCGCCGCAGCTTTCATTGTGCGGTGTTGCCCTAGTCTTTCCCGTGGGCGGTGAACTGCCCTACGCCGAGCAGAACGGCTATCAGCAGAGCTCGGTCACGATTCAGACCGCCATCGACCTCGTGTATTCCGACGGCTATCACGCCGACAAGCTCAAGAAAATCGCCGTCAACCGCAACAACGTCCTGCAATGCGAATACACCCGCATTCACTACCCCGATGCCGAAATTCTGGAATATGACGGCATCGACAAGTGCATCCGCGCCATCAAGCGCGGCGAGGCAGGCTGCACGCTCGTGGAGGCGCTACGTGCGGTGCGGCTGCTCGGCGAGGACAAATCGCTCGAAATGCTGCCGCTTACCGACACCTGCGGCTTCTGCTTCGGCGTCAGCTACGGCGACACCGGCCTGCCCCGCGTGCTCAACCACGGTCTGAGCATTCTCGGCGACGATTACGGCATTTCGCACGCCTACCAGTACGTCGGCGACATCACCTCGTACAATATGCGCGACTTCATGCGCACGCATATGTGGGTCGTTTACCCGCTCGCGGCGGTCCTCGCCGTCTGGCTGCTGTGCATCTTCATCGTGCGCTACCGAATGCTCAAGCGAATCTCCGAGGCCGAGGCGAAGCACAACCATGCGCTCCAGCAGGCGCTCATGAAGGCGCGGCAGGCGAACTACGCCCGTCAGCTGTTCCTGAACAACCTCTCGCACGACATCCGCACGCCGCTCAACGTCATTCTCGGTCTCGGCGAAATCAACCAGAAAACCGCCGACCCGGAAATCCTCCGCGAAAACCAGTCCAAGATACGGGACGCGGAGGAGCATCTGCTCGCCATCATGAATAACACGCTCGAAATGACGCAGCTGGAAAAGGCGGCGGAAGCTGCCGCACCGGTCACGCTCACCGGACGAAAAATCCTCGTCGTGGAGGACGAGGTCGTCCCCCCATGAAGCATGAAAGACGAAAAATCGCGCTCGCGCAGATGGCAAACGCCGGAAGCGTGGAGAAAAACCTTCAAAAGAGCCTTGCGCTGCTGCGTGAGGCGGCGGAGAACGGCGCGGACGGCGCAGTGCTCGGCGTGCAGAAAATGGTCCATGTTGCACAGGCGCCGCAGTTCTGCGAGCAGGACTATTACACCCCCTCGGACGAGTTGGCATCGTGGTCTGCTTCGACCGCCACTACCCCGAGAGCATCCGCACGGAAGCGCTGCGCGGCTACCGCCGCTTCGGCACCGCACAGGCTGTAACACTCCGCTCATCCGCATAAAAACAACGCTCACCGTTTTTCCTTAACCGGAACGGTGAGCGTTTTTCTGTTATTGCGCGGCGTTCTCCGCGAGGAAAATTTCCTGCTCGATGGTCACGCCGTAGAGGAGTATCTTCTGTGCGGCGTCCGCAAACTGCGGGAAATCGCCGGCGTCCAACGCCGCCCGCAAACGGTCGAGGTAGGCTTTTGTACGCGGCAGACCGTATTCGTGGTAGCGCTCCACCTCGTCCGCGCCCATCCGCATCGGCTGAAGCTGCGGCGCAACCTCGTGCAGCTGCTCGAACATTCGGAAGCCGCCGAGGTCGATGTCCGCCCAGAAACGTATCTCCGCGCTCTCCGGCACGGCCTCGCACAGCCGCCGGACGAGCTTTTTCTTTTTCGGACTGAGAAAGCCGCCGTGATAGACGGCAATTTCGCGTTTTCCCTTTTCCGAACACAGATATTCGTCGTAATTCGTCTTGTTTTCAATGAAAGTCAGCGTGTCGATTTCGTCCGCGTCGATTGCCGTTATCCTGTCCACGAGCGTCCCCGGCAGCGCCAGACCGAACGGCTCCGCCGCACGGAAGTCGATTATTCCTTTCTCGGTGTGCACGGCAAAGCTGCCGGACATCTCGTAATGCTCCGGCCGGGCATAGATGCCGAGAAAGGCCAGCTGATCACGCTCGCTGAGCGGATTTTCTTCACAGAGAGCGGCCAGCTCCGCGCAGTATTTCCGCGCGACGCCGAGAAACGTTCCTCGTACACTGCGCTCGAAATACTTGCTGTCGTGGTAAATGTCGATGCTGAACGTGCGCATCGAGATCGTGTCGCGCAGCGCGTCATACCCTTGAAACGCACGCAGCAGGTCGCAGAGTCTGCCCTCGTCCTCCCGGCAGAACTGCGGCACGCTGAGTTTCTGCTTTGCGTCCGCAATGACCCGGTCACGCCACGCCGCGAGCCACGGAGTCCGGGCCTCTTTCAGATACCGCTCGGTCTGCTCGATGACGCGCTCCGCCCGCTCTCCCGGATGCACACGCCCGACAACGCGGTAGCACGCGCGGACGTTTTGCAGTTCGAGCACGATTTTCTGCATCACCATGCGGTTGTCCGCCCATTCGATGCAGACAAGCTGCTGCTCCTCAAGTGCTTTCGCCGCCGCGTTAAAAGCGTCGCGCACGGGCGCGTATTCGTAATCGTATTCCGGGATGTCTTTTTTCTCGATGTTCAGCAGAACGCGCCGCGTCGAGCGTCCCGGCGTCAGCAGATGTGCGCTTTTCTCGTATTTATCGAGCAGCCGGTTTACCAGAACGTCCCGTTCATTCATGCTTTGATTTCCCTTCCGAACCGCAGGATATGCATCTTATACTTCTGCTTATCGACGAGCAGGGTGCGGTCGGCGATCGGCATGATGTCTGCGACCTTGTCCGGCGGCGTGCAGATAATGGCCTGAAGCCCCATCTTACGCAGCAGGCGGACGCTTTCCACGATACGCTCGCTGTCCATCTTGTTGAACGCTTCGTCGAACACGACCAGACGCACGGTGTTGCCGAGGCTCGAGGTGTCGCTGACGCGGTAGAGCTGCGCGAAGGACGCGAGCACCGAGATATAGAACGGCGTCTGGGTCTCGCCGCCCGACTTGGTGTTAAGCGTCTGCGAAAGCAGCTGCTTCGAGCCGTTCTGGTCGGTGGTTTCGAGGTCGAATTTCAGGTAGGTGCGGAAGTCGGTGTAGCGCTCGATGTTCTCCTGAAGCTCGCTCTGACGGCGGGCGTTCAGCTGTGTGTCGTCCGCCATGGTGATCTGGCTGAACAGGCGGTCGATGAGCGTGCCGTACTTCTTCTGGAACAGGTCGGAGAACAGCGTAATATCGCCCTCCATCAGCTCGGGCGCCATGATCATGTCGTAGTAATCCGCATAATCCGGGTTGCGGTCCACGCGGAACTGATAGCTGTCGGTGCCGAACTGCGCCTGCCGCAGCGCCCTGTTGAGGTTTTTGACCTGCGTCTGCACCTGCTCGATGCTGCTTTTCAGGCGGGAGAGGAAGTCGTTCTGGAACTGCTCCATCGCGCTCTCGCGTGCCGCCTTGATTTTGAGGCGGTAACTCGGCAGCTCGCTTTCCTCCAGCACGCGCCGCTCTTTTTCGTACTCCTCGTTGTCGGCGGCCTCTACGCGGAACGAGCACGGGCCGTAGTGCTCGGCGTACTCGCGCCGCGCCGCAAACAGGCGGTTTCTCGCGTTTTCTGTATCCTTTTCGACCTGTTCGCGGTTTTCGCTGAACGTGCGCAGCACATTCTCCGCGCAGCGAAGCCGCTCAAGCTCCTGCCGGTAGCGCGGCAGGCCGGTCTGCTCACGGTAGCTTTCCGTGTATTCCTGCTCGATGAACGCCTGCATTTCGTCCCGCTCGCGGTACTGCCCCGGCAGTATCTCGTCCAGAAGCTGACGAATGCGCTCGTCAAGCCGGCCGCGCAGGGCGATTTTGTCCTCTTTTTCGCGACTGAGCGCGTTTATCTCACCCGTCAACGCGTCGATCTGCCGGTTCTGCTGTTCGAGCCACAGCAGGTCTACGTGCGCCATCTTTTCGTCGATTTCCTGTATCTCACCCGCGATTTCCTCGCACCGCAGATAATCGCCCTGCCGTTCGGGCACGACCTTCTGCACGAAATACGGCTGGAAAACCGGCGTTTTCTGGCGGGAAACCGCCTGTAAAACCGGCTCCCGCTGCGCGATTTCTTCTTCCAGACGGCGGCACTCCTCTTCGAGGCGGCGGATGCGCAGCGTCACCGCGTAGCGGCCGATGAAGGCGTCCTCCATGCGGTCGCGGCGGAGCGCACGGGCGACGTAGCCCTGATACAGCATGCCCTCGGACGTAATCGCGGTTTTGTACTGCCGCAGCTCGTCCACGCTCTCGCAGCACATGACACGCCCGAGAAGGTAGTCCACATAGGTTCGCGCGAGGGGATTTTCGGTCGCGACCTTGGAGGCGAGGCTGTTTTCCACCCGTCGGATGGTTTCCGCCTCGCGCAGCTTGCCGATGTCCACAAGGCCGTAGGCACGCAGGTCTGCGTTCCATTTGATACGGTCGTAGATGCGCAGCGCCTCATCATAGTACGCCGGGTCAACGAGAAAATAGAACTTCTGGCTGTTGAGGTAGCCCTCGACCGCGCCGCGCCAGCGCTCGTCCGCGATTTCGAGAACGTCCGCCAGAATGTCGATGGGGACCGTTTTTCCGGTCTGCTGCTCAAGCTCGGAAGCGAGCCGCGTCCGACAGGCAAGCAATCCGCGCGGATAGTCCTTTACGTTGTCGCGCAGTCCGCTGAGCACGCTTTTTTTCTGCTTCAGCTGTCCGCGGCGGTCGGCAGTGAGGTCGCCCAAGCGGTGCGATGCCTCCTGGAGCGCTGCGGTCAGCGCGTCCGATGCCTCCTGCGCGTCCTCAAACACGCGCTGCTCCTTCGCGAAAACGTCCGCCTCGCCGCCTGTAAGGCCGCTGTACGCCCGGCGCACCCGCTCGGCCGCCTCGCACACAGGCGCGGTCAGCTCGTCCTCGTCCCACTCCGCAACGGTCTCGCAGAAATGCGTGAGCCGCAGTGCCTCGCGCTTGATTTCGAGCGCCTCATTTTGCAGCTTGGCGGTCATTTTATCGCGCTCGGAAAGCAGCTCCTGCCGCGCACGGCTCAGCGTTTCGCGCTCCTTGTAGGCGTCGCTGCCCTTGGCTTTGAGGATATGCTCCTGCCGCTCGGCCTCCTTCGCCTGCACCCTGTCGCTGAGCGAACCTATCTCGTTTTCGGTGTTCTCGCGCTCCTTCGCGCAGTCCAGACGCTCGCGCTCGCGGCCGTCTATCTGCTCCTGAAGCGCGGCTTTTCGCGCCCAGTGCACGAGGAACGACTCGGTTTTCCACCGTTCCGCCGCGTTTTTCATCTCGCCGTGCAGGCGGCTGATTTGGTTCAGCGCCGCCAGCTTTTCCTCCTGCCGCTGCGCCATCTGCTCGTGGCGCTTGTAGTCGCGGATGTTCTGCTGCATGGCCTCGATGTCCGGCTTGTCCGGAATGTCGCAGATGTTCTCGGTGATGAACTGCTGAATGTCCACGATGGGACGGAAGGACACCGCCTTTTTCATCATGCGGAGCACCTGCTCGTTATGTACGTTCCACCGCGAAAGCAGGTTGCGGCGGTACTCCCACTGGGTATCGTAAACTTCCGCACGGCGGTACTGCTCTTTCAGCAGGCGGCGGAAGTCCGAAAGCTCGATGGCCTCACCGTTTTCGATAAAGCAGTTTTCGGGAATCGTTCCGACATAGATAAAGAAATGGTCGTGGCGGCTGCCGTCGCTGCGGCAGTCAAACATCACGCCGCACACAAAGCTGCTTCCCTCCACATCGTCATAGAACTCGCAGGCGATATAGCTCGAAAAATCCCGTCCGCGCCGCGAATAGGGGTTGTTTTCGTCCATATCGGCGCGAAGATAGCCGTCGAGCGTGCGCTGCGAGCGCTCGTTTGCCGCGAGATTGAAGTTCCTCGCGTTGGTCTCGCCGAGCAGCACGATCTGGAGTGCGTCGATAACGGTGGACTTGCCCGCGCCGTTGCGGCCGGTCAGAAAGTTCACGTCCCCGACCTCGATCAGCTCGCGGCTGAAATACAGCCAGTTAACCAGCAGTATCTTCTTCAGCTTCTTCACCGTTTTCCTCCTCCTTTCGCAGAACCGCCGCGACCTCGTGCAGCCGCTCCGCCGAAACCGCGGTCAGAATAGTCGGCAGAATGGCGAACCGGCAGTCCGGCTGGTTGTATTTTCCCTCGATGCGCTGAATAATCGAGTGGTTTTCCAGAATGAGCATCGCCCGCTTGAACTCCTCCATGTTGGGCTTCGCGGGCAGAATAGCGTAGTCGGTCACGACCTTTTCGAGCACCTCGCGCACCGTGCAGAGCGCGTCCTTCTCAAGGCCCAGACCCTCCAGGCTTTCGTCGTACAGCATCCGCAGCGCCAGAAGAATGGCGGTCTCGCGCTTGGACAGAATGCAGCGGTTGGCGTCATCCGTGTTTACGACATAGTAAATGCCGTTTGCGTCATCGTGGCGCAGGTCCCAGTCGAGCAGGCTGAGATAATCGCGCACCGCCTCGGCATGGATAGTCAGAAAGGTGTAATCCGGGTTATTGAGTCGCTCCCGGCCCGGCCGGTACAGCGTGCGCACGACATAGGTGCGGCTGAGCAGCTGATTGCAGACCGACTTGAACTGCTGGAGCTCTTTGTCAGAGGCGCTGCTTAAAAAGTCAAACTTCATTTCTCTTTCTCCTTCCGGCTGAACTGCATCTGCGGTATCGCGTAGCCGTTCCGGCGGCACTCGCCGCCAAGCTCCTCTACCGAAAACTCCGACCGCTTCGAGCCGCCCGCGAGCAGCGCCAGCAGGCTCATGACGTAATCCCTGTCGTTTTCGAGCGGAATGTCGCTCGTGCAGACGATGTCGTTCTCCCCGAGCCAGTTCTGCACATAAGCCGCAACGGCGGCACGGCCGTAATCCGAATGCAGCAGCTTTGCGGCCTGCGCGGCGGCGGCGCTGTCGTCCCCCGCCTCCTCGATGAGGACGCGCGCTGCCTTGGTGCGCTTTCCGGGGCGACGGCGATACCACAGGCTCTTTTCCGAGAGGCAGGACTGCTCAAACAGGTTGAACACCGGCTGAAGGCTGTCCACGAGGTCGCCTGCGCGGCGGTTTCGCGAAAGCGCGGTCAGCACGGTGTTGAGGTCGCCGCGGATGTTCTGGTCGCGGTTCGTAAGGTTTTCGATCTTCTGCGTCGCGGCGCGGGTATAGCGGCGCACCTGCGCATCGATTTCGTCCAGATAATCGCGCTCGAGGTTGTCGTAGCACTCCTGCACCCAGTAGATTTTGCGCAGAATATCCGCGCGGCAGTCCTCCGCCGTCGCGCCGCGCCGGTCCTGCTTTGCGGCCTCCGCCATGGCTTCAAGCAGGCTGTCGTCCTCCGCCCACCGCGTCAGCACGCTCTTGATGGGCACGCGGTATTTCGGAACCGAGTCCTTGATTTTGAGCGGACGGATATACGCCTCGATGACCTTCTGACCGAAATCGTCGAAATAGGACGAAAGCACCTCGCCGACGTCGTGCATTTCGAGCTGCATCTGAAAATAGTGGCGGACGTTGTGATAGACCATGTGCAGGAGCTTGACGAGCGTCTGCGTGTTGTCGTACGCGCCGTAGACTGCCGCCATCTTTTCGTAGACCGTACCGTTCTCCTCCGCGACCTTGAGCGCGGAATACGTGCCGAAAACGCAGGAATAGCCGCGCGCGGGCGTATCGTCGCGCAGCTCGTGGAACAGCGCGAGCAGACGGCTCGAATACCCCGGCACGGTGATGTATTCGCGGAAATCCGCGCCGCGCTCCTTCTCGAACCAGCCCTTGCCGCCGAGCTTACGGATGAGGAAACGGGCGCGTCCCGAGATGTCGCGCAGCTCGTCCTCGTCGATGTCCTCGCCCTCAAAGGTCGCGTCCGCGAGCTGCTGCTCCAGACGGCTGCGCAGCATGGAATAGAACGTATCCTCCGGTATCTTCAGTTTATCCTGATAGGCTGTGTACAGCACATCGAGCGCATCGGCGTAGAGTGCGCGGTTCGGCGAGGCGAGCGGCGAAAACAGCTCGTCCGGCACGGCTTCAAAAAATTTCATAGCGTTTATCCTCCTGCGGAGTGCGCCGCCCGGCGGATACGGAAACCCATGCCTGCACGGACAGCTCTTCTACTGTATATTATACGGTTGCGTGCACGATATTACAACAAAAAAGTCCCCTTTATCTTTCTTACTGTACAAAAGAACAGACAGATAAACCTATAAACATCGGCTATCGCGCGAAAGCGCATATAAAATAGACTTTGCAAAGCAAAGTCGTAAAA
>UQVU01000081.1 GCA_900544475.1 uncultured Butyricicoccus sp.
ATAACGGCGCACGTAGATGCCGGAAAGACGACGCTTTCCGAAGCGATGCTCTATCAGGCGGGTGCGCTCAAAAAGCTGGGGCGTGTCGATCACCGGGACGCCTTTCTCGATACGTTTGCCCTTGAACGCGAGCGCGGTATCACGATTTTCTCCAAGCAGGCGGAGTTTTCTCTGCCGCACACCGGGGTGACGCTGCTCGACACGCCGGGTCACGTGGATTTTTCGGCCGAGATGGAGCGCACGCTTCAGGTGCTCGACTACGCGGTGCTCGTCATCAGCGGCACGGACGGCGTGCAGGCGCACACGGAAACGCTCTGGCGGCTGCTTGCGCGGCACAATATCCCGACCTTCCTGTTCGTCAACAAGATGGATTTGGACGGCGCGGAGCGCGTGCTGCTGCTGCGTGAGCTGAAAGAGCGGCTTTCGACCGGCGTTGTCGATTTCGGGGACGAAAAGACCCTGTACGAGGAGCTGGCGGTCTGCGACGAGGCGCTGCTCGAACGGTATTTCGAGGTGGGAACCGTGTCGGAGGCGGACATCGTGCGCCTTATCCGTGAGCGAAAGGCGTTCCCGTGCTTTTTCGGCTCGGCGCTCAGACTCGACGGCGTGGAGGCGCTCCTTGATGCGCTCGACCGCTGCACGGAGCAGCCCGAACCGACCGCCGACTTCGGCGCACGGGTGTTCAAGGTCGCGCGTGACGCGCAGGGAAACCGCCTGACATACATGAAAATAACGGGCGGCTTGCTCGCTGTCCGCACGCAGCTTTCGGGCGAAGAGGACGGCGGCTGGCAGGAGAAGGTCAATCAGCTTCGCGTCTACTCGGGCGAGAAGTTCACGGCGGTCGAACGGGCGGAGCCGGGCATGGTCGTCGCGGCGACAGGCCTGACGCATACCGCGCCCGGCATGGGGCTGGGGGCGGCGGCCGGTGCGCTTCCGCCGGTGCTCGAACCGGTGCTCAGCTACCGCGTGGGTCTGCCGGAGGGGTGCGACGCGCACACCATGCTGCAAAATCTGCGTCAGCTCGAAGAAGAAGACCCACTGCTGCGCGTGGTCTGGAACGAGCAGCTGGGCGAAATCCACTTGCAGCTGATGGGCGAGGTGCAGCTCGAAATCCTCACCGAGCTGATCGAAACGCGCTTCGGCGTGCGCGTGACCTTTGACGAGGGCAGCATCGTCTACCGCGAAACCATCGCCGCGCCGGTGGTCGGCATCGGCCACTTCGAGCCGCTGCGCCATTACGCCGAGGTGCATCTGCTGCTTGAGCCGGGCGAGCGGGGGAGCGGCATCGTGCTTCAGACCGCCTGCTCGACGGACGAGCTCGACCTCAACTGGCAGCGGCTTATCCTGACCCATCTCGCGGAAAAGGCGCACCTCGGCGTGCTGACCGGCTCACCGCTGACTGATGTCTGCATCACCGTCGTCGCCGGACGCGCCCATGTCAAGCACACCGAGGGCGGCGACTTCCGAGAGGCAACCTACCGCGCCGTGCGCAACGGACTGATGCAGGCGGAAAACGTGCTGCTCGAGCCGTACTACGACTTTACGCTCGAACTGCCGGACGAATGCGTCGGCCGCGCGATGAGCGACATTCAGCGCATGGACGGCACGTTCAACGCGCCGCAGCCGCTCCACGGCGGCTCGGTCATCACAGGTAAAGCGCCGGTTTCCTCCATGCGCAACTACTGGACCGAGGTCGCCTCCTACACCAAGGGGCGCGGGCGTCTGTCCTGCACGCCGGGCGGCTACGAGGTCTGCCACAACGCGGACGAGGTGATCGCCGCCATCGGCTACGACGCCGAGCACGACACCGTGAACACGGCGGATTCGGTGTTCTGCTCGCACGGCGCAGGCTATGTCGTGCACTGGGACGAGGTGCGCGCGCACGCGCATCTGGACACGAGCCGGCTTCTCACGCAGGAGGAAGAAGCGCCTGCGCCGGTCTATGTGCCGCGCAGCGGGGCACGTTCCTCCGGTTTCGAGAACGACAGCGAGCTTCGCGCCCTCTTCGAGCGCACCTACGGCCCCATCAAGGACCGCGGCTTCGAGGCCTTTCAGCAGAGCCGCAAGAAGGCCGCGACGCTCGAACAGCTTTACGTCACGCGCATTCGTCAGGACGATTACCTGCTCGTGGACGGCTACAATATCATCTTTTCGTGGGACGAGCTGAAAGCGATTGCCGCCGAGGACGTCAACGCGGCGCGTGAAGTGCTCGTCAATATCCTGAGCAACTATCAGGGCGTGCGCAAGTGCCACCTCATCCTCGTGTTTGACGCCTACAAGGTCAAGGGCGGCACAGGCTCGATTGAAAAGCGCCACGGCATCCACATCGTCTACACCAAGGAGGCGGAAACCGCGGATATGTACATCGAGCAGGCGTCCTACGACCTGTCGCGCAAGCATCGCGTCCGCGTTGCTACTTCGGACGGCATGGAGCAGATGATCATTCTGGGTCACGGCGCGGAACGTCTGTCCGCGAACGAGCTGAAATGGGAGGTCGAGCAGGCGGACGAGCATCTGCGCGGCATTCTGAATAAAATGCGGAATTGAGAAAATATTTACGGCAAAACCCGCTTTTTCGAAATATTTCGCAAAAGGAAAATACAGGGGGTTGAAATCATAGTAATCCTGTGGTATATTAGTGGTATAGCAAATGCCGACAAGGGAGAATTGCCGGCACAGAAAGAAAGGAAGGGGCGCGGACGCTGACGGAGTGATGCCGCGCCGGATAAACTATGAAGATTTCAACCAAAGGCAGATACGCGCTGCGCCTGATGATCGACCTTGCGCAGCACGACGCAGGGGGGTACATCCCTCTGCGCGACATTTCCAAACGGCAGGAGATTTCCGCGAAGTACCTTGAGCAGATCGTGGTGCAGCTGTCGCGTGCGGGTTTCGTGACCTCGACGCGCGGCGCACAGGGCGGCTATCAGCTGGCGCGTCACCCCTCGGAGTACACGGTGGGCGACATTCTGCGCATCACCGAAGGCTCGCTCGCCCCGGTGGCCTGTCTGGAGCACGAGCCGATCGACTGTCCGCGTGCGGAGGAGTGCATCACGCTCGATTTCTGGCGCGGTCTGTACGACACCATCAACAAGTACGTTGACTCGGTAACGCTCGAAGAACTGGTCAGTAACGGTAAGAATGCGCTGAATTTCTCCATCTGAACAGAAACGGATTTCCCTCGAAAGCTGCGGCTTCCGGGGGATTTTTTCTTGACAACGGAAGTTGGTTGTACTATCATCTAAATGGTTGATACTGCAACTAAATGAGGAAGGGGAAGCAAAATGGACCAGAGCCGCAGACAGATCACGAAAATCGCGAGGGAAGTGAGCAAATTCACCGTCAAGGCCATGAAAGCCGAGGGGATAGGCACGGCGGAGTTTGATTTCATCCATCAGGTGCGCCATCATCCCGGTATCACGCAGGCGCAGGTGCGCGATGCGCTCAAAATCGACAAGGGAGCCGCCGCACGCCGCGCCGCAAGCCTTGAGGCAAAAGGCTACCTCGTGCGCCGCGAAAACCCGAACGACCACCGCAGCCAGCTGCTTTTCGCGACCGAAAAAGCGGAAACTCTGCGCAATTCCAAGGCGACCGTTGAGCAGACCTTCTATGAGTGGCTGCTCGAAGAGCTGACCGAAAGCGACCGCGACAACTTCTGCCGCATCCTGAACGAGCTGTATCTGCGCTCGAAAACGCAGGCGCGGGCAGGCTTCCCGGACGTTGCCGCACGGCTCGAAATGGGGGAGAGCAAGCATGAGTGACCGCCATGACCCGCAGAAAATTACGTGGTATTTTGCCGCAGAGAAGAAAACGCTGACCGTCGTCGCGATTTCAGGTCTGCTGTACAATGTCGGTCTGCTCGCCGGGCCGCTTTTCGAGGGGCGGTTGGTCGGTACGCTCCAGAACGTGCTGCACGGCACGGAAACCGCAGACCGCATGGTGCTGCTCGCGCTCGCCTACCTGCTGACGATTGCGGCGGTGCAGGGCGTCCGCTACATCAAGCGCCTGTACGTGCGCCGCTTCGCCAACAACATCAACCGCCGCATGAAGCACATTCTGTACGCCGACCTCGTGCACCGCTCGCGCAGCGAGCTCGACCGCGAGGGGAGCGGCGCGGTGCTCACCAAGGCGATTTCCGATGTGGACGCCTGCGCGGAAGGCATGCGCAAGTTCACGACCGAGATTTTCGATACCGGCGTGGTGCTCGTCTGCTACGTCGGCCTGCTGCTGTGGTATGATGTGAAAATCGCCCTGCTGTGCCTGATTTTCCCGCCGTGCTCCTACCTGATTGCGGAGCGCATGAAGGTGGTCGTGCAGCGGACGAACGCGGCGTTCCGTTCGAGTGCGGAGCGGTTGAACGCGGCAACCCTTGACCGCGCGGCCGGTGCGCTGACCTACCGCATTTTCGGCTGCGAAACCCAGCGAAACGCGGACTACGACCGACATCTCGCCGACTACGAAAGACGTGCGGTGCAGGCGAACGTCTGGGTCTCTGCCATGCCACCGCTCTACAACGCGCTGTCGATGACGGGTGTGCTGTTCATCCTGTACCTTGGCTCGACCCGGGTGCAGAGCGGCGTGTGGGACATCGCGGCGTTCACGACCTTCCTTTCGTGCTTCGCGAAGCTGTCTGTCAAGTCTTCCAAGGCGGCAAAGCTGTTCAACGCCGTGCAGCAGGCGCAGGTGTCGTGGGGACGCATCAAGGGCTTCCTGCATACGCCGCCTGAGGAAAAACGTCTCCCGGCGCAGCCGCCGTGCACGGTGGAGGTCAGCGGACTTTCCGTGCCGGGGGTGTTCGCGGGCGCGGACTTCAGAGTGCAGCCGGGACAGATAATCGGCGTTACGGGACCGGTAGCGTGCGGAAAAAGTATGCTCGGAAAGACGTTTTTGTGCGAAAATCCGTATGACGGATCGATACGCCTTGCCGGGCGCGAGCTGTCCGAGATGAGTGAGCGGGAGCGCTGCGCCTCGGTCGGCTATCTGGGGCACGATACCGAACTGCTGAGCGACACAGTCGAGAACAACATCCTGCTCGGCGGCGAGGGCGATGTGGCGGCGCTGCTTCGCGCGGTTCGGCTAGATGGCGAGGTAACGCCGGAAACGCGCGTCGGTTCGGGCGGAATGCGCCTGTCAGGCGGCCAGCAGCAGCGGCTTGCTCTCGCGCGGACGCTCGCGAACCCCAGACCGCTCCTCATTCTCGACGACCCGTTTTCTGCGCTCGACCGAAAAACCGAGCGCGAGGTGTTCGATGAGTTGAGAAAACGAACAAAAAACAGCGCAATACTGCTGATTTCGCACCGTCTGTACGTGTTTCCCGAACTGGACGGTGTGCTCTGGATGCAGAACGGCACGGTGCGCACGGCGACACACGACGAGCTGATGCGCACTTCGCCGGACTATGCGGAACTCTGTTCCTTGCAGCAGGGAGGGCAGGAAAATGCGTAAAGACAACAATTCTGTGCGGATTATCCTGCGTTCTGCGGCGAAAAATCGCATTTTGACGCTCGGCACGCTGTTTGCGGTCGTAGCAACCATCGTCACCGCGCTCCTGCCGCCGCTCGTGCTCGAACGCATCGTCAACGCGCTCACGGGCGGAAATCGTCCGGCAGTCGCACTGATTTTCGCGTATTTCGGCTGCATTCTGGCATCGGGCGTTGCGGAATCCGCGCGTGAGAGCCTGCTCGCGGTGTTCGGTCAGCGTATTACGCGCAGCCTGCGCCACGCCCTCTGCGGCAAGCTGTCGCGGCTCGACACCGGCTGCTTTGTGCAGAAAACGCCGGGCGAAATCGTTTCCCGGTTTGTCGGAGATGTGGACACGGTGGAGAACCTGTTTACCGGCGGTATTATCGGTATGGCGGCTGACCTTGGTAAGATTATCAGCATTCTGGCCGTTGTTTTCGTGAAAGCGCCCGGTCTCGCAGGTATCATTATAGCGCTTATCCCGGTGCTGTTCGTGTTCACGCGCGTGGTGCAGAAGCGAATGCTCCGCGCACAGATGGACAGTCGTGCGGCCGCGGCGAGCGTTTCCGGTTTCCTGCCCGAAACGCTGCACTGCATCCGCAGCATCCACCTGCTTGGGGGCGAGGGCTTCATGCGCCGCCGCTACGACAAGGCCATCGAGGACGGCTACCACGCGACCGAGCGCACGAATTTCTACGACTCGATTTACTCGCCCGTCATCCTCATTGTGAGCGCCGCCGTGACGGCTCTCGTGCTCGTGCTGTCCGCCTCGGGTAACGGCGCGGTGCGCAGCCTGTTCGGCATGTCGGTCGGCACGGCAGTCGCCGTGATTTCGTACATTTCGCAGGTATTCACGCCGCTTGAGAGCATCGGCATGGAAATCCAGACCGTGCAGTCGGCTGTCGCGGGCGTGCACCGCATTGACGCTTTTCTGGCGCAGCCGGAGCGGGAAATTGCGAAAACCGCAGCAAAAGACGGCGCTGCGTGCATTTCCGTGGACGGTGTGGACTTTGCCTATGACGAGGATACGCCCGTACTGCGTAACGTTTCGCTCTCCGTTCAGACGGGCGAGCACGTGACACTGACCGGACGCACCGGCGCCGGAAAATCCACGCTGTTCAAGCTGCTGCTCGGCCTGTACCGGCCGCAGAAGGGCAGCGTGCGCATCATGGGGCGCGAGGCCGCCGACATCCCGGACGAGGAGAAACGCCGCCTGTTCGGCTGTGTGGAGCAGCATTTTTATGCGCCGCCCGGCACGATGGAGGAGCAGATCACGCTGTTTGACCCGTCCGTTATGCACGAAGCGGTGGTAAACGCGGCGAAGCTCGCCGGGCTTCACGACACCATCCTCGCCCTGCCGCAGGGGTACGAAACGCCATACGCGGACGCGCGGCTGTCGCAGGGACAGCGTCAGCTGCTCGCCATCGCGCGTGCGGTCGCGGCCGACCCGAAAATCCTGCTGCTCGATGAGATAACCGCCGACCTCGACGCTGAAACCGAGCGGTGCGTGCTCGATGCGCTGCGAAGCGCCGCAGGCGGACGAACCGTGGTTTCGATTTCGCACAGGCTCTACGAGGAAAAGGGCGGACGGCGCTTCCCAATCGGATGAAAACCATAAAAAACGGCTCCGGGGAGAATAAATCCGGAGCCGTTTTCTTTACGTAAATACTTAATAATTGATTTCGAGACCGGTCTCGCACGCACCGGTGAGCGATTTTGCGGGGCCGTTCGCGACGACCTCGTAGGTGTTTTCCGTGCCGATGAGGCCGATGCCGGGGAGGGCGATTTTCGGCTCAACGGCAATCGTCATGCCGGTTTCGAGCGGCTCGTTGAAGCCCTTCGCGAGAACGGGAGACTCGTCCATCGTCAGGCCGATGGAGTGACCGAGGAACTTGCAGCCGTTCATGAAGCCGTCGCGGAAGGTCGGCTCGACCGCTTCGAGCACCTTGGCATAAATCTCAGCCGGGACAGCGCCCGGACGCATCAGCTCGGCGGTCAGCTTTTCGAGGGCGACGGCCTGCTCGTGCGCCGCACGAATGAGGTCGGCCTTCGGATTCTCGTCGAGGTCGCCGAAGTAGAACGTGATGCTCTTGTCGGTGTGGTAGCCGCGCCAGCCGCACGGAATATCGAGCAGAACCGTGTCGCCGCCGCGCAGCAGGCGCTCGGTCGAACCGACCGACTTCATGGCGATGCAGGTGCCGACTGTGCCGGACGGGCCGTCAAGCGCCGCCGGAAGCAGGCTGTTTTCGCTGAAGCTGGAAAAGCCGAGCACATCCTCCGCCGCCGGCTGATTGTAGCGCGAAATGCACATCGCGCCGTGATCGAGCATCGAGGTGCAGATTTCCGCGCACAGACGCGCCTCGCTCAGACCGGGACGCAGCAGCGCGGGCGCGACTGTTTCGAGCACCTTCGCGTGGATTTTGCCGGCGTGGCGCATGCAGTCGAGCTCGTATTCACTCTTGACCGAGCGCAGTCCGCTCAGAATGCCGTCGATGGGGGACGGGGCGAACGGCAGGTATTTCTGGAGCATGGTGAGCTTCTGGAGCGTCATGGTTCGCGCCGCGACATAGACGGTTTCTGGGATTTCGGGGAAGGCCGATGCGATACCGCGGAAGCTGCCGAGCGGACGAATGTCCGGGAAGCGCGAGTCGCGGACCGCGCATTCGTAGGAATGGCGCACGAAAAGCACCGACTCGTCGGGCGTGATGACGAGCGCACCCTCCTGCATGGTGCCGGTGAAGTAATACAGGTCGATTTTATTGTCG
>UQVU01000082.1 GCA_900544475.1 uncultured Butyricicoccus sp.
TAAATCAGGGCAAGAAGGATATTGCAGCGCAGCTTGAGGCATCAAAGCAGCGTGAGGAGCAGCTTGAGAAGGAAAACGAAAGAAAAGCCCGCCTTGGAAAACCGTCCGAAAGGCACGCTTTACAGGCGGAAAGCCGGGACGGCGGCGGAGTGAGCGGAATTTTTTATCTGGAAAAACATGATTTTCGGTTGAAATCCGGACGGTTTGGTGATACACTGTAAACGTATACAGCGGTATGGTATCGCTGTGCGCCGGGCGGCTCCGCCGCTGCGGGCGCGATAAGAGAAAATACTTATGAATTAGGCAGGTGTATGCAATGCAGAAAGCAGAAAAGATGCAGGAGCTTCGCGTATTTGCTCAGGAAATCCGTGTGGAGACCCTGAAGACCGTCGGTTCTCTTGGCTTCGGCCATGTACCGGGTGCAATGTCCGTTATCGATGCGCTGGCAGTTCTGTACGGCGAGGTTATGAAGGTAGATCCGAAGAACCCGCACTGGGAGGATCGTGACTGGTGCGTACTGTCCAAGGGCCACGCAGGTCCGGCTATGTACGCTACCCTCGGTCTGAAGGGTTTCTACCCGATCGAGGAGGCTTATACCCTCAACCAGCCGCACACCAACTTCCCGTCCCATACCGACCGCACCAAGACTCCGGGCGTTGACCTTACCACCGGTTCTCTGGGCCAGGGCATGTCCACCGCAACGGGCGCCGCTCTCGGCAACAAGCTCGACGGCCGCGACAGCCACGTATTCGTATTCGTCGGCGACGGCGAGTGCGACGAGGGTCAGGTTTGGGAGGCTGCTCAGTTCGCAGCTCACTACAAGCTCGACAACCTCGTATGCTTCGTAGACGACAACAAGTACCAGCTCGATGGTGCCGTTGACAAGGTCATGAGCCATGGCAAGGGCATCGGCGCAAAGTTCGACGCTTTTGGCTGGAACGTAATTGAGCTTCAGGACGGCAACGACGTAGAGCAGATCTACGACGCAATCCAGCTCGCTTACGACACCAAGGGCAAGCCGACCTGCATTGTGCTGAATACCGTCAAGGGCCTCGGCGCAACGTTCGCTGAAGGCACCGGCGCGCACTCCTCTCAGCCGAGCAAGGAGCAGTGGGATGAAGCCATTGCTGCTGCTGAGAAGAAGCTCGCAGAGATCAAGGCACAGTAAGGGAGGTACATAAACATGAGCTTTACTTTGATTGGCAAGCACGAGAAGGATTCTCGTAACAACCGTGACGGTTTCGTTACCGCTATGCTGGACCTGATGGAGAAGGACAGCAAGGTTATGCACGTTGACTGTGACCTCGAAAACTGCATCAACACCGGCAAGCTGGCAAAGGCTTTCCCGGAGCAGACCGTAAACGCAGGTATCGCAGAGGCTAACGCTATGGGCGTTGCCGCAGGTCTGGTCGCTACCGGCCGCACCGTATTCATGCACTCCTTCGGCTGCTTCGCTTCCCGCCGTGCATTTGACCAGGCTTTCATGTCCGCAGCTTACGCTAAGCTGCCGGTTCACGTGATCGGTTCCGACCCCGGCGTATGCGCTGCATACAACGGCGGCACCCATATGCCGTTCGAGGACTGCGCTCTGTACATGTCCGTACCGGAAGCAGTCGTTATCGACCCGGTTGACTACGCACAGATCAACTGCCTGACCAAGAAGCTGGCAGAGTCCGGCAAGTTCTCCTACATGCGCATGATCCGCAAGGGCTTCACCACCGTTTACGGCGACGGCTCTGACTTCGAGATCGGCAAGGGCGTTACCCTGAAGGAAGGCAAGGACGTTGCCATCATCGCTTCCGGCATCATGGTTGACGAGGCTCTGAAGGCTGAGGAGCAGCTGGCTGCTGAGGGTATCTCCGCTAAGGTTATCGATATGTTCACCTGGAAGCCGCTGGACGAGCAGCTCATCCTCGACTCCGCTGCTGAGTGCGGCGCTATCGTAACCGCTGAGAACCATCAGGTCAAGGTTGGTCTGGGTTCTGCTGTTGCTAACGTTGTTATCAAGAACAACCCGGTTCCGATGGAGATGGTCGGCGTTGAAGATCGCTTCGGCCAGGTAGGCGCTGAGTCCTTCCTGCGCGAGGAGTACGGTCTGACCGCGGCTCACATCGTAGAGGCTGCTAAGAAGGCAATCGCTCGCAAGAACGGTTAATTTCCGCACTTACGCGAAGTAAATATTTGCATCGAAAGGCGCTCCGGTTTCGGCTGGAGCGCCTTTTTGCCGTTACTTTGCACAGAAGCAAGCGCAGATTTTGCATGGTCTGGAAATAGACAATATCACCCAAATCTGCTATACTGTAAGCACAACAGTAAAAGGAGGCGATCCGTATGAAAAAACGGCACGCAGCGTTGGCTGCACTGGCTCTTGTGGGGATATTGAGCGGGTGCGGACAGGCAAAGACACAGCCGGCGGATAATACGATTTCCGTCGCGCCGGTGGAGCTGTCCGAGGAGCAGGCCGAGCTGCTTCAGCTTGCCGGCGTGAACACGACTGCGGACCGGTTCTTCCTGTATGAATTTTCCGGTAATCACACGGAAGCCAACGGCACGGAGATTTGTCATTACATCTGGAAGGACAGCCAATGGACGCCGTATAAGAGGCGTGACGGACTGGTATCCGGAAGATATGCGCAGGATTTGAATGGGGAAACGGGAAAAATAGCGTTTCACCGTGACGGTGACAGCAATTCTGACTTTTCAATCGAGGTCCACTATCCGGATGGCGGTTGGTCGCACCTGAAAGGGGGACCGGGAGCGGTGAGTGACCCGACGGAGGGCAGATTCGCAACAATCAGCACGATGGAAGAACCGATTGACGATTTGGCAGTCGGCGTGGAAATCCCAATTCTGATTCGCGTGTTCCATAAGGAAGATACCATATGGCCGCTGTCCATCGACGCATTCTCCGACCCGGAAAGCAGCGAAGCGCTTCAAAAAAACAGCTATGCCGAGGTGTACACCGTCAAATTCGTGAAAAAAGATAATCCGTAAGCGAAGAATGCTCTGACTTCGGTCGGGGCATTTTTTCACTTTACTTTACTGCGATAAATCTCTATAATGGACTTGAAATACTCCTGCAACGAGGTGAGGATGATGAAGAACACGGACAGTCCGCTCGGCACGGCGCCGGTAGGAAAGCTGGTTTTGCAGCTGGCGATACCGGCGATGCTGGCGCAGTTCGTCAATATATTATACAGCGTGGTCGATCGAATGTATGTCGGCCATATCGCGGAGGTGGGAGCGGACGCGCTCGCCGGCGTCGGCGTGTGTGCGCCGGTCGTGACGATGATAACCGCCATCGGTGCGCTCATCGGCTTCGGCGGCGGCCCGCTCATGAGCATCCGCATGGGGCGGCGCGACATGGACGGCGCGCGGCAGATCGCCGCGAACAGCTTTTATCTGTTGCTCGCGCTCAGCGTGCTCGCGACCGTGCCGCTGCTCGTGTTCCGGCGGCAGATTCTGTTCACCTTCGGGTGCAGTGAGGCGCTGTGGGAGTATGCTGAGGCGTATTTTACGACCTACGTTTCCGGTACGGTGTTTGCGGTGCTGAGCTACGGCCTCAACCAGATCACGATGAGCCAGGGCTTTTCCTCGACAGCCATGCGGTCGGTGATGCTCGGCGCGGCGGTGAATATCGCGCTCGACCCGGTGTTTATCTTTGCGCTTGACATGGGTGTGCGCGGCGCGGCGCTTGCGACCGTGCTTTCGCAGGTCTGCTCGACGGCGTATATTCTGCGCTTCCTGCTCGGCGGCAAGGCGGCGGTCGGCATCACCCGTCAGCCGGTGAGCCCCGGCTGGATGCGACGCATCGTGCAGGTCGGCCTGTCCCCGGCGATGATCATTGCGCTCGACAACGTGCTGCTTATTTCGGTCAACGTCATGCTGCGGAAATACGGCGGCGCGGACAGCGATATGCTCATCGCGTGCGCGGCAGTCATGCAGAGCTTCATGCTCATCATCACCATGCCGCTCGGCGGTATCACGGCGGGCACGCAGTCCATCCTCGGCTATAACTACGGCGCAGGCAACACAAAGCGTATTTTGCAGGCGTTCCGCAGCATTATCCTGCTGTGTCTGGTGTTCTGCGGCGTGATGTTCGCCATCGCGCAGACGGTTTCCGGCTCTTTCGTGCGGATTTTCACCAAAGACCCGGTCTACATTGACATGGCTTCCTACATGATACGCACCTACTCGCTCGGCGTGCTCGGCCTTGCCGTGCAGTACCCGGCAGTGGACGGCATGACCGGCATGGGACTCATCCGTTGGGGTCTGACGTTCTCCATGCTGCGCAAGGGACTGTTCCTCGTGTGCGTTTTCGTGCTGCCGCCGCTGTTCGGCGCGACCGCCGTCATGTTCTCTGAGCCGGTTTCCGACATCACCGCCGCTGTGTTCTCCGCCGGTGGACTTGCGTTCGTGCTGCCGAAGCTGATGCGCAAGCGCGAGGCGGAGGGATAACGGCAGAGAAGCACGCCTTTGTACAAACTGCCCCTTTACGAAAGCGGGGCATACCGTTATAATAAAGATAAATGTAA
Organism: uncultured Butyricicoccus sp.; assembly: GCA_900544475.1. Lineage (GTDB taxonomy): Bacteria > Bacillota > Clostridia > Oscillospirales > Butyricicoccaceae > Agathobaculum. The sequence continues at coordinate 4,536 of UQVU01000082.1, forward strand.
ATTATTCCGCCTCGCGGAACACAGAACGACAACGGAGGAACAGAACATGGACGTAAAAGAACGCGCACTCGAAGCGCACGAGAAATGGGCAGGCAAGATTGAAGTCGTCGCCCGCTGTGAGGTAAACAGCAAGGACGACCTTTCCATCGCCTACACCCCCGGCGTAGCCGAGCCGTGCCTCAAGATCAAGGACGACCCGACCCTCAGCTATAAGTACACCCGCCGCCACAACCTCGTTGCGGTCATCACGGACGGCACGGCTGTGCTTGGTCTGGGCGACATCGGTCCGCTCGCCGGCATGCCGGTCATGGAGGGCAAGTGCGCGCTGTTCAAGGCGTTCGCGGACGTCGATGCGTTCCCGCTCTGCGTTGCATCCAAGGACGTGGACGAGATCGTGCGCACGGTCCAGCTGATTTCCGGCTCGTTCGGCGGCATCAATCTGGAGGACATCGCGGCGCCGCGCTGCTTCGAAATCGAGCGCCGCCTGAAAGAGGTCTGCGACATTCCGGTATTCCACGACGACCAGCACGGCACGGCGGTCTGCTGCGGCGCGGCGCTGCTCAATGCCTGCCGCCTGACCGGCCGCAAGGTGGACGAGATCAAGATGGTCGTAAACGGCTGCGGCGCGGCGGCGATCGCAGTTACCAAGTTCCTCATGTTCCTCGGCGTCAAGGATATCACGATGGTCGAGCGCTTCGGCATCGTCTGCGAGGGCGACGAGCGCCTCAATCCGGCGCAGGCCGAGATGGCGAAGGTCACCAACCGCGACCACATGACCGGCACGCTCGCGGACGCCGTCAAGGGCGCAGACGTATTCTTCGGTATGTCCGCGCCGCAGGTGCTGACCGCCGAGATGGTTTCCACTATGGCAAAGGACCCGATGGTGTTCGCAATGGCGAACCCGGTGCCGGAAATCTGGCCGGAGGACGCGAAGAAGGGCGGCGCGGCTGTTGTCGGCACCGGCCGTTCGGATTACCCGAACCAGATCAACAACGTGCTTGCCTTCCCGGGCATCTTCCGCGGCGCACTCGATGTCCGCGCAAGCGACATCAACGAGGAGATGAAGCTCGCGGCGGCGAGAGCCATCGCTTCCTGCGTATCTGATGAGGAGCTGAGCGCCGAGTACATCATGCCGATGGCGTTCGATAAGAAGGTCATCCGCACGGTCGCAGACGCGGTAGCGCAGGCGGCCCGCGACAGCGGCGTGGCGCGCATCTGACGATGCCCGTTTATTTCGCGTAAAAAAGTTCAAAACGCCAATTTGACCGCGCGGGGTAAAATCTTGCGCGGTTTTTGCATAAAACGGGTGTGCACGCGCACGCACAGTTGCAAACAGACCGGGAAACGGCATCTTGCACAAGCTGCGTCCGATAAAAAATGCGTTTGACATTTAACGTGCATAAGGGTACAATAGGAGTATCAAAATGTGTTTGTTTATGTGCAGACGCAGAGAGAAGATTATGGAGGGAATAACTATGTTAGATCCGAAGAAAGTAAGACTGGGTATCTGCCCGATCGGCTGGTCCAATGATGATATGTGGGATCTCGGCGACGAGAACACCTTCCAGCAGTGCATCTCTGAGATGAAGCTCGCTGGTTTCGACGGCTGCGAAGTCGGCCATAAGTACCCGGAAGACAAGACCGTCCTCAAGCACATGCTGGACGCCCGCAACCTGACCATCGCTTCCAAGTGGTTCTCCTCTTTCCTGGTTGACAAGCCGTACGAAGAGGTAGAGGCTGAGTTCGTTAAGGAGCTCGAGTACCTGTCCTACGTTGGCGCTACCGCTATCAACGTTTCCGAGCAGTCCGGCTCTATCCAGGGCCAGCTCGACACCCCGGTTCTGGACGACAAGAAGCGCGTTCTGACCGACGAGGAGTGGGATCGCTTCACCACCGGTCTCAACAAGCTGGGCAAGCTGTCCATGGAGAAGTACGGCATCCGCACCTGCTTCCATCATCACATGGGCACCGTATGCCAGACCGTTGAAGAGACCACCCGTCTGATGGAGAACACCGACCCGAAGTACGTATTCCTGTGCTTCGATACCGGCCACTTCACCTTCGCAGGCGAGGATCCGGTAAAGATGCTCGAGAAGTTCGCTGACCGCGTTGGCCACGTTCATCTGAAGAACATGCGTATGCCGCTCGTTGAGAAGGCTCGCGCTGAGCACTGGTCCTTCCTGGACGCTGTCCGCGCCGGCGCTTTCACCGTACCGGGCGATCCGGACGGCTGCGTAGAGTTCGACAAGGTATTCGACCTGCTTGACAAGGCTGGCTACACCGGCTGGATCATGGTCGAGGCTGAGCAGGACCCGGCTAAGGCTAACCCGTTTGAGTACGCTAAGATGGGCCGTGAGTACATCACCAAGCACACCGGTCTCGGCGGCGAGGTTGTCCTCAAGTAATTTCATATTACTGCATACAGGGGCGGCGCAAGCCGCCCTTTTTGCGCGAAAAAATACCCCGATGCGTCTGCTGCACCGGGGTATTCGTGTGTTTTCAGGGAAAATCAGCACTCGCACTTCCAGAAGAACGCCGAGCAGGGAGGCAGCTCGCTTCCGCCGCCGAAGTCGTGCATTTTTCCGGTGATGAGGTCTACTGCGCGGCCGCAGCGGGCATCGAAATGCGCGGTATAGGGCTGGTCGTCAATGTTGACCGCGATGAGCACGCGCTCGCCGTCTGCACACCGTTCCCAGATGCACTGCTTGTTGGTGAGGACGAGCTGCTTGAAGTCGCCGCAGCACAGAGCGCGGCTTTCGCGGTGCGCCTTCGCCATGGCGGCGATGGTGTCGGTCAGCTCGTTCCACTCGGGCGCGTCGAACGAGGGCCGCAGCGCATCGTCGCCCTGCTGCTTGGTGCCCTCGGCGCCCCACTCACTGCCGTAATAGATGCACGGAATGCCCGGCATGCCGAACAGCAGCGCGTAGATAAGCGGCAGATGGCGGCGGTTCTGGAGGATGGACGCCACGCGGGTGACATCGTGGTTGTCAACGAACGAGAGCAGATGCTTGCCGCGGTACAGCGTCCAGTTTTCCGGGCCGAACTGCCGCAGCAGGGAATGGGTGATCTCGAACAGGTTGTAGCTGTTCATCGAGGAATACAGGCCCTTGTAGCACTCATAGTTCGTGCAGGAATGCAGCATATTGTCCCCGACGAACTGGTTGTAGTCGCCGTGGAGCAGCTCGCCCACGAGGAAGAAATCCGAGCCGAACGAGTCGCAGAACGCGCGGAGCTGACGGATGAAGTCCTTGTCGAGGCAGTAGGCGACGTCGAGCCGCAGACCGTCGATGCCGAATTCGTCCTTCCACAGGCGGATGCAGTCGAAGATGTGATGCACGACCGCGGGATTGCGCAGGTTGAGCTTGACAAGCTCAAAGTGCCCCTCCCAGCCCTCGTACCAGAAGCCGTCGTTGTAGTTTGAGTTGCCCTCGAACGAGATGTGGAACCAGTCCTTGTATGGGGAATCCCATTTCTTCTCCTGCACATCCTTAAATGCCCAGAAGCCTCGTCCCACATGGTTAAATACACCATCCAGTACAATTTTTACGTTATGTTTATGCA
>UQVU01000083.1 GCA_900544475.1 uncultured Butyricicoccus sp.
TTTATCAGACTTCCCACACTTGAAAAGTGCGAACATAAAAATAGTTTCATCAATATTCTCCTTTATAAATTCCGATTTGTTACTTTACTCTTTCCAATCAAATATATCATAAACGCATAAAGAAATCAACCGTGCGCAAAAAACTGCGCAAGTCCATTGGCCGGAGCGGGGTTTTAACCTTCGAACCCGTTAAAAATCGCGCAAAACCCAAGAAACGCTATTCAAAAAGCCGCACGGCTGTGATATAATACAAAGTGGATTTTTGTGTCCCGCCGCAATATGAGCCGCGGACACAAAACAGGGCGTCTCCCTGAATTTACTTCGCAATTTCCAACTTCAAGAAGGTGTTTACATGGATACATTACTCCCCGTCGAGCAGCCGGAGCTGCTGATGACGGTATTCGGCGCATTTGACGAAAACATCAAGCTCCTCGAACGCGAGCTTGACGTTTCGGTCGTGAGCCGCGGACAGGAAATCAAAATTTCCGGCGAGGCGGAAAACGTCGGCGTCGCGACCCGCACGCTCGGCGCTCTGCTCGCGATGGCAGGACGCGGCGAGGCGGTCGGCGTGCAGACCGTTCAGTACGTCATCGGTCTGGCGCGTGAGGACCGCGAGAGCGAAGTCCACACCATGAGCCGCGATGTGCTGTGCATCACGGCCAAGGGCAAGCCGGTCAAGGCGAAAACCCTCGGCCAGAAGCGCTATATGGAAGCAATTCGCAACAATACCATCGTCATGGGCGTCGGCCCGGCCGGTACCGGCAAGACCTACCTCGCCGTTGCGGCGGCGGTCGCGGCGTTCCGCGAAAAGAAGGTCTCGCGCATCATCTTGACGCGCCCGGCGGTCGAGGCGGGCGAAAAGCTCGGCTTCCTGCCCGGCGACCTCCAGAGCAAGGTTGACCCCTATCTGCGTCCGCTGTATGACGGCCTGTTCGATATGCTCGGCGCGGACAACTTCACCAAATATCAGGAGCGCGGCTCCATCGAGGTCGCGCCGCTCGCCTATATGCGCGGCCGCACGCTCGACGACAGCTTCATCATCCTCGATGAGGCGCAGAACACCACGCCCGAGCAGATGAAAATGTTCCTGACGCGACTGGGCTTTGGCTCCAAGGCGGTCATTACGGGCGATATTACCCAGATCGACCTCCCCGGCGGCAAGCAGTCCGGCCTGCGCGAGGCGCTTCGCGTGCTCAAGAACGTCGAGGGCATCGAGCAGTGCTACCTGACCGAAAAGGACGTCGTGCGTCACGAGCTGGTGCAGCGCATCGTCAAGGCCTACGCCGAGTACGAGAGCAGAAAACCGAAGGATAAACCGGACGGCGGTCCTAAGCATCGCTACGTCCGGAGAAAAGAGGAGAAGTAAATGAACCACCAGATTCGAATTGGCTTTTCTACCGAGGTTGAGAACGAGGACGAGGTGCGCGCGCTCGTCGAAAAGTGCGCGAGAAACGTACTGTCGCGCGAAAATGTGGACTTTTCGGCGGAAATCGACATCACCGTTGTAGATGCGGACACCATCCGCGAGATGAACGCGGAGTACCGCAGCAAGGACAGCGTGACCGATGTGCTCTCGTTCCCGATGTACGAATTTTATAACGGCGAGCCGCGCGAGGAGCTTGACGAGGAGCCGGACACCGGCTGCGTCATGCTCGGCGATATGATCCTGTGCTACACCCGCGCGTGCGAGCAGGCGAAGGAGTTCGGCCACTCGGCGGCGCGTGAGTGCGGCTACCTGACCACCCACTCCATGCTGCACCTGCTCGGCTACGACCATGAGCGCAACGACGAGGACACCCGTCTGATGCGCTCGAAGGAAGAGGAATACATGAACGCCATCGGACTGACGAGGGACGCATGAGCAAGAGCAGGATACGAAAGCTGCACGAGAGCTTCCTGCACGCTTTCCGCGGACTCCGGCTGTGCATCACGGGTGAGCGGAACTTCCGCGTGCACATGACGGCGGCGTTTTACGTGACGGCGGCGGCGCTCATGGGCCGCGTCAGCGCGACCGAGGCGGCGGTGCTGTGCCTGTGCTTCGGCCTGACGATGGGCGCGGAGCTGATGAACACGGCGGTCGAGCGGCTGTGCGACAAGACTGCGCGCGGCTACGACAGCATGGTGAAGGACGCGAAGGACATCGCGGCGGCGGCGGTTTTCGTGTGCGCGGCGGCGTGCGTGGCGGTGGGATTTTTCGTTTTCCTCGTGCACGGTGCGCTGCTGACGGCGCTGCGGTTCCTCGCCGCGCGGCTGTGGCTGCTGATGCTCATGATTGTCACCGTCCCGGTGGCGGTGTGGTTTGTTTTCTTTTTTGGAAGAAAACAATAAGAAAGTCCCTCTGGGACGGCGGAGATGTTCCGCTAACGCTATCCGGGAAGCACCCGTAGGGCGGGGTGCCCTCACCCCGCCGCGTGTAAACCGACACGCACAGCGAACGATACGCCGATACTGCGGGTTTCCCGCAGGAGGCGAGGGGAGGGTGCCGACCGGCAGCCAGGGGTTTTGCCGCCGCCCGGCGGCGGGGGCAAAAGGGGTACAGGGCACCTTGCAGGTTCCCTATACCCCTCTTGACACCCCTGACCCTCCGACCGGCCGCGACTCCCTCCGGTCGCGCGGCTAAAACGCGGGGGACGCAATTAAGACCGCCTTATTATCCAGAGCATTCCGCCGCCGATTGGGGCTGGCTTCGCGCGTCTTTCCGCGCATACAAGTGCGCGGCAGAGGGTGCAGGGCGGATGGATAGAGGGCGGTTTGCACGATTTGTTTTGCCGCCTTGCGGGATACATTACCATATAATCGAAACGGGTTTGTAATATAAAGAACAAGAAATGGAGATATTTATGAAAATCACAAAAACTGCGGTCGTTTCTGTTGTCGGCCGCCCGAATGTGGGCAAAAGCACGCTCACCAACCGTCTGGTCGGCCAGAAGGTCGCCATCGTTTCGAGCAAGCCGCAGACCACGCGCACGCGCATCACCGGTCTGCTCAATAAAGGCGACACGCAGTTCGTCTTTCTCGATACCCCGGGTCTGCACAAGCCGCGCACGCAGCTCGGCGACTATATGTGCAAGGTCGTGACCGACACGGTTTCCGAGGTGGACGCAGCGATGCTGGTGGTCGAGCCGATCGCGAATATCGGCCCGGCGGAGGAAAACCTCATCAGCCAGATCAAGCAGCATCATATGCCCTCTATCCTCGTTATCAATAAAATCGACACGGTAAAGAAGGAGGACCTGCTCGCAGTCATCGCGACCTACGCCCAGGCGCACGAGTTCGACGCCGTTATCCCGATTTCCGCGCGTACCGGCGAGGGCGTGGAGGAGCTGCTGAGCGAGCTGTCCAAGTACGCCATCGAAGGCCCGCAGCTGTTCCCCGAGGACATGGTTTCCGACCAGCCGGAGCGCCAGCTCGTCGCTGAGATCATCCGCGAGAAGATGCTCCGCCTGCTCGACAGGGAAGTGCCGCACGGCGTTGCGGTCGGCATCGAGCGCTGGAACGAACGCGAGGACGGTCTCGTTGAGATCAACGCGGTCATCTACTGCGAAAAGGCGAGCCACAAGGGCATCATCATCGGCAAGCAGGGCGCAATGCTCAAGGAAATCGGCCGTCAGGCCCGCGCCGACATCGAGCGTATGCTGGACACCAAGGTTTACCTCGAACTTTGGGTCAAGGTCAAGGAAGGCTGGCGCAACAACCAGTATCAGATGCGCAACTTCGGCTACGAGGAGCAGTAAATGGCGGAAATCAGGCTGCGCGGACTTGTGCTGCGCGAAACCGACTTCGGCGACTGCGACCGCTACCTCAGCCTGCTGACCGAGGACGGCAGACGGACGGAAATCCTCCACCGCAACGCCAAGCGCAGCCGGAAACACGCCGCTTCCGCGCAGCAGTTCTGCTTTTCCGAATTTATCGTGAGCGAACGAGGCGGACGGTATTCCTTTCGTGACGCCTCGCTCATCCACTCGTTCTTTCCACTCTCGCAGGACATCGAGCGGTACGCGCTTGCCTGCTACCTTGCCGAGCTGACCGGCGCCCTCGCCGACGAGCAGACCGACTGCCCGGCGCTCTGTTCGGTGCTGCTGACCGCGCTTTCCGCCCTCGAAAAGAAAAAACGCGACCCCGCGCTCGTGAAGGCGGCGCTTGAGTGGCGCGTGATGGCGGAGGGCGGCTACGCCCCCGACCTTGCCGAGTGCAGCGTGTGCGGCGAGCCGCTTGTCCGGCCGCCCATCTTCTTTTCGGTCGAGGCCGGCGGCGCGGCAGACGAAAAATGCGCCCGCAGAGTCGGCGGCTTTCCCCCCCTCGATAACAGCGCCGCCGCCGCGCTCCGCCACGCCCTCACCGCTGACCCCCGGCGGCTGTTCGCTTTCACCCTCACCGGCCCCGCGAAAGAGCAGTTTACGACTCTCGCCGAACGCTTCGCCGCCTACCACTTAGGCCGAGGCTTCGCAAGCCTCAAACTTTACGAAAGCCTGAAAATCGAGCCGAAAAAGAGCAGTAAAAAGGGTGCAGAGCGCAGAGTTGAGAGTGAAGATGCAGCCGTGACCCTTTGCACACGGATAAACCGATAACGTACCGTTTTACACAGCCGGATAATATTGCCGCGCCCCACGGGAGCAACCCGGAAAAATCATGCCCGCCAAGGGAACGGCCGGATGAGGTCATCCGGCCCTACGGGAGCAATCCGGACAAATCACACAGACGGTTTCCAATCCACCCGACCGGAACCCGCTGCCGCGCACTGATATGCGCGGAAATCGAGCGCGAAGCCAACCCCAAACGGCGGCGGAGCGCCCCAGATGATAGAGCGGTGTTAATTGCGGCCCTCGTTTTTAGCTGCGAAGCTGCGCTGAGCAGCCAGCGGAAGATCAGGGGGAGTCGCAAGAGGGGGTATAAGAAACCGCAGGTGTCTTGTACCCCCTTTTGCCCCTCGCCCCGGGAGGGGCGCGTCCCCGCCGCCGAAGGCGGCCAAAAAGGCACTCGCCCTCCGAGGGCGAAACTCCCCCGTCCCGGGGAATGGGGTCAACCTCGCCTCCTGCGTCTGCGCCGCAGTATCGGCGGAAAATTTCGCGCTCTCCCTCGGAGGGAGAACAAGGCGCTCGCCCTCCGAGGGCGAAACTCCCCCGGCAGGGTCCAACTACTCCGCTTTTCGCAACAAGGAGAACCACAATGAACAGATTAGGTGAAAAATCCTTAAAAACACTGGAATATTACGAAATCCTCGAACGCCTTGCCGCACAGGCTTCCTCCGACAAGGCCAAGGAGAAATGCCGCGCGCTGCGTCCGCTCGACGACAGGGAGCAGGCTGCGCTGCATATGCAGCAGACCACGGACGCCAAGGACCGCATGGTGCGGCAGGGCAGTCCGTCCTTCGGCGGCATCCGTGAGGTCGGCGCGATCCTCATTCGCGCGGACCGCGGCGGCACGCTCAACCCGCGCGAGCTGCTGAGCGTCGCGAGCCTGCTCCAGACCGCACGCCGCGCCCTTGCCTACGACGCCGAGAGCGAGGAAAAGACCGCGCTCACGCCGATTTTCGGCCTGCTGACCGGCAACCGCACCCTCGAAGAGGCCATCACCACCGCGATTATCTCCGAGGAGGAGATCGCGGACGGCGCGTCCTCCGAGCTGCTTTCCATCCGCCGCGAGCTGCGCCGCATCTCCGGCCGCGTCCGCGAAACGCTCAACCGCCTGATTTCCGGCGAGCGCTCCAAGTACCTCCAGGAAACCATCATCACCCAGCGAAATGGCCGTTTCGTTGTCCCGGTCAAGGCCGAGCACCGCGGCGACGTCCCCGGACTCGTGCACGATACCTCGTCCACCGGCGCGACCGTCTTTGTCGAGCCGCAGCAGGTCGTCGAGATCAACAACCAGATCAAGGTTCTTGAGGGCCGCGAGGAGGCCGAAATTGAGCGCATCCTCGCCTCGCTCTCCGCTGAGGTGTCCATGTACCGCGGCGCCATCGAGCAGGATTACGATGCGCTGACCGAACTGGACTTCATTTTCGCCCGCGCGAAGCTGTCCTTTGAAATGAACGCGACCGCGCCCGTGCTGCTCGAAAGCGGCAGCCGCGTCCGTCTGCTCCGCGCCCGCCATCCGCTGCTCGACAAGGACAAGGCGGTCCCCATCGACATCGCCATCGGCGGCGAGTACGACACCCTTGTGATCACCGGCCCGAATACCGGCGGCAAGACGGTTTCGCTTAAAACCCTCGGTCTGCTCAGCCTCATGGCATCGAGCGGCCTGCATATTCCGGCGAACGAACAGTCGGAAATCGGCCTTTTTGAGCACGTTTACGCCGACATCGGCGACGAACAGTCCATCGAGCAGTCGCTTTCGACCTTCTCCGCCCACATGAAAACCATCGTGTCCATCATGGACTGCTGTGCGCAGGGCGACCTCGTGCTCTTCGACGAGCTTGGCGCCGGCACCGACCCGGTCGAGGGTGCGGCGCTCGCCGTTGCCGTTATCGGCTACGCCCGTCAGATGGGCGCGTGCGTTGCCGCGACCACGCATTACGCCGAGCTCAAGACCTTTGCGCTCACGACGGACGGCGTGGAAAACGCCTCCTGCGAGTTCGACGTCAAGTCGCTTCAGCCGACCTACCGCCTGCTGACCGGCATTCCCGGCAAGTCCAACGCCTTCGCCATCGCGGCGCGGCTCGGCCTCCAGCCGACCATCATCGAACGCGCAAAGGAGCAGGTTTCCACCGAGGACGCCCGCTTCGAGGACGTTCTGGCCGAGCTCGAACGCGAACGCCGCCGCATCGAGCAGATGAAGGAGGAGGCGCAGCGCATGAGAAGCGCCGCCCAGTCCGAGCGCGACAAGATGCGTGCCGAGCGCGACGCCGCCGAGGAACGCGCCGACCGCATGATGGAGGGCGCGCGCAGTCAGGCGGACAACATCCTCAAAAACGCCCGCATGACGGCGGAAACCGTGTTCGATGAGCTGGAAACGCTCAAAAAGCAGTCCCAGAAGAAGAACGCCGAGCAGAACCTCGCCGCCGCAAAGGCCGCGCTGCGCGGCGTCATCACCCAGACCGAGAACGAGCAGCGCCGCGGCATTCAGAAGCGCGTCGTGGACGCCGAGGAGGTCCGTCCGCTCGAAAAGGGCGACCGTGTGCGTCTGCTGAACGTCGGCGGCGTAATCGCGACCGTGCTCGCCCCGGCGGACAAGGACGGCAGCGTGCAGGTGCAGGCCGGCCCGATGAAAATGACCGTCAAGGCCAACGAGGTCCGTCTGGTCGAGGAGAAAAAGGCCGCCGCGAAGCCCAAGGTCAAGATGCAGCCGCGCCGCGATGCGCCGCGCCGTGAGCTTAACCTCAGAAGCGCCGAAAGCGAGGTCGATGTGCGCGGCATGAGCGCCGAGGAAGCACTCTTCGAGGTGGATAACTTCCTCTCGCGTGCGCTGATGGCGGGTCTGCCGGCTGTGACGGTTATCCACGGCAAGGGCACGGGCGTGCTGCGCAACGCCGTACAGCAGCATCTGCGCCGCAACAAGCGTGTCAAGAGCGTGCGCAGCGGCGTTTACGGCGAGGGCGAGCAGGGCGTCACGATTGCGGAGCTGAAGTAAAGGCAACACCGCACCCGAATGCGTGAGCGGCGGAAAAGTTTTCCGGCGGCAGGATGGAAAAAGGAAAACGAAACGCGAACTTTTGTGGGGTTTATACAAAGTGTTTCCGAAGAAATAGACAACTTTCACGATAAATCTGCGTTTTGCATGAAAAAATTCATTCAAAAAACAAACACGCAGGAGAGAAATTCTCCTTGACGAACTCTGAAAAAAGCGATAGACTATATATAACGGATTTGAAGAAATAGGAGCGATGCAGATTATGTATTCGAAAGAGGTACAGGTTACCAATCAGGTTGGCTTATATGCCCGTCCGGCAACTTTTTTTATTCAGAAGGCTAACGAGTTCAAGTCAACGATTCTCGTAGAGAAGGAAGAGCGCCGCGTAAACGCGAAGAGCCTTCTCGGCATTCTGTCCCTTGGCATCACCAAGGGCACGACCATCAACCTCATT
>UQVU01000084.1 GCA_900544475.1 uncultured Butyricicoccus sp.
CGGTACGCCTCGCCGAAGGTGTCCGTCAGGTAGGCCGCGACCTTTTCGCGCACGGACGCCATGCCCGGCGCGGGCGCGTAGGCGTGCAGCTGCGTGGGCGGCACGGTGTGCAGCAGCCGCTCGACCGCCTCCTGCACGCAGTCCGGACGAAAGTACAGCAGCAGACCGTGGTCTGTCCCGACCGCGCGGTAGGGCAGCAGGCCACAGCGGCACGCGGTTTCGGGCGGCAGGGAAGTGAGCTGCTGCGCGGCGTCGCCGTCGAGCGGGTCGTTCAGCAGAAGCGCCGCCTCGCCCCGGCAAAGGATAAGTACCGGCTTTCCCGAAACCGGCTCGGTCAGCGTGTGGCCGCTGTCCCGGAGGACGCGCACGCGCCGCTCCCGCCCGCCGAACTGCACGGTGAGTGGAAGGATTTCCTGCCGCACGCAGCCGTGCGCCGCATCGCCGCGAAGCAGCACGCCGCTGACCGCGTAGCCGACCGCCGCCGCGAGCAGCAGCAGACCGAGCGGGACGGTGAAGTAGTAGCCGGCCCCGTACAGCAGCCGCCTGCCGGACGCCGCGCCGAGCGCATACGCCAGACCGGCGAAAGCCGCCGCCGTCACGAAATACAGTCCGCCGAGCCGCAGCAGCGTCCGCTCACCGCCGAACGCCGCAAGGCAGAGCGCCGCGCCCATGGCTGCCCGGACGGGCAGGACGCCGAGCGCGGGAAACAGCGCCGCGAGAACCGCATATGTGCCGCCGAGCAGGCAGGCGAGGACGAACCGTCCGCGATGCACCGCCGCCCCGGCGAGCCGCGCCGCCGCGAGCAGGGTCACGCCGTCCATCAGGGCGTTCGCGCCGAACAGCACATCGAGATATATGACCATCGTCCGTCCCTCCCTTGACCGGTACGCCTATCTTACCACGCCGGACAGGGGAGGGATTGCCGAAAGCGGGCAGGGAGAAAAGCGAAAAAATGCCCGAAGCCGCTTCACTCCGGGGAAGAATGAAACGGCTTCGAACAAAGAGTAGTATGTAAGTAAGATGTGGGCAGGAAAAAAGAGGTAAGAGGAAGGTATCAGGATATAAGTTCGTCGGAATAGCTGTTCTGCCGATGAAGCCGCTGCCGCGCGAATGCGCGCATGAAATGCAATCTGCGGAGCAGATTGATAAAAACCGGGGGCGTGTACCTCGGTTTTTATGCTTATAGAGAGATAAAAGTTTCTGCATAGGAACTTTTATCCGTCCGTGTTCTGCGCGTAGGGCGGGGTGACCTCACCCCGCCGCAAACACAGATTGTCGGCAAAACGAAGTTTTGCGACAGCTTAGCTCAAAAAAACAGCAAGAAAGCGAACGCCCACATCGGGTTCAGCTTCCTTGCTGTTACGCTTATTTTACCGCAGAACGGCGCTTGCTGTCATCGTTCAAACTGCACAAAAGAAGTGTGCCGAATTCAGAAGGTTTGCACAGAATCAGAGCTGTGCGAACTGCGCGAGCAGCTGAGTGGCCTGCTCCACGTCGGACACCGCGCACATCTCGCTCGGGGAGTGAATGTAGCGGGTCGGGATAGAAACCGCGCCTGCCGCAACGCCCGCTCGTGCCTTCTGGAGCACCGAGGTGTCCGTGCCGCCGCACAGGAGGATTTCGCGCTGGGTCTGAATGCCAAGCTGTGCGGCCGCCTTTTCGAGGTCGGCGCAGACAGCGGGCGAGCAGATGACCGAGTGGTCCATGACCTTGACGGTGGGGCCCTTACCGAGCGACACCGCCATCGGGGTCTTCATCTCGGGCAGGTCGCCGGTGTCGGTGACGTCCACCGCGATGGCAACATCCGGCTCGACCGCGAACGCCGCCGCGCCTGCGCCGCGCAGACCGACCTCCTCCTGCGAGGTGAAAACGAAGTAGAGGTCGTTTTCTGTCTCGGTCTCCGCGAGCTGCTCCATCGCGAGCAGGAGCGTAACGCAGCCGATGCGGTTATCGAGGTACGGGCCGCAGAGCACGCCGTTCTGCTCGAATCGCGGCGCTTCGAATACCGCGAAATCGCCGATTTGCACGAGCTTTTTCGCCTCCTCGGCGTTCTTCGCGCCGATGTCGATGAACATATGCGCAAGCGTCATGTCCTTCATCGGGGTCTTTTCCTCGTAGGAAATGACGCCGCGCGTGCCGTTTGCGAACTTGACCGTGATGTTCACGAGGTCGGCGTAGTACAGACCGCCGATCTGCGAAAAGCGGATAAAGCCGTTCTCGTCAATATAGGTCGCGACCACACCGATCGAGTCCATATGCGCGGCGAACAGCACCTTTCTGCCGTCCTTCGCGCCCTTTTTGCGGCAGATGAGGTTGCCGAGGGCGTCGGTCGTTACGTCGTCGATATACGCGCCCGCGATGCCGGCGATGGTCTCGCGTACCGCGTCCTCGCGGCCGGACGGGCCGAAGGCGCCGCCTACTTCATTCCATAAATCAAAAACCTTGCTCATTCGTCGTCCCCTCCAAGTTCTTCGAGAAATGCGCGAGCCGCCGCAAGGACCGCTTCGCAGTCGGCTGCCGCCGCCACCGAGGACGGCGAGTGGATATAGCGTACCGGAGCCGCTGCGGCGCACACGCGCACACCGGCACGGCACTTGTGAATGCGGCCGGCGTCCGTGCCGCCCGCCACGCGGGTCTTGGTCTGCCACGGAATGCCGCGCTTGATGCAGGCGTCGCGCAGCAGCTCGAACAGCTCCGCGTCATAGATGGTCGCGCCGTCCATGAACGGCAGCACAACGCCGCCGCGCACACGGCAGACCGCGTCTGCGCCCTTGACCTCGGCGAGGTCGGCCGCTGTCGTGCCCTCAAGCACCATGGCAAAGCCGGGGTCGAGCGCGAATGCCATGCTCGCCGCGCCGCGCAGACCGACTTCCTCCTGCACGGTGAAGCAGAACCAGGTGTCGATGGGAGGCTCGTCCTCAAGGAGCTTGAGCAGTGCCGCGCAGCCCACGCGGTCGTCAATCGCCTTGGCCTTAATGAGTCCGTCACCGAACTCGGTGGCCGCGGAGTCGAACACGCCGTAGTCGCCGAGCGACACCAGCTTTTCGGCCGCCGCCTTGGAGGTCGCGCCGATGTCGATATAGAGGTCCTTGGTTTTCGGCATGGTGCGGCGCTCGGCGGCAGTCGTGAGATGCACCGCCTTGATGCCGATAACGCCCTGAGTTTTGCCGAAGCGGACCGGACGGCCGATGACCACGCGCGGGTCTACGCCGCCGACAAAGCCGAATTTCAGGTAGCCGTCGTCGGTGATTTTCTTGATGATGACGCCGACCTCATCCATGTGTGCGCAGAGCACGACCGGACGCTCGAGCGCCTTTGCGCCCTTTCGGAACACCATGACGTTGCCGATGGCGTCCGTGCGGATTTCGTCCGCAAAGGGTTTTGCCTTTTTGAGTACGAACTCGCGCACGGCGTCCTCGCAGCCGGACGGACCCGGCAGGGCGCAAAGCTCCTTCATCAGTTCAATCATGCGCTCACCTCCCCGTCAAATTCACGCAGAAACGCCGCCATGAGGTCCGCGACCGCCTCCACATCGGAGAGCGAAATGACCTCAACCGGCGTGTGCATATACTTCTGCGGAATGGAGAGCAGGGCGCACGCGATGCCGCGTCCGACGATCTGCATCGTCCATGCGTTCGTGCCGGTGTCGCCCTCCATGATTTCGAGAGTGTAGTCGATGTCGTTCGCCTTGGCGGTGCGGATGATGGCCTTTGTCAGGCCGCGGTGCAGGTTGGGACCCATGCCGACCGCCGCGCCGCTGCCGAGGTCGAACACGCCGTCAGACGGGCCGTCCGGCGTTCTGCCGTGGGTGACGTCCACAGCAATGGCGTATTCCGGCTGCACGGCGAACGCGCCGGTCTGTGCGCCGAGACCGGTAACTTCCTCCTGTGCGCTGACGAGCACGGCGATGTTGCAGCGCAGCTTTTTCGCTTTTTTGAGCTGCTTCATCGCGAGCAGAATGGCGGCGATGCCGGCGCGGTCGTCAAGGCATTTGCTGCACAGCTGACCGCCCGCAAGGGTGATGGGCGTCTGGCCGAAGAGGACGGGCGTACCGACCTTGATGCGGCTTTTCGCGTCTAAGAGACCGGTATCGATTGCCATTTCGCTGATGGGAACGGCTTTATTCTGCTCGCCTGCCTTCAGAAGGTGCGGCGGCAGACAGGACACCACGCCGTAAAGCGGCTCGTCCGCGAGAAGCGTGACCTCGCTGCCGAGCAGCATACGGGGGTCAACGCCGCCGACCGGCGCGAAGCGCACGAAGCCGCCGTCCAGCACCTCGGTCACGAGAAAGCCGATCTGGTCGAGATGGGCGTCCAGCAGCACGGTCTTTGCGTTTTTGCGTCCGCAGGACTTGAAGCCGAGCATATTTCCGTTTCTGTCCACTTCGACCGTGTCGCAGTAGGGACGGAACAGCTCGGCCACGGCTGCGGCCGCCTGCGCCTCAAATCCGCTGACCGCAGGGAGCGCGGTGAGCTGGCGCAGCATTTGTTCTAACTGCAAGGAAATTCCTCCTTTGGTTGCTGTGTTGTACGGTTTATATTATATACGTCTGCGGTAGATTTCACAAGACCCGGCGCAAAATTCAGGCGGCAATTCCATTTTCGCGCAGGATATGTTATACTGTAAGCAGGCAAAAATAAAGGGGGCGCTGCAATGCAGCTCGAAATACGGAAGTATGAAACGAGGGACGCCATGCAGGCGGCGGCGGTCTGGAACGAGGTCGTGCGCGGCGGCGAGGCGTTTCCGCAGATGAATGAGCTGACCGAGCGGGACGCGGACGAGTTCTTTTCGTCCCAGTCGTTCACCGGACTGGCGGTTGACCGGGACACGGGCGAGATCGTCGGCCTGTATATCCTGCATCCGAACAACGTCGGCCGCTGCGGCCATATCTGCAACACAAGCTACGCGGTGAAAAGCGGCCTGCGCGGCCGGCATATCGGCGAAAAACTCGTGCGCCACAGCATGGAGCAGGGAAAGACGCTCGGCTACCGCATTCTTCAGTTCAACGCGGTCGTCGCGACGAACGCGAACGCGCTGCACCTTTATAAAAAGCTCGGCTTTACCCGGCTCGGCGTCATTCCCGGCGGCTTTCTCATGCCGGACGGAACATATGAAGATATAATTCCGCACTATCATATTCTGTAAGGGAAAACGGTCGAAAACGCGCCGCCCTCGAAAAAATAAACCCGGTATATTCCGCGGGGCGCGGGGGGAAAATCTTGATAGAACGGTCGGGCCGCTTTTTGCGGCTTCCGCGCGACAGGAGGTTTTTTCATGCAGGCAAAGGTCGAGATATGCGGCGTAAACACCGCCGAACTGCCCGTTTATTCGGCGTCCCAGACGGAGGCGATGCTGCGGCGGTCGGCGTCGGGCGACAGAGGCGCACGGGAGGAGCTTATCCGGGGCAACCTGCGGCTCGTGCTGAGCGTGGTGCAGCGCTTCCGCGACAGGGGAGAGTCGCCCGACGACCTGTTTCAGGTCGGCTGCATCGGGCTGATGAAATCCATCGACCACTTCAACACCGAGCTTGGCGTGCGTTTTTCCACCTATGCCGTGCCGATGAACGTTATTTGGGGAAATCCTCCGAAAAATACAATATGGACTGCCAGACCAGAGAAAAAAGGAGAAAATATATGCTATTCTGCAACATTGACCTGCTGGACGAAAACTTTAAGACACAGAAAAATCAGTATGTCGGCGTAAAGGACGGCCGCATCGCCTACATAGGCGCGGAAGAGCCGCAGGAGGACTTCGGCGAGCGCTATGACGGCCGTCACCGCCTGCTGCTGCCCGGCTTCTACAACGTCCACAGCCACGCGCCGATGACGCTGCTGCGCGGCTACGCGGAGAACCTGCCGCTCCAGCGCTGGCTCGGCGAAAAGGTGTTCCCGTTCGAGGACCTGCTCGATGAGGAGGCGGCGTACTACGGCACGCTGCTGGCGATTTCCGAAATGCTCGCGAGCGGCACGGTTTCCTTCTCGGATATGTACTTTTTCCTCGACGGCATGACCAAGGCGATTTTCGAGAGCGGCATCAAGTGCAACCTGAGCCGCGGTCTTACCGTGTTCGACGACAGCGACTACACCGACCTGCCGGCCTACCGCGACAACCTGCGTCTGCGCGGCGAGTGGAACGGCGCGAACGGCGGCCGTCTGCTCGGTGACCTGTGCATTCACGGCGAGTATACCTCCAACCCGAAAATCGTCGAGGCGGTCGCGCAGCACGCCCGCGACACCGGCGCACGCATCCATATCCATCTGTCCGAAACCCAGACCGAGCACGAGGAGTGCAAGGGCCGCCACGGCCTGACCCCGGCGGCGTACATGGAGAAGCACGGCATCTTCGACTCGCCGACGACGGCGGCGCACTGCGTCTGGCTTGAGGACGGCGACTTCGACATTCTGAAAAAGCACGGCGTTACGGTTGCCTGCTGCCCGGCGAGCAACCTCAAGCTCGCCTCCGGCTACGCGAACGTTCCGAAGCTGCTCGAAAGCGGCATCAACCTCGCCCTCGGCACGGACGGCGCGGCTTCCAACAACAACCTGAACATCATGCAGGATATGTACCTGTTCGGCGTGGTCTACAAGGGCTTTTTCCGCGACTCCACGCTCATCACCCCGGCCGAGGTGCTCCATGCCGCGACACGCGCCGGTGCGCTCAGCCAGGGCCGCGAGGACAGCGGCAGACTTGCTGTCGGCATGCGTGCCGACCTGTGCGCCATCAACACGGACACGCCCCAGTTCACCCCGATGACCGACGCGGCGTGCAACGTGGTCTATGCCGCGCAGGGTGCGGACGTCTGCCTGACCATGGTGGACGGCGAGGTGCTCTACCGCGACGGCGTGTTCACCACCATCGACATCGAAAAGGTAAAGGCTGAGGTGCAGCGCCGCACGGACAGCATCCTCAGCAGACTGTAAGGAGGGACAAACCATGCTGACACATGATGAAGTAAAGCAGTCGGCGGATTTCTTGCGCGAAAAGCTGCCGTTCACGCCCGAAATCGGCATCGTTCTCGGCTCGGGCCTCGGCCCGCTCGCGGAGGAGATCGAGCAGCCGGTCTGCATTCCTTACGGCGACATTCCGTTCTTCAAGGTTTCGACCGCGCCCGACCACGCCGGCCGTCTGGTCTGCGGTACGCTCTCGGGCCGCCGCGTTGTCTGTATGCAGGGCCGCCTGCACGGCTACGAGGGCTACGCGCCGGACGAGATCGCCTATCCGGTATATGTGCTGAAGGAGCTTGGCGTGCAGGCGCTCATCGTCACGAACGCCTCGGGCGGCATCAATACCGGCTTCGAGGTGGGCGACTTCATGCTCATCGACGACCACATCAACCTGACGGGCAAGAGTCCGCTCACCGGCGCGAACGACGCGGCCCTCGGCACGCGCTTCCCGGATATGTCGTTCGCCTATGCACCGGCGCTGCGCGAAAAGGCGCTCGCGGCGGCAGAGAAGAGCGGCACGGCGCTGCGGCGCGGCGTTTACATCGGCGTGAACGGCCCGCAGTTCGAAACCCCGGCGGAGATCCGCGCGTTCCGCACGCTCGGCGCGGATGCGGTCGGTATGTCCACTGTGTTCGAGGTCATCGCGGCGTCGCACTGCGGTCTGCCCGTCCTCGGTATCGCCATGATAACGAACATGGCAGCGGGCGTGCTCAACAAGCCGCTCTCGGGCGCGGAGGTCAACGAAATCGCGGAGAAGCGCGGCGGCGTGTTCCGCGGCTACGTGAAAACGCTGGTTTCGATGCTGTAAGAGAGAAAAACGGGGCGGCGCAGGCGCTTTCTGTGCCGCCTCGAAAAATCTTAAAGATTTTTTGAAAAACTGTTGACAACGGTCGAATGCCGCGGTATAATATAAAAGCTGTCACGGAGAATGGACGGCAAATCGAGGTGTGGCTCAGCTTGGTAGAGCGCTTCGTTCGGGACGAAGAGGCCGCAG
>UQVU01000085.1 GCA_900544475.1 uncultured Butyricicoccus sp.
AAGGACCTGACGCAGAACAAGGCGGACGGCGGACGCTTCCGGAACATCAATTTCCAGCTCCGCGCGGGCGAAATCCTCGGCTTTGCCGGTCTGGTCGGCGCAGGACGAAGCGAAGTCATGCGTGCCATCTTCGGTCTTGACCCGATTTCCTCGGGTTCGGTTTACCTGAACGGGCAGGAGGTCCACATCAAGAACACCCGCGACGCCATCAACCACGGCATCGCAATGGTAAACGAGGACCGCCGCACCTACGGTCTGGTGCTCGGCCGCAGCATTCACCACAACGTTTCGCTCGTCAATCTTCAGAAGTACACCAAGGGTCTGATTGACGACAAGGCAATCAGCAAGGACGTTGAGAAGATGCGCGAGCTGCTTCAGATCAAGATTGCAAACGAGGACGTCGAAGCCTCCACGCTTTCGGGCGGCAACCAGCAGAAGGTCGTTCTGGCCAAGTGGCTGGTGGGCGACGTCAAGGTCATGATCCTCGATGAGCCGACCCGCGGCATCGACGTCGGCGCAAAGTCCGAAATTCACAAGCTGATGACAAACTTCGCCCGTCAGGGCATGGGCATCATCATGATCTCCTCCGAGCTGCCTGAGGTTCTGGGCATGAGCGACCGCGTCGTCGTCATGCAGGAGGGCATCGTTCAGGGTGTTCTCGATCGTTCGGAGGCAACGCAGGAAAGCATCATGAAACTGGCTACGAGGGGAGCAGGAAAACAATGAGCAAACAGGCAGAAAAGAAAAAGTTCAACTTCGGTCAATTCTACGGAAAGTACGGTATCGCGCTGATTTTCGTCGTGATCTTCATCGCGGCATCGCTGTTCGTTCCGGGATTTCTGAGCACGTACAACCTCAAGAGCATCCTGCTGGCGATTGCCTGCACGACCGTGCTCGGCTTCGGCGCAACCTTCATCATCATTCTCGGTCACATCAACATTGCCTACGGTTCGGAAATCGCCTTCATAGGCTGTATCGCCTGCATGGTTGACGTTGCGACCGGCTCGGTCTGGGCAGCCATCGCGGTAGCGCTTGTAATCGGCGTCGTGCTCGGCGCACTGACCGGCTTCATCATCACAAAGTTCAGCATCCCCGCATTCATTATGACGCTTGCGCTTACCGAGGCCGCACGCGGCGGCGCGGTCCTTGTCACCAAGGGCAACACCATCTCCGGCATTTCGGGCGGCTTCACCTTCATGGGTCAGGGCTATGTCGGCCCCATCCCGATGGCAGTCATCATCCTGCTGCTCTGCTTCGCAGTCATGTGGGTCATCCTCAACAAGACGCCCTACGGCCGCTATATCTACGCGGTCGGCGGCAACTCCAAGGCGGCTGAGGCCTCCGGTATCAGCCCCAAGGCAGTCACCTTCAAGGCATATCTGCTCGACGGCGCGCTCGTCGGCGTCGGCAGCCTGCTGCTGATGGGCCGCCTGAACTCTGGCGTTCCGGGCGCAGGTCTTTCCTACGAAATGGACGCTATCACCGCGGTTATCGTCGGCGGCACCTCGATGTCCGGCGGCTCCGGCACCCTCGGCGGCACGCTGGTCGGCGCGGTCATCGTCGGCATCATCAACAACGTACAGACCCTGATGGGCGTTGACTCCAACATCCAGAAGATCGTCAAGGGCGTTATCATCGTCGGCGCGGTTATCATCGACGTTGTCACCAAGAACTCCGCAAAGAAGGCTCGCTGAGCCGCAGAAAAAGAATGCAATCCCGCGCGGCGGCAAGGCTGCACGGGGTGGTAAAAGAGTAAGAGAAAAAAAGGAACACAAACAGGAGGAAAACATTATGAAAATCTGGAAGAGAATCGGCGCAATGGCAATGGTAACGGCTTTCTCGGCACTGGCACTCACCGGCTGCGGCGCAGGCGGCAGCAGCTCCGGCGGCGGCGACTCCGCAGGCGGCGACGGCATGAAGATCGGCTATGTAAACCTTGCGGATACCGACGTATTCTGCATGGCACGCGAGAGCGCACTGACCGCCGAGCTCGAGGGCACCGGCTACTCGGTATCCTTCTCGGACGGCAACAACGACAACCAGAAGCAGATCGATCAGACCAACGCATTCCTCGCAAAGGGCGTTGACGCGCTCATCCTCGTACCGGCTGACTCGGACGCGATCGCTCCGGCTATCTCCGCGGCGAACAGCAACGGTACTCCGGTTATCTGCCTCGGCATCAAGGCAAACTCCGGCGACTTCACCTTCGTAGGCTCGGAGAACTATGACTCCGGTCATATGCAGGGCGAGTACATGGCGGAGAACCTGCCGCAGGGCGCGAAGGTCCTGTATCTGGCAGGCACCGCCGGCCTCCAGCATTCCGCTGACCGCCGTCAGGGCTTCAAGGACGCGCTCGAAGAGGCAGGCCGCTCCGACATCACCATTCTGGCCGATCAGGACGGCGATTACGTCAAGGACGAGGCAATGCGTATCTGCGACGCATGGATTCAGACCTACGCGCACGGCGGCAAGGCTGATTTCAACGCAGTTGTATGCGCAAACGACCAGATGGCGCTCGGCGCTGTCGAGTCTCTCAAGGGCGCGGGTCTGCTGACCAACGCAGGCGAGATCCTCATTACCGGTGTTGACGGCTCGGACGACGGCCTCAAGGCAGTAGACGACGGCTATATGTGCCAGACCGTTCTGCAGGACGCAGCAGGTCAGGCAAAGGCGACCCACGAAGTTCTCGAGAAGCTGAAGAACGGCGAAACCCCGGACAAGGAAGTTATCGTTCCGTTCCAGTCCATCACCAAGGACAATGTTGCTGACTACCTGAAGTAACACCCGCTATTCATTCGACCATATCTTAACTTTCTTCTCCCTGCGGGACGGTTCGCAGGGAGGGAAAACCCTGGCAGGAGGAGAAATATATTATGGAAACTTTAAGAATCGGACTTGTAGGCACCGGCGGCATCGGCCGTACCCATATTGAGCGCATCAACAACACGCTTCAGGGTGGCAAGGTCGTTGCCTGCGCCGACCCGGCGAGCGCATTCGGTCTTTCGGTTGCCGAGAAGTACGGCATCAAGGGCTTCGAAAACCCCATCGACATGATAAACTCCCCGGAAATCGACGCCGTTATGTGCACCACGTCCGACCCGTATCACGAGGAGTACGTTCTCGCCTCCATCGCGGCAGGCAAGTACGTGTTCTGCGAGAAGCCGCTCGCGCCCAAGGCGGACGCCTGCAAACGCATCGTGGAGGCCGAGAGGAAGGCCGGAAAGAAGCTGGTTCAGGTCGGCTTCATGCGCCGCTATGACGAGGGATACAAGCAGCTCAAGGCGGCGGTTGACAGCGGAAAATACGGCGAAGCGCTGCTGCTGCACTGCGCACACCGCAACCCGTCCGTTCCGGACGACTGGGACAACTCCATGGCGGTCGAGAATTCCATGGTTCACGAAATCGACGTGCTGCGCTGGCTGCTCGGCGAGGACTACGCGACCGCTGAGGTCCGCTACGGCAAGTCCACGAACAACGGCCCGAAGGACCTGCACGACCCGCAGATCATGATCCTGACCACCAAGTCCGGCGTGCGCATCGATGTCGAGTCCTTCGTCAACAACAAAAACGACTACGACATCAAGTGCGAGATCGTCTGCGACGGCGCGGTGCTCAATATGCCGAAGCCGAACTACATCTCGGTAAACGCGAACGCAACCATCGGTCAGGCGATGTACACCGATTGTTTCCAGCGCTTTGCAGATGCGTATAACGCGGAAATCCAGACCTGGATCAACGCCTCCAAGGCAGGCTACGTTGACGGCCCGACCGCATGGGACGGTTACTGCTGCCAGGTTGCAGCGGCTGCAGCTTCCAAGGCGCGCGAGACCCAGACCATTCAGCCGGTTGTTTACGACGAAATGCCGGACTTCTACAAGGCATAAATCCCTCATTTCCCTCATAATTCATCTTTTTCTTAGAACCTATCTTCTCTCTTTTTTTCTTCGGCGGGTGTGCGAGGTTCGTACACCCGTCAACATTTTAGGAGGTAAATTTATATGAAACTCGCAATCTGCACTGATGTATTCGCCGACCTGTCCTACACGGATATGCTCGACAAGGTAAAGTCCCTCGGCATTGACGCGGTCGAGATGACCGCCGGCGGCTGGGGCGCACGCAAGCACTGCAACACCGCCGAGCTGCTCGCGGACGCAGGCAAGCGTGAAGCGTTCATGATGGAGCTTGAAAAGCGCGGCATGCGCATTTCTGCACTGAACACCTCGTGCAACCCGCTCTGGCCGTCCAAGACCGGCGAGGAATACAAGAAGTCCATGTATGACTGCGCAACGCTCGCAGGTCTGCTTGGCGTTAAGAAGATCGTAGCCATGGCAGGTCTGCCGGCAGGCAACGAGACCGACACCACCCCGAACTGGATCACCTCCACCGTCTCCTGGCCGGACTTCATGGCTCCGGCTTATGAGTACCAGTGGAAGGTAACCATCGAGTTCTGGAACGAATTTATCGCACACTGCAAGAAGTGCGGCATCGAGCATATTGCAATCGAGGAATTCCCGGGCACCATGGTTTGGTCTGCTTCGACCCTGCTCAAGCTGCGTGAGGCTACCGACCCGATGCTCGGCATCAACCTCGACCCGTCCCACATGATGGTTCTGGGCGCAGACCCGATCGCAGCGGCGCGTGCACTGAAGGGCTGCATCTTCCATGTGCACGGCAAGGACGCCCGCATCGAGCGCGGTCTGGCCGACACCGACGGCCTGCTTGAGCCGCGCCCCGTTACCGAGTCCGCTGACCGCGTATGGAACTACGTTGCGGTCGGCTGCGGCAAGGACCTCCAGTGGTGGAAGGAATTCTTCTCTGTCTGCCACATGATGGGCTACGACGGCGACGTTTCTCTCGAAATGGAGGACCTCACCATGACGGTTGACGCCGGTGTTCATACCTCCATCGATGCGCTCCGCCAGACGATCAGCCAGTAAAACGTAAAATATAAAACAGTATAAAACCCCTTCCCGTTATTCCTCTTGTGACGGGAAGGGGTTGGTTTTTGTGGGGCGTTCAAGTCCATCATGCAGCAGGTCTGCGCCTTTGGTTCTCTCGTGAAATTTCAGGAGGTGTATCGATGGATCAATTCTCTGAGGTCGTTTAGCGTGATATGCGCAATATCATTGGCGGTATCAGCAGACGATGGGGCGTCTTCGGCAGGGTAAGGGACGTAATAAAGCGTATCATCGTCACCTACTAACATCTGACAGAATTTCCAACCCAGCTGTTCATATGCGTCAGCCGGCATATCGTCGGTCGGAGCACCGAGGAAAAAGATATACTGCTGACCGACTAAAGGGCTTTCCTGCATATCGGCTGCTTGGCGGATGATCGTATTTTCCAGCTCTTCATCCGTCATATCGGTATAGCTTTCTCGATTATGTTCCGCCGCGGCAACATCTTTCATAGAAATATACCCGCCATATGCGTAGATGGTAATGTTTGACCTGTCCGGCAGGTCGCCGGATAACACGTCTTGTACAGCGGCGTCAATAACGGTCCATGCGTTAGCGTTGATGGAAGTATATTCCATGTTATCGACTGTCGCCTGAACAATGGCAGTTGCGTGCGGAATGACTTCTTCGAGAACCGGGCGATATGCTAAATCAAGGCGGGAATTGTCGTTTATAACGGTTTTATCCTGATAAATTGAGGGCGTTTCTTGCTCGAAGAGTATAATTTCAGAGTCAGAGATTGGAGCTTCTTGGGACTGGGGAGTGTTGTCTGTTGCGGAAGCCTGATTGTCAGTGCTCTGGCACGCCGTCAGCGAAATAATTACAAGGATGCTTAGGAGTAAAATGGATATTTTGGCTCGGTGATGCTTCACGACAGGTCGCTCCTTTCCGTTCATGGATAGATTTATTATATCGCTGCATCAATAGTCTGTCTATCCATTTAAAGAGGAAACGGTATATTCCCAATTTGATAAATAAAAAACAGCAGACATATTTGTGCCTGCCGTCCTGCTGCCCGTCACGGCTCTTGTGCTGTGGCGGGTGTTTTTTGCGTTGAAATGGACTGCCCTTGCGGCTGCCGGAGATTGGCAGGTAAGGGTGTTGAAAAATGTACACCTAATTGCAAACGGGTGAAATTACACGACTTTTTAAAAATTTGCAATTACGTTCTTCTTATTATATCAAAAACGTCCCGAAACTACAATACTTTCACAGAATATAAAAGTGTACATTTGTAACCACGACCCACCCTGCGAGGAGTGTTCATGCAAGGCAGAAATTATTACTACACCTGCGTAAAACAGGATGAGCGAGAAAGTCAGTTCGAGAACTTTCGTGCGTTGGGAGCGCAGAAAAACGAGATTTTCGTGGATATAACGGACGAAAAGTCCTCTCGACGGAACAACCTGCGGCTGCTGCAACAGAACACGCTTCGAGCGGGCGACACGCTGACGATTCCTAATCTGTACTGTCTCAGCGACATGAAGAAAGGACTGGCGGACGAGCTGCACTGGCTGCGCGACCACAAAATCTGTCTGCGGATTGCGGATATGCCGCTGACTTTGCAGGCGAGTGACGCACGAAATCAGCAGTATATCAGCGATTTGCTGTACGAAATACTGGATGCAACGCTCTTAAAGGAGTTCGCCGATAAGCGCGAGCGCCAGAGCGAAGGCATTCGTGCGGCGCAGGAGAAGGGCGTGCACATCGGGCGCAAGCCGATGGAGCGCGGCGCGGCGTTCGAGACGGTAAAAGCGCAGTGGCAGCGCGGTGAGATCTCGCTCCGCGAAGCCGGAAGACGCCTCGGCGTGACGCATCAGACGTTTAAGAAGTGGGTGGAGGAACCCGAGGAAGATTAAGGATAAGGTTGTACAAATTCATGTCAAAAACACAGCAGGGGTTCTCGACCAGAGAACTAAAGAAGATTTTTTCGATTGTTTTCGTCGCGTACATGGTGCTTGCGGTGGCGTTTTATTTTCTCGCCGGAGAGCAGCTGCGTTATCGCGACTCGCGCGGCAATATTGAAATGCCGGTAGCGAATGCCGCAACCGTAGAGCTGACAGCAGGTTCAGTTGTGGAACAGCAGTTTACGCCGAAAATTCAGATTTTTGAGCAGCTTTCTGTGCAGTGGGGCGTGTTTAACCGCGTCAATCACGGCACGGTAAATGTGCAGCTCGTGAATATGGCGACGCAGGAAGTCCTGCTTGACCAGAATTTGCAGGCTGACCAAATTACGGAAGGTCAGGTCACGACGTTCGATTTTCCAGCGTTGGAAACGGTCTGCAATGCGCCGCTTGCGTTGCGTATCACCTCGCCCGATGCAATGGCTGGTGACGCGCTCACGCCGGTGATGAAAACCGATGCTTCGCTGGAAAACGGTCAGTTGTATGTCAATGGACAAGCTGTTGCAGGTGAACTCGCCTTCTCTGCTACTGGCAGAGATTATATCTGGACGGGCCTGCACTATTGGCAGTTCGCAGCCGTCGGCGCGGTAATCCTCGCGGCGCTGCTGATGATGTTGCTTCACAAGCACAAGACCGGTAAGAAAAGCTTTATTCTCAATGCGATGATTGCACTGAGGCGGTATCACTTCCTGATTAAGCAGCTGGTTGACCGTGATTTCAAGGCGAAATACAAGCGTTCTATTCTTGGCGTCTTCTGGAGCTTTCTCAACCCGCTGCTCAACATGATTGTGCAGTACGTTGTCTTCTCTAATATGTTCAAGTTCGATATTCCGTACTTTCCGGTCTATCTTCTTTGCGGCAATGTCATTTTTAACTATTTTTCTGAATCGTGCGGCATGGCGCTGACGTCCATTATCGGCAACGCGGACCTCATCAAAAAGGTGTATGTGCCGAAGTATATTTACCCGCTAACGCGCATCATGTCCTCGCTGATCAATATAC
>UQVU01000086.1 GCA_900544475.1 uncultured Butyricicoccus sp.
CATTTTAACGACAACACGGTCGCAAAGGGGCTTGAGTTTCATAATGGATTACCTCCTATGAAAAATAAAAATATACATTGTCGGGAGCTTAGCACTCAAAATACCTGAGTGCTAACTCGAGTATTATATTACATCAACTCTCGCTATTATGCAAGGGGGTAACGCCAAAAATTTTTGAATAATTTATGAATTATTTCTTTCAGAAAATGGCAGTTTTAGCAAACCGGATATTCGAGTGCTTATACTTTCTCCCTCGGCATACGGGGCGCATTCTTGAAATACATATGAAGTTCGCACTTTATCATGCCGTTATACAGCTTGCGGCGCTTGTCCGCCGGGCGGCCATAGCAGCGCTCGAACAGCGGGTCCGAGCTGAGGATATACTGCTTCATGGGGGAATTCTTTGTTGCGCGGCCGAGTGCGGTGTAAAGTTGCTCCGCCTGCTTCTGGTCAAGAAGGCGCTCACCGTAGGGCGGGTTGGCGAACAGAATGCCGCTGCCGCTGTAATCGCGCTTTGTCGCGTCCGCCTGCTCGAAGAATACCGTACCCGCAACGCCGGCCTTGTGGGCGTTCGAGATGGAGAGCTTGACGCACTCCGGGTCGATGTCGCTGCCGACGATATCGAAGCGTGCGGTCGCGTCCGCCATGCAGAGCGCGTCCTCTCTCGCCTGCTGCCAGACCGCCTTATCAAAGCAGGTCCACTTTTCCGCGTCAAAGCGGCGCAGCAGACCGGGCGCACGGCGCTGCGCGATCATGGCCGCTTCAATGGCAATCGTGCCCGAGCCGCAGAACGGGTCGAGGAACGGCTCTCTGCCGCGCCAACGGGCGAGCTTGACCATCGCGGCGGCAAGCGTTTCGCGCAAGGGTGCGGCGTTGCTGTTCGCGCGGTAGCCGCGCTTGTGCAGACCGGCGCCCGAGGTGTCGAGGTAGATTTCCGCCGTGTCGTGCATGATGGCGAACTGAATCTGATACTTCGCGCCGCTCTCCTCGAACCAGCCCTGACCGTATTTCTGGGAAAGGCGCGAAACGACCGCCTTCTTGACGATTTTCTGGCAGTCCGGGATGGAGTGGAGCGCAGAGTCAAGACTGTGACCCTTGACCGGGAATGCGCCGTCCGCCGGGATGAATTCCTCCCACGGCAGCGCCTTCACGCCTTCGAAAAGCTGGTCGAACGTCTTTGCGCGGAACGCACCCAGTCGGATGAGCACGCGCTCTGCGCAGCGCAAATTAAGGTTCGCCCACGCAAGCGTGCTCTCGTCACCCTCGAAAAATACACGGCCGTTTTCCGCACGCACATCGGTCAGCTTGCCGCCGAAGCGAAGCTCGTCTGCGACAATGCCCTCCAGTCCGAACAGAGTCGGGCAGCACATGGTAAGTTCCATTCTATTTCCTCCAAAAAAAATCCTGCCGCCGAGGCAGGAGCCGTAATAGAGCCTGTCGCGAAACCACGGTTTCACCGCCGATCTGTGTTTGCGGCGGTGTGAGGACACCCGCCCTACGCGCAAAACACGGACGTCCGAAAGTTCCCATAAGGACTTTATCGACAGGCTGGTAATATGCTGATATTTTTACACTTCTATCATAACTTTTCTCACACTGTTTGTCAAGATGGCGCGTGCAGATGCGTGCTTTCTGCACGATTTATTCCTGCCGTGCTTTCAGATACGTGACCGGGTGCAGGCCGCACAGGCGCAACAGTCCGAGGCAGAGTGCCCCTGCCCCGGCGAGCGTCAGCGCCAGGGCGGCGACCGGACTTTCGAAATGCGCAGCGAAGGTATGCGCAAAGACGCGCGTCCACTGCCCTGCCGCCGCGCCGCAGAGTACCGGAAGCACAAACCTCCGCATCGGCCGCAGGGCGAACCCGGTTTCGCGCCGCAGGAAGAACAGGTTTGCGCCCGCCGCACCGGCCCCGCTGAGCAGCATCGCGAGCAAATAGCCGTAAATCCCCATGGTCGGGCGGGCGCACCACCGGTACACGAGCGCCAGCTGCATGGCTTCCGCCGAAATGCCGGTCAGCACGCTGCGGCTTTGCAGACCGAGCGCGTTCAGGAGCGCCGCGGTAATCATCTGGTAGTAAAGCGCGACCGCCGCCGCGCCGAGAAGCGCCGCATACCGCTGCGTGAGCGGCTGGTCGAACAGCAGGTCGCTCAGCGCGGGCGCAAGCGGCACGAGAACCGCCGTCGCCGGTATGCCGATGAGCCCTGCCGCCATGACAGCGCGCCCGGTCAGAGCACGCACCCGGGCGCGGTTCCCTACGGCGTGCGCCGCCGTGACGATGGGAAGCAGCGCGGTTCCCATTGAGCCGATGAGCGCCGCCGGCAGCAGCATGAGCGGAAGCGCCATGCCGGAAAGCGTGCCGAGCGCTGCAAGCGCCTGTTCGCTTTCGAGACCCGCCGCCATCAGTCGGCGCGGCAGGAGCACCGCCCCCGCAGCGGACAGCAGGTTGGTCGCGAGCGCCGAAACCGAAATCGGAACCGCAATAGCCGCAAACTGCCGCCGCAGCTCACGGTCCGGGCGGGTTTTCTCTCCGCGAAGCCGCGCCCGCTCGCGGCGGAACAAGCAGCTGAGAAACAGTGCGCTGAACACCTCGCTCACCGCCATTCCGGCGAAAATCAGCTTCGCCATCGTGCCGGAGTCGCCGCCGAAAGCGTAAAGCAGTCCGCCCACCGCGAGAATGCGCACGAGCTGCTCCCCTGTTTCGCTGACCGCCGTGTACTGCACGCATTCCAGACCGATAAACAGCGCTTTGAGGATGTTTTCGATGCCGGTGAGCACAAGGCAGAGCAGCATGAACAGAAACGCCTGCGCCGCGCGGCCGTCCCCGAGCAGACCTTCCGCCACCGGACGGCGAAACAGCAGCAGTCCCGCGCCGCTCAGCAGCGCGAACGTAAAGAACGCCGAGAACGCGAGATGCAGGACAGCGCCCGTCCGGTGCTTTTCCCCTTTCGCCTCGCACGCCGCAGACAGGCGCGAGCACGCCATCGTTACACCGGCGAGGCTCCCCGCGTGGAGCACGAGATACACCGAGTTCGCGAGCCGGAACATGCCGAGTCCCTCCGCGCCCGCAAACCGGCTCAGCATCACGCGGTAGACAAAGCCGAGCGCCTGCAAGGCGAGATTGCCGCAGGCGAGCACACCCGCCGCATACAGCACCGTTTTCTTCCGCACGCCCACCGCATCACGCCCCTCTCGGGTCAGCATATGCCGCGTTTCGCCCTGACAGAACAGCAGCGTCCGCTGCACCGGAAAAACGGCGGCGGACGCTGAAGATAAAGTTCAGATGCGCTTGGACATCTTCTCGCTGTACTCGGCGCGGAATTCCTCGAAGCGGCCCTCATCGAGCGCGTCGCGGATCTCCTGCATGAGGTGGTTGTAGAACCAGAGGTTGTGCATGACGAGCAGACGCTGCGACAGCATCTCGCCGCTCTTGAGCAGATGGCGCAGATATGCGCGGCTGAAGCGGCGGCAGGTCGGGCACTGACAGCCTTCTTCAATCGGGCGGTCATCGGTCTGGTACTTCGCATTCATGATGTTGAGAATGCCGCCATGCGTGAACAGATGGCCATGACGCGCGTTGCGGGTCGGCATGACGCAGTCGAAGAAGTCGATGCCGCGGGCTACGCCCTCAATGATGTTGCTCGGCGTACCGACACCCATCAGGTAGCGCGGCTTGTTCTGCGGCGCGTGCGGCAGAACGACGTCGAGAATGTGGTACATGACCTCGGTGCTCTCGCCGACAGCCAGACCGCCGATCGCGTAACCCGGCAGGTCTAACTCGGCAATCGCGTGCATATGCTCGATGCGCAGGTCATCGTAGGTACCGCCCTGATTGATGCCGAACAGCATCTGGTGCGGGTTGACCGTACCCGGCAGGCTGTTCAGACGGTCGAGCTCGTCCTTGCAGCGGCGCAGCCAGCGGGTCGTTCGGTCGATGGAGTTCTTGACGTACTCGCGCGGCGCCGGGTTCTCGATGCACTCGTCAAACGCCATGGCGATATCCGAACCGAGGTTGGACTGGATGCGCATGCTTTCTTCCGGACCCATGAAGATCTTGCGGCCGTCTACGTGCGAATGGAAGGTCACGCCCTCCTCCTTGATCTTGCGCAGAGTCGCCAGAGAGAACACCTGAAATCCACCGGAGTCGGTCAGCATCGGGCCGTCCCAACGCATGAACTTGTGCAGACCGCCCATCTGGCGAACGATCTGGTCGCCCGGACGAACGTGCAGATGATAGGTGTTGGACAGCTCGATCTGGCAGCCGAGCTCCTTGAGGTCGAACGCATCGACAGCGCCCTTGATCGCGCCCGCCGTGCCCACGTTCTGAAAGACCGGGGTCTGCACCACGCCGTGCGCCGTGCAGAATTCGCCGCGCCGTGCGCGTCCCTCGGTTTTGATTAAGTTGAATTTTCCGATTTCCATATAATATCCTCACATACTCTTCTTCGGGGGCATCAGTACAGCATCATGCTGTCGCCAAACGAGAAAAACCGATATTCTTCCTTGATGGCTTCCTGATAGGCGTTCATGACCATTTCGCGGCTTGCGAAAGCCGAAATCAGCATCATGAGCGTGCTCTCAGGCAGATGGAAGTTGGTGATCAGATGATCGACCGCTTTGAAGCGGTAGCCCGGATAGATAAAGATGTCCGTCCAGCCGGACTGCGCACGCACGTGACCACTCTCGTCCGCGATGGTTTCGAGCGTGCGGCTCGCGGTCGTGCCGACCGCCCAGATGTCGCCGCCGGCGTCACGGGTGTCATTGATGGTCTTTGCGGTTTCTTCGTCCATGATGTAATACTCGGAGTGCATTACGTGGTCGGTGATTTCGTCCTCCTTGACCGGGCGGAACGTACCGAGGCCGACATGGAGCGTGACAAAAGCGAGCTTTACGCCCTTGTTTTTCAGCTCCTCAAGCAGCTCTTTGGTAAAGTGCAGACCGGCGGTCGGCGCAGCGGCGGAGCCGGGCGTCTTGGAGTAGACCGTCTGATAGCGCTCTGGGTCGTCGAGCTTTTCCTTGATATACGGCGGCAGCGGCATCGTGCCGAGCTTGTCGAGAATCTCAAGGAAAATGCCCTCATAGTGGAAGCGGATAAGGCGGTTGCCGTCCGGCTGCACGCTCTCGACCGTTGCGGTCAGCAGACCGTCGCCGAAGGTCAGCTCAACGCCTGCGCGGGTCTTGCGGCCCGGGCGGGTCAGGCATTCCCACAGGCCGTCACCCTTATCGGTCAGCAGCAGCACCTCGATGGGCGTGACATGGCCGACCGCATGGCCCATCAGGCGGGCCGGGATAACGCGGGAGTTGTTGAAAACGACGCAGTCTCCCGGCTTGACGTACTCGATCATATCATGAAAATGGCGGTGCGCTACCGAGCCGTCCTTGCGGTCGAGCACCATCAGGCGCGATGCGTCGCGCTGCTCCAGCGGATGCTGGGCGATCAGCCGTTCCGGCAGATCAAAATAAAAATCACTTTTCTTCATCACAAAGGCATGGGCGCGGACAGGTCTTCCCTGCCCTGCGTCCACGCCATTCCTCCTATCATTTTGAACTTATTTGGATACTTCGATACCGGTGAAGTAGAATTTCAGAATGTCCTCATAGCTGAAACCCTGCTCCGCCATGGCGTAAGCGCCCCACTGGCTCATGCCGACGCTGTGGCCCCAGCCTGCGCCGCTGAACGTCCAGCTGGCCGCGGCAGCAGACGGCTGCTTGTTGCTGTTTTCGGTGCTGCTTCCGGCATTATTGTCCTTGCTGTCGTCCGTCTTTTCGGCCGAGCGGATCACGACCACGCCCTCCGGGTCCCAGTCTACCGCAAAGCCGAGTGCTTCGCCGATGTCGCGCAGCTTGTAGTAGTTGTTGTAATTGATATTATAGCCGGTGAGCTGCACGGTCTTGTTCCCCACAGCGACCGCCGCTGTCGAGGGCGAGAGCTTCTTGACCGCCGCGACCGTGTCGCTCATCTCGCCGCCCACCTTGACATAGGGCGCGTTCGGGCTGAGCAGGATGCGGTTGTTCGCGCCGTCCCAGGTCACGTTGAACTCGCTGCCTGTACCGTTCAGGATCCACGCCACATCGCGCAGCTTATAGTAGTTATTGTCGTTGATGTTGTAACCCTGCGGCTTCACCACCTTGCCGTCAACCGTGACGGTATGTATCGACGGAGAGATTTTAACGCTCGTCTTTGTCGCGGATGCGGTTTTCTGCACAGCGGTTTTGGTCTGCGTGCCTGCAACAGCCGCGTTCGCGGTGATCGAGTAGTTGATGCTCTTGAGGCCGAACACGGTGCGCACATTGCTGCGCGTGAGCACGACCGTCTTGCCCGCCGTGTCGGTGACGGTCACCTCGGCAACGTTGTTCGTTGCGGTGCGCTTCGTGACCTCGACCTTCGCAACCGTGCCGATGGAGTAACCGGCGTTTGTCAGCTTGGTCTTGACCTCGGCAGGCGTCAGCGTGACGCTCCACTTATCCTTGTCCTTGGCCTCGTAGGGGTCAGCCTTGCCTTTCAGGTAGCCGTACTCGCCGCCCCAGACATTCGCCGCATCCTCGGTCGCGCCGCCGTCCGAGGAGAAGAAGTAGCCGATGACCTCCTTGCCCTCGTAGGTGAGCGTTTCGCCCGCGGTCGCGTTGACCGCAGCATCCGACTCGCTCGTGGCGTTTCCTGCGCCGAGGTAGACCTGACAGTTGGTCGTGTTGCACAGGTCATAGCCGCTGTCCGTGTGCTTGTGCGTGCCGAGTGCGAACGAGCGCGTGCAGACCGCCTGCGCCTTCTGCGCGTCCGCCGGCCAGTCCGGGTCGATCTCATACGGCAGAACGCCCTTCACATAATCCTCGACATTTACATAGTTTATAACGGTGAGGTTTCCGTTCGAGGCACGGCGGTAAACGAAGTCGCCGTACCACTTGTAGCCCTTGAACCAGGTCAGGCGGCTGTTCGGACGGATGGCCAGCTGTTCGAGTCCCTCCGCCGAGGTGAAAAGCACCTTGCCCGAGGTCGTATCGCACACCTCGAAGGCGTTCTTATCGTTCAGGCGGATGGTCAGCTGCGACGCGGTCAGGGTCGCGGCGCTCTTGAAGGTCGTGCCGCTGACCGTACCGACCGTGTAGCCGGTCGGCTCGCCCGATACGTTTTCCAGCATCGGGGTCGCAAACGAGGACGCGCCGCTGACGGTCAGGCCGACGCGCAGCGTGGTGTCCGTGCTCACTGCCCCCGTCATCGGCACGGCAAGCGTGCCGGTCAGCGCCGCCGCACAGAGCAGCGCCGAAAAAAAGCGTTTCATATTTCCGTTCAACTCCTGTTAGAAATCGCGTTTATTTTTGCGCCTTCTATTGACAAATATATCACCTTATTTTAAAATAAGAAGGAAAAGTATCTGATACAGATAGAGGCGCGGTTTTCATCAGTATCGCCTGACAGGGTCCGCAAACCCGTTCATCAGCCGAAAAAGGGTCTTCCGCCGAAGTCGGTCGTTCTGTTGCGGCAGGACCGTACTGGATGCTGCGGATAAAATCCCTGCGTCTGTCATCAGCAGAAATGCCGGTGGAGAGCTAAGCTGTGTTAGAAAGCGGCGGCGATTTTCCGCTCTTTCTATTATAGTATAGGTCATACCGGTTTTTCAACCGGTATTTTTCATATTTCGTCACAGGATGCAGATTTTCCCGCAGAAACG
>UQVU01000087.1 GCA_900544475.1 uncultured Butyricicoccus sp.
GTGACCCCCGGCGCCTACCTCGCCAATTCGGTCTACGCCGCCGAGGACCGTCAGGCGCAGATTCCCGAATTCGGCAACATCTACAACATCTACTGCCAGCGCTGCAAGCGCAACGGCGCGATGGACTTCGATGATCTGCTTTTGCAGACCAACATCCTGTTGAGGGATTGTCCCGACGTGCTGGCCCGCTATCAGGAGCAGTTCCAATACATTCTGGTCGACGAGTATCAGGATACCAACTACGCGCAGTATGTGCTCACCAGCCTGCTGGCAGGTTATTATGAGAACATCTGCGTGGTCGGTGATGACGACCAGAGTATCTACAAGTTCCGTGGCGCGAATATCACCAATATTCTGGAGTTTGAAAAGCAGTTCAAGGACGCAAAGACCATCCGTCTGGAACAGAATTACCGCTCGACCGGCAACATTCTGAACGCCGCGAACGAGGTCATCCGCAACAATGTCGGGCGCAAGGGCAAGGAGCTGTGGACCGACCACGGCGATGGCGCGAAAATCAAGCTGCACCGTTCGGACTCGCAGGAGGGTGAGGCCGCCTATATTGCGGATACCATCCGCGAGGGCGTCGAGCAGGGCCGCCGCTGGGGCGATTTCGCCGTGCTCTACCGCAACAACGTCCTGTCGGACAACATCGCCGCCGCGTTCATTCGAGCGGGTGTGCCCTACCGTGTCTACAAGGGACGCGATTTCTTCTCCCGCGCCGAGGTCAAGGATATGTTTGCCTATCTGTGGGTCATTGAGAACCCGGCGGACGAACTGCGCCTGCGCCGCATCATCAATGTTCCGGCGCGTAAAATCGGCGACAAATCGGTGGAAACCGCGATGCAGCTCGCAGTGGAAAACGGCGTGACGCTCTATGACGTTGTATGTCACGCCTCCGAATACCCTGCCCTGTCGCGCGGCGCGGCGGCGATGGAAAAGTTCGGCGAAATGATGGAAAATCTGCGCCGGCTGCGCGAGTTTGTTTCGCTTTCCGAGCTGTACGATGAACTGCTCGACAAGAGCGGCTACATCCGTGCGCTTCAGCTCAAGGGCGGCCCCGAGGAGGAAGGCCGCATCGAGCACATCGAAGAACTGAAATCCTACATCGTTGATTACGAGGAAAAGAACGAAAACCCGACGCTCGGCGATTTTCTGGAGAACATGGCGCTTTACACGGACGCCGACCAGTCGGGCGAGGACGAGGATGCCGTTGTCATGATGACCATGCACGCGGCAAAGGGACTTGAGTTCCCGGTCGTATTCCTCGCCGGCATGGAGGACGGCCTGTTCCCCGGCTTCCGCGCAATGGAAAACACCGAGGATATGGAGGAAGAGCGCCGTCTGTGCTACGTGGCAGTTACTCGCGCCAAGGAGCAGCTGTATCTGACCTGCGCGGAGCGCCGTCTGCTGTACGGCCGCACGCAGTACGCGCATCCGTCGCGGTTCATTGACGAGATGCCGGAGGAGCTTCTTGACAGCAATATCGTCGAGAGCCGCCGCTTCTCGTCCGCGACCGCGCCCGACCCGACGCTCGACCGTCCGCAGGTCACGAGGGCACGCTATGCGTCTGCTGCGGCAAAGCAGAGCGCGGCGGTCTCCCCTGCCGCGAAAGCGTCCGTTCCCCTGCCGAATTACGCCGCCGGCGACCGTGTGCGCCATCGTGCGTTCGGCGATGGCATGATCGTATCTGTCAAACCGATGGGCGGCGACGCGCTGCTCGAAATTGCGTTCGACAAGAAAGGCACCAAGCGCCTGATGGCCAAGAGCGCCAGCCTGTTCATGCAGGTCATATCTTAAGGCAACACCGCACAATGAAAGCGCTCTTGTCCAATTATGCGGTATTGCCTTAACAGAAAACCGCCCGGAGGCTGCATTTTCACAGCACTTCGGGCGGTTCCCCTATTCTGTCATTTTCTGCCGCAGCATGGCTATCGCGTGCTTTTCAATGCGGCTCACCTGCACCTGCGACACGCCGATGATGCGGCTGACCTGCTGTTGCGTCATGTCGCGGGCGTATCGGAGCGCAATGACCTGCCGTTCGCGTTCGGGGAGCGTTTCCAGCGCTTCTTCAAGCGAAAGATACAGGCAGGTACGCTCCTCCATTCCCTCGTCACCGATGAGGTCGCCGAGTCTGCCGCCGCCCGAAAGCTCACGTTCCAGCGAGTCCACCGAAACCTCGGCCTGCTCGCAGGCGGCGACTTCTTCGGGGGTCAGTCCAGCCGCCGCCGCCAGTTCGCTGACGCCCGGCGAGCGTCCGAGGCGGCTTTCCAGCTCGCTCTGAATTCGCCGCACACGCATGGCGCGTTCCTTGACCGCGCGGCTGACCTTGACGGCGCCGTCGTCCCGCAGAAAACGGCGTATCTCCCCCGCGATTTTGGGCACGGCATAGGTCGAAAATTCGTTGCCGAGCGCCGGGTCAAAGCCGCGCACTGCCTTGATAAAGCCGACGCAGGCCAGCTGATACAGATCCTCCGGCTCCAGACCGCGCCCGTAATATCGCCGCGCGATGGTATGGATAAGGCCGCTGTTTTCCTCAACGAGGGCGCTTTCGGCGGTTCGGTCGCCGTCTGACGCCCGGCGCAGCAGCGCTGTCATGCGCTCGGTCAAGTTTCACGCTCCCGCAGGACCTTGGTCATGGTGACGACCGTGCCGCGCCCCGGCGTCGAACGCACGCGCAGCCGGTCGGTGAAGCTCTCCATGATGGTGAAGCCCATGCCGCTGCGCGAGTCGTCGCCGGTCGTGAACATCGGCTTGCGCGCCGCGGCCACGTCCTCGATGCCGCGTCCGGAGTCCTTGATTTTGATTTCGAGCGCGCGCCCCTCGAACAGACGCACGGCTACCGTGATAAAGCCGCATTTTCCGGCATATCCATGTACAATGGCGTTCGTGACCGCCTCGGAGACCACTGTTTTGATGTCCCCAAGCTCCTCCATGGTCGGGTCGAGCTGTGAGGCAAACGCCGCGACCGCCTGACGGGCGAAGGCTTCGTTGACCGAGCGGCTTTCGAATTTGATGCTCATTTTATTGACTGTTTCGCGCAACGTCATTCCCCCCTTTCAAACACAATGACCTGCGGCAGACCGGCGGCGTCGAAAACGCGCATCGGCTGTGGCGGTGTGCCGCGCACACGGAAATCGCAGCCGATACGGGCGCAGGTGCGGTGCAGATGCAGCACGACCGCAAGCCCTGAGCTGTCCATGAAGGTCAGCCCGGATAAATCGAGCACAAGGCTGTCGCATGGGTAGAGTACCATCATATCCTCGCTCCGCTCGATTGTCTGCCGCGCGGCGTGCTGGTCGAGCTCACCGGTGTAACGCAGCGTCAGCGTGCCTTCGGCTTCGGTTTGGGTAATATCCAGCATAGTTTTCACCTCAATAGAAAAAAGCCTGTACATTACTTAGTACAGGCTTATTTTAGCAGTTTATTCGGGTTTATTCTGTCGTTTTCCGTCAGCCGCGCAGTATCTTCTCGGCCTCGCCGATCAGGAACAGCGAACCGCAGACCAGAATACAGTCCTTCGGCGCGGCGTGCTTCAGCGCAAGCGACAGCGCTTCCTCCGTGCTGCGGCAGTCATATACCTCGGCGCACTCCTGTTCGGCGAGGGCGGCGACTGTCTGCTCGGCAAGCGAGCGGTCGGCGGCGTCCGGCGTGCAGGCATAGAACGCATCGGCGTGACGCGCCATGCGGCGAACGCAGTATTCGTATTCCTTGTCGCGCACCATGCCCATGACAACGTGCAGGCGGCGCATTTTGAGCAGGTCATGTACCGAACGGCACAGCGCATCGATACCGGCGGCGTTGTGGGCGCCGTCAAGCAGGACGAGCGGCGTATCGACAACGCGCTCCAGACGGCCTGCGATACGCGCACGCGCCAGACCGCGCACAGCGGCCTCGACCGGAATGTTCCAGCCGCGCAGACGCAGGGCATCAATCGCGCGGAGCGCCGTGGAGGCGTTCTGAATCTGATGGCGTCCGGGCATGGCGATGGTGTATCCTTGCCCGTTGCAGACAAAGGCCGAACCGTTCAGGCTGCACCGCAGCACACGCAGCGTGTCGGTGCTCTCGTGCCAGACCGCACCCTCGGCGGCCGTCACATGACGGAAAACTGCAAGTGCGTCCTCCTCCTGCCCGTCGGCACAGACAACTTCCGCGCCCGGCTTGATGATGCCGGCCTTCTCGCCGGCGATTTCCGCGACGGTATCGCCCAGAACGGCCATGTGGTCGAGAGACACTGGCGTAATGACGCAGACCTCGGGCGCACGGATGACATTCGTTGCGTCGCAGCGTCCGCCGAGACCGGTCTCGAGCACGACAATATCGCAACCATGCTCGGCAAAGTACAGAAACGCAACAGCGGTCGTAAATTCGAACTCGCCGATACTCTCCCCGTCCGGCAGCGTCAGGCTCTCGCAGGCCACGGCGACGCGCTCGGAATAATGCGTCAGGTCGTCGTTCGAGATCATCGTCCCGTCAATGCGGATGCGCTCGTAGAACTGCACGAGATACGGCGAGGTGTAAAGACCGGTGCGCAGACCGGCCGCCTGCAAGATGGAGGCAATCATGGTCGCGGTCGAGCCTTTGCCGTTCGTTCCGGCGAGATGCACGAAGCGCAGCCTGTCCTGCGGATTTCCGAGCGCCGCGCACAGGGCGCGGATACGGTGCAGACCGGGCTTGCCGGAAAAGCGGCCGAGCGAGTGGATATATTCGATAGCTGTTTTCGGGAATTCTGTATCCATGGTGAAAACGTTCCTTTGTCGTAGTAATAGGTGTATTATACCATAGCGGCAGGTCTTAATCGAACCCATCTGCTCGGATGATGTGCCGCTCATGGTATAATTGTTAAATAACCGGTATAATAATTGCTTTGCGATTATTATACCACAGTTGATGCAAAAAAGAAAGCGGAAGCATAAAGCCTCCGCTCTCGATTTAACTTTCAGAAAATCAGCCCAGTGCGGCGATAGACTCCTCGAGCTTTGCGAGGTGCTCGCGCAGCTTGTCGGCCTTTTCGCGCTCGGCTGCAACAACGGGTTGTTCAGCTTCTTCATAACGAACGCAATGTCGTCCTCGACCTTCTTCTTCTCCTTGCCCAGACGCGCGCGCTCAGCCTCGAAGTCGATGAGGTCGCCCATCGGCATGTAAAGCTGTGCGTCACCGGTAACAACGGACGCCATCTTGGCGGCGTCAGCCGGAACTGCGTCGATAAGCTCGATTTCGGATGCGTAAGCGAGCTTCGGGAAGAAGCCTGCGCCGGCGGAGAAGGTGTCCTTCTTCTCGGTCAGGATGAGTACCTTGGCCTTCTTGGAGGGCGGTACGTTCATCTCGGCGCGGCGGTTGCGGATGGCGCGGACAGCGTCCATCAGGCTCTCCATCTGCGCTTCTTCGACGGAGAAGTTCAGCTTCTCGTCATACTCCGGCCACTTGGAAACCATGACAGACGGGCCTGCATGCGGCAGCGCCTGCCAGATGGTCTCGGTGATGAACGGCATGAACGGGTGCAGCAGCTGCATCGCGCCGCTCAGCACATAGCACAGCACCTTCTGTACGTTCTCGTCGCCGGTCTGCAGACGGGTCTTTGCAATTTCGATATACCAGTCGCAGAAGTTCTCCCAGATGAAGTCGTTCAGCTTGGCAGCCGCCAGACCCAGCTCGTACTGGTCGATGTTGCGGGTAACGTCTGCTACCAGCGTGTTGAACTTGGAAAGGATCCACTTGTCCTCAAGCGCCAGCTCTGCGGGCAGCTCTACGGCCTTGTCCTTGTCAATGGTCAGGTTCATCTGGATGAAGCGCGATGCGTTCCAGATCTTATTGCAGAAGTTGCGGGACGCCTGAACACGCTCGTCCGAGAAACGCATATCGTTTCCAGGGCTGTTGCCGGTTGCGAGGGTGAAGCGCAGCGCGTCCGCGCCGTACTGGTCGATAACTTCCAGCGGGTCGATGCCGTTGCCGAGCGACTTGGACATCTTGCGGCCCTGCGCGTCGCGCACCAGACCGTGGATATAAACCGTCTTGAACGGGGTCTCGCCCATGTGCTCCACACCGGAGAAGATCATGCGGGCAACCCAGAAGAAAATGATGTCGTAGCCGGTAACGAGGGTCGAAGTCGGGTAGAAATACTCCAGTTCCTTGGTCTTGTCCGGCCAGCCGAGCGTGGAGAACGGCCAGAGTGCGGAGGAGAACCAGGTATCCAGAACGTCCTCTTCCTGACGGATGTGCGTGCCGCCGCACTTCGGGCAGGTGTGAACATCGGTCTTGGAAACGGTCATTTCGCCGCAGTCCTCGCAGTAGAATGCCGGGATGCGGTGACCCCACCACAGCTGACGGGAAATACACCAGTCGTGTACGTTTTCCATCCAGCGCAGGTAGGTCTTGGAGAAACGGTCGGGCACGAACTTGGTCTTGCCCTCGGTAACAACGTCCATCGCAGGCTTTGCGAGCGGCGCCATCTTGACGAACCACTGTGCCGAGGTCATCGGCTCAACGGTCGTGCCGCAGCGGTAGCAGGTGCCGACGTTGTGCTCGTGGTCCTCGATCTTGACCAGCCAGCCGCCTTCCTCGAGGTCCTTAACAACCGCCTTGCGGCACTCGTAGCGGTCCATGCCCTCGTACTTGCCGCCGTTTGCGTTGACGGTCGCGTCCTCGTTGAACACGAGAATCTGCTCGAGGTTGTGGCGCTGACCCATCTCGAAGTCGTTCGGGTCGTGGCACGGCGTAACCTTGACGCAGCCGGTGCCGAATTCCATATCAACGTACTCGTCGCCGAAGATCGGGATTTCGCGGTTCATAATCGGCAGAATGCAGGTCTTGCCGATGAGGTGCTTGTAGCGCTCATCGTTCGGATTGACGGCAACGCCGGTATCGCCCATGAAGGTCTCCGGACGGGTGGTCGCAACAACGAGGTCGCCCGAGCCGTCTGCGAGCGGATAGCGGATGTGCCACAGCTTGCCCGGCTGGGTTTCGTACTCAACCTCGGCGTCGGACAGCGCAGTTGCGCAGTGCGGACACCAGTTGATGATGCGGTGGCCCTTTTAGATGAGGCCCTTGTTGTACAGGTTTACGAATACCTCGCGGACCGCCTTGGAGCAGCCCTCGTCCATGGTGAAGCGCTCGCGGTCCCAGTCGCAGGAGGTGCCGAGCTTTTTCAGCTGGCTGATGATGCGGTTGCCGAACTTGTCCTTCCACGCCCAGACGCGCTTAAGGAACTCCTCGCGGCCAAGGTCGTAACGGGTCAGACCCTCTTCCTTGCGGAGGTTTTCCTCGACCTTGATCTGGGTGGCGATGCCGGCGTGGTCGGTGCCCGGCATCCACAGCGCTTCGTAGCCCTGCATGCGCTTGGTGCGGATGAGGATATCCTGAAGCGTTTCGTCAAACGCATGGCCCATATGCAGCTGGCCGGTTACGTTCGGAGGCGGGATAACGATGGTATAGGGTTTCTTGTCCGGATTGACCTCGGCATGGAAAAAGCCGGAGTCCACCCAGAACTTGTACAGCTTGTCCTCGACCGCTTTCGGGTCGTAGGTCTTAGGCAGTTCGCTCATAGATCTATCTCCTTCAATTTATTTACAAAAACAAAAAACAGCACGCCGTCC
>UQVU01000088.1 GCA_900544475.1 uncultured Butyricicoccus sp.
CGCTCCGCGGCGTGATGGGTTCTCTGGGTGCAGAAATCCCTGCGGGATTTTATGGGGTGGCGGAAACGCGGTCGCCCGCGGAAGGCTCGGCGGCACGCGCCGCCTGCCTTGTGGGTGCGGTTATGCAAGCAAACCGCGTATTGTATGCCGCGAACGTGGTTCGCGGTTGGCGTGATCTTCACTCCCCACACGAATTCGCCATCCTCCATTCCGACTCGCTGAGAGCCGCCTGCGGCGGTGGGTATCTCAATTTTCCATTACTTGATTTCCCACCAAAACGCTTGCTTTGCGGCCTTTGCATGCAAACGGCGAAAAATATTATGCGGTGAGAAGAAATTTATCGAAAAATGATAATGCAATTTGCGGCATACTGTTGTATAATAAAGCTATATCGGAAAATCTGGTCGTATGACCCTTGAGAAACGAAAGGATTTCTGCGATGAATAAAGTAAATGCCGTCATGGTTGGCGGCCTGTTTGACGAAAGCGGCATTTCCGCTTACGCGCGTCCGGTGCTGTTCGGCACGGCGGGCGACGCGGTACGGGATGCGCTGCCGGATGCAGTGGAAAAGTGCTATTTTGTGCATGACGAGCGGGAGCCGGAGCTTGCGGGAGCAGAGAGCCTTGCGCTTAACAAGGAAAACCGCTTCGCCGCGCTGGCAGACCTGCCGGAATGCGGCCACGTTCTCGTGCTCGCCGCGCCGTTCGCACTCGCCGAGGAGGACGCGCTCTTCCATCTGGCGCAGACGCACGTTACGGCCGGCTACGGCGTGAGCGTCCTGTCTGCCGAGCAGCAGGGCTTTGACGCGGAGGGTCAGCCGGTTCCGCGCGATACGCGGTGCTTCGCGGCGCTCTTTACCTTCGATATGCTGAAAAAGGCGCTCGAAAGCGGCGCGGATACGCTCGACGGACTGGTTGCGGCGGCGGTCGCGGCCGGTGCGCAGAAGGGCGTAGCCATCACGAATAAGATTTACCCCATCAACGACGGCGTGGCATCTTTCATGGCGCAGACCACGATGATGCAGCGCATCAACTTCGGCCTCATCAAGAAGGGCGTTCAGATCTTCGACCCGACGAATACCTACATCGCCCCGGATGCGGACATCGCGCCCGGCGCGGTCATTCTCCCCGGCTGCCACATCCGTCCCGGCTGCAAGGTCGGTGCGGGCGCGGTCATCGGCCCGAACACCATCCTCGAAAAGGCGGAGATCGGCGCGGGCACTACGGTCAACAACTCGCAGGTCTACGAATCCAAGGTCGGCGAAAAGGTCACGGTCGGCCCGTTCGCCTATATCCGCCCGCA
Source organism: uncultured Butyricicoccus sp. (assembly GCA_900544475.1). Lineage (GTDB taxonomy): Bacteria > Bacillota > Clostridia > Oscillospirales > Butyricicoccaceae > Agathobaculum. The sequence continues at coordinate 1,303 of UQVU01000088.1, forward strand.
GTGCGTGGTCGGCGACGGCTGCCGCATCGGTGACTTCGTGGAGCTGAAAAAGTCTACCATCGGCAACGGCACCAAGGTTTCGCACCTGACCTACATCGGCGACGCAACGGTCGGTGAGCGCGTAAACTTCGGCTGCGGCACGGTTGTCGTCAACTATGACGGCTACGTCAAGAACCAGACTATCATCGGCGACGACTGCTTCATCGGCTGCAACACCAATCTGGTCTCCCCGGTAAAGCTGGGCGACCGCGTGTTCACCGCCGCCGGCACCACCGTCACCAAGGACGTACCGGACGGTGCGCTCGCAGTGGCGCGTGCGCGTCAGACCACGCTCGACGGCTGGAACGACCGCCGCAGAGCCGCACACGAAAAGAAGTAAAAAACGTTAATCACACCGGATTAAAATACAATGACGGAGGCAAATCAATGATTTCTCACGGAAAAAATATTAAAATTTTCTCCGGCAACTCCCATCCCGCTCTTGCAATGCAGATTGCATCTGCGCTGGGTCTGCCGCTCGGCAAGGCAACCATCTCCACCTTCGCTGACGGCGAGATCTCTGTTTCGATCTCGGAGTCGGTTCGCGGCTCGGACGTGTTCCTCGTTCAGTCCACCTGCGGCCCGGTCAACAACAACCTGATGGAGCTGCTCATCATGATCGACTCGTGCAAGCGCGCATCGGCAGGCCGAATCACTGCGGTTATCCCGTATTTCGGCTACGCGCGTCAGGACCGCAAGAGCAAGGCCCGCGACCCGATCTCTGCAAAGCTGGTAGCAAACCTCATCACCGCAGCAGGCGCAGACCGCGTGCTGACCATGGACCTGCACGCAGCGCAGATCCAGGGCTTCTTCGATATTCCGGTGGATAATATGCTCGGCTCGTCCGTTCTGATCCCGTACATTGCAGGCCGCTTCGGCGTCGGCACCGAGGACACCGTTATCGTTTCCCCCGACCTCGGTTCGGTTACCCGTGCCCGCAAGTTCACCCAGAAGCTCGATATGCCGCTCGCCATCATCGACAAGCGCCGCCCGAAGGCGAACGTTTCCGAGGTCATGAACATCATCGGCAACGTCAAGGGCAAGAAGTGTATTCTGGTCGACGACCTCATCGACACCGCAGGTACGCTCGTACACGCGGCCGAGGCTCTCGTTGAGCGCGGCGGCGCGACCGAGGTTTATGCCTGCGCAAGCCACGGCGTTCTGTCCGGCCCGGCCATCGAGCGCATCAAGGAAAGCCCGATCAAGGAGCTGACCATCCTCGACACCATTCCGCTGACGAGCGAGAAGAAGCTCGACAACATCAACGTTCTGTCGGTAGCGCCGGTATTCACCGAAGCCATCGCGCGCATCTACGAGGAGACCTCTGTATCTACACTCTTCGACTAAAAAACAGCCGAAAACCGAACATCAACCGGGAGCTGCTGCCTTGTGCAGCGGCTCCTTTTGCATTTATGAAGGGAAAGCCTATGAAAATTTTAACCATCGGCGATGTTGTCGGCGAGGCCGGCATCGACGCGCTGCACGCGCTGCTGCGCCGCATCAAACGCGACACGGGCGCGGATTTCGTTATCGTAAACGGCGAGAACGCCGCAGGAAACGGCGTGCTGCCCCGTCAGGCGGAGGACATCTTCGACGCCGGCGCGGACGTCGTGACGCTCGGCAACCACGCCTTCGGCAAGCAGCAGATCGTCCCCATGCTCGATGAGCGGAGCGATATGCTGCGCCCGGCGAACCTCGCGCCGCAGAGCCCGGGACAGGGCTGCGGCATCTTTGACGGCCCGCAGGGCAGCCGTCTGCTCGTCGTCGATCTCATCGGCCGCTGCGACATGAAATACGGCCCGGACAACCCGTTTCTCTGCATCGACCGCATCCTCAAGGAGAACGAGGGCAGATACGACATCGCGCTTGTCGAGTTCCACGCGAACGCTACGAGCGAAAAGCTCGCCATGGGATATTACCTCGACGGCCGTGTTTCCGCCGTCTGGGGCACGCATACCCACGTGCAGACCGCAGACGAGCGCGTAAACCCCAAGGGGACCGGCTATATCACCGACCTCGGCATGACCGGCCCCATCCACTCGGTTCTCGGTGTGCGCATCGAGCAGTCGATCGCCATGTTCCGCGGCGACCTGACCGAGCTTTTCCGGACCGCCCCCGGCAACTGCGCGGTTTCGGGCGCGCTTTTCGACATCGAGCGCAGCAGAAAATGCACCTCGGTGCAGCGTATCTGGGAGGAATACAAGGTACGCTGAAAAACTGTGCAGCTGTGCATCTGCGCGGACAAGTGTCCGTGACAAGAAAGCACTCGAAATATAGAATACTTTTGTACATTCTGCAAGAAGTTGAAGTGGAACTTGCAAAATTGCGCAAAATCGGTTGACGAGACCGAGGGTTTTGCGGTATGCTATATACGAACAACAATGGGCCTCAGGTACTGACCGCCTGGGCTATGGATTGCATCGGAAGCTGTTTTGGGAAGAGCGCTTCCGGTGTGCAAGGAGGAATATACTGATGAACTCGCTGCTCAAGAAATTCACGTTTTCAGAAGAATTGACCGACGTGATCGAAAATTGCAAGGGCGTATCCGTGCCGACCAGCAAGGCAGAGCTGTACGACATGGTATTCGGTCCCGAGCACGCTGACGTGTACGACGTTGTGTTCGACGTACCCGGCAAGGGTCTGTTCAAGGAAGCGGACGTTGTCCGCTGCAAGAACGGCGCCTCCGTCAACTTCACCGAGGACTACATGCGCCGCCGTGAGCCGGACTGCATGCGCATCGCGGACGACAAGCCGACCGACAAGAAGCGCTTCGCCGACGTCTACGGCTACCAGTTCGACAAGCTGCGTCAGGAGACCATGGAGTGGTTCAAGACGCAGGAGCTTATCCTGATGCCGTTCAATTCCGGCGGCAACGAGTACGGCTACGGCTCGATGCTCGTCTGCCCGAAGCAGTGCGCGTTCTTCGCGTTCGCGCTGGCACATCTTCAGGGCTTCGTCAACGCTGAGGAGACCGAGGGCTACAAGCCGCGCGCCATCATCTACGTTGCGCCCCCGTTCCGTCACACCCATTTCGAGGGCAAGCAGGTCGTTGTCCACAACCGTCTGGACGACTGCCACGAAGTATTTTCCTACAACCTCTATCCGGGTCCGTCCGCGAAGAAGGGCGTTTATTCGGTTCTGCTCGACATCGGCGAGCAGGAAGGCTGGACCACCTGCCACACCTCCGCAGGCCGCCTCATCACCCCGTATGAGAACGAGCTGGTCATCATGCACGAGGGCGCTTCCGGCGGCGGCAAGAGCGAGATGCTTCAGGACATCGCGCGCGAGCCGGACGGCGAGGTTCTGCTTTCCACCAACACGGTAACGGGCGAAAAGACCTACCTGCACATCAGTTCCACCTGCAAGATTGAGCCGGTGTGCGACGATATGGCGACCTGCTACCCGGGCATTCAGAACAAGTCCGGCAAGCTCGTACTGGTTGACGGCGAGGACGGCTGGTTCCTGCGCATGGACGGCGTAACCCATTACGGCTGCGACCCGGTTTACGAGCGCATCTGCACCGAGCCGAAGGAGCCGCTCTGCTTCTTCAACATGGAAGGCCATCCGGGCGCGACCCTGCTGATCTGGGAGCACACGCTCGACTCCAACGGCAAGCCGTGCTCCAACCCGCGCGCCATCGTTCCGCGCTGGGATGTTCCGAACATCGTCAAGGAGCCGGTGGAGGTCGATGTACGCTCTTTCGGCGTCCGTATGCCCCCTTCCACCCGTGACAACCCGAACTACGGCATCATGGGTATGCTGCACATCATTCCGCCGGCACTGGCATGGCTGTGGCGTCTGATCGCGCCGCGCGGCTTCAACAACCCGTCCATCGTCACCGGCAACGAGCTTAAGAGCGAGGGCGTCGGCTCCTACTGGCCGTTCGCGACCGGCAAGCGCGTCAAGCAGGCGAACCTGCTGCTGCACCAGATCGTTGACAGCCCGAACACCCGCTACGTGCTCATCCCGAACCAGCACATCGGCGTCTACAAGGTCGGCTTTGCGGCTGAATGGATCTCCCGCGAGTACCTCGCACGCCACGGCGGCGCGAAGATCCGCAGAGAGCATCTGGAGCCGGCACGCTGCCCGCTGCTCGGCTACGCGATGAAGGACCTGACCATCGACGGCCAGAAGATCCGCTCCAAGTATCTGCGCGTTGATACGCAGGATCGCGTCGGCACCGACGGCTACGACGCAGGCGCGAAGATCCTGACCGACTTCTTCCGCAAGGAGCTTGCGAAGTTCGATACCCCCGAGCTCGACCCGCTGGGCAAGCAGATCATCGACTGCTTCATGAACGGCGGCAAGCTGGAGGACTTCGAGGCAATCACCCCGACCGGTCTCTAAACTGCAAATAGAAAGAGAGAGCATCCGCTTGAGATGCCCTCTCTTTTTTCGTTTTCATGGGGTTTTCCGGCGTTTTCGTTCGATGTAACCGCGTCCCGTGATGTCCGCGAGCACCCGGCCGATGGAGATGGCGGCCCAGATGGCATCGCGGCCGATGAGCGGCGCGTTTCCGGACGGATACGCTCACGGTCGCCCGCGCCGAAATTCTGCGCAATAACCGTCGCGAGTGCCGCGCCCTGGATGCCCATGTGAAGCGTCAGCGCGAACAGCAGCAGCGAGCGCGTAATGCTGCCGCGCGTGATACATGAAAGCACTTCCAGATGTTCATAATAAGAGAACCGAGGGGATGAGCCTCGGTTCTCGTGTTTTTTTGCGACAGCTCAGTTGCCGTACTGCTCGGCAAGCTGCTGGCTGATGAACTGGCGCGCGGTGCGCGGCGAACGACCGTTGCGGCGCAGGGCGAAGCGCTCTGCGAGCAGATGCAGCTCGTCGCGGTCGAGCTTGAGTCCGCTCTCGTCGGCCAGCTGCTCGACGATGTACAGGTACTCGTCCTTGTCCGGCACAGAGAAGGTGATTTCGAGGCCGAAGCGGTCGGACAGGGAGGTAACGGTTTCGAGCGTGTCGCGTACGCGGACGTCGTCGCCCTGACGGTCGGCCATGCTCTCGCGGATGAGGTGGCGGCGGTTGGAGGTCGCGTAGATGACGAGGTTCGCCGGCTTGCCTGCCAGACCACCCTCGATGAATGCCTTGAGCGCGGCGAAGTTGCGGTCCTCGCGGCTGAAGGACAGGTCATCGAGGAAGAGGATGAAGCGGAACGGCGAGCGCAGCGTCTGCTGGAACAGCTGCGGGAAGCAGGGGATGTGGCGCGGCTCCATCTGAATGATCTTGAGACCACGGTCGGCGAATTCGTTCGCTACCGCCTTGACCGTGGAGGACTTGCCGGTGCCCTTGTCGCCGTAGAGCAGGATATTGTTCGCGTTCTTGCCGTCGAGGAAGGCGCGGGTGTTCTGGAGCACCTGCTTTTTCTGACGCTCGTAACCCGGCAGGTCGTGCAGACGGATCGCGTCCGGGTGAACGATCGGAACAGCCGAGCCGTCGTCCTGCATGGCGAAAGCCGAGGACTGCGCGAAGAAGCCGTAGCCCTCGCGGCGGTAGAAGTCCGCAAGCTCCGCACCGTTCGAGAACGGAAGCGCGTTCGAGCCGGCGAAATCCGGAAGCGCGCGCAGGGCGTCCGCGTCAAAGTGCTGCGCCGCCGCCTCGCAGAGCTGGCCGCCGGTGAGGGCGAGCAGGCCGTTCAGCACCTCGATGTCGTGGGTCGCGGCGGTGAGCAGGGCGTCCGAGGGGTTCGAAATCGTGTCGGTGAGGGTGTTGACGTCGAAATGGACTGCGTTGAGGAACGCGCGGGAAATATCGCCGCAGGCGAAGCGCTCTGCGCACAGTGCGCCGTAGCGGTCAGCGAAATCCGCCGCCGAGCCGCCGAGCGCGGAGAGCGTTTCGGCATACGCATGGACGAGCGGGAGCTTCAATACACCGCGCAGCACGGAAAGCGCATGCAGACGCAGAGAAAGGTCGAAAAGTTGCATGGAATGACACCTCTTGTATTTTTGTCTGTATCAGATAAAGCATAACACACGGAAAGCTGCATTTCAACATAAGATGAAAGGAAAAGTCACGGCCGAGGGCGAAAAGACGGTCTGTCGATAAAGGAAGATTGTAAAGATAGATATTTTGCACTTCGTGCGGCAGCACGCATAAAATAGAATCTG
>UQVU01000089.1 GCA_900544475.1 uncultured Butyricicoccus sp.
GGCAGGAGCTTGACGACCTCAACATTCAGGTCCAGACCTATGAGGAAGCGAACGAGAGTCTGCGCGAACAGATTCAGACCGGTCTGACCGATGAGGACATCTCTGAACTTGCCCGCTCGAAGCTGAATTATGCGGAACCGGGTGAGCGTATCTTCGTCGATACGTCGAGCCGGTAGGTAAAGGCAGCGCCGAAAAAGCTGCGCTACCCATAAAGATTAACGGAGGCAAAAACAGCGTATATGGATTTGACAGTGGGAGCGATCGTAGAAGGCAAGGTAACCGGCATCACCAAGTTCGGTGCATTCGTAGCCCTGCCGGAGAACAAGTCGGGCATGGTGCACATCTCTGAGGTGGCGTCGAGTTTCGTAAACGACATCAAGGATTTTCTGCAGGAAGGCCAGCAGGTCAAGGTGAAGATCATCAACATCGACCAGCAGGGCCGTATCAACCTGTCCATCAAGAAGGCGCAGCCGCAGGAGCCGCGTCAGCAGCACGAGCGGTCGGAGCGTGGCGGCTATGCGCCGCGTCAGCCGCGTTTCCAGCAGCGTCAGGGGGGCGCACCGCGCGGCCGTGCACAGCAGGCGCCGAAGGATCCTTCCACCATGACCTTTGAAGATAAGCTCAAGGCGTTCATGACGGACAGCGAAAGCCGTCAAGCGGACGTGCGTCACGCGACCGACCGCAAGAACGGTTCGCGTCGCCGCAGATGAACTGTCGAAAAAACTAACGTTTTTTCCGACAATTGTGTTCTGGCTTCGCAGAACACGGACGGAGAAAAGTTCCTATGCAGAAACTTTTCTCTCTCTTAAAGTATAAAAACCGAGGTACACGCCCCCGGTTTTTATCAGACTGCTGCGCAGCCTGTATTGCATACGCGCTGCCGCGCGGCAGCCGAGGCTTATGGCTGATTGTCTTGATTGACAACTCAAAAACCGAGGGAAACCTCGGTTTTGTTTTTATGAGCCGGACGCAAAAAAATGCGCCCCGGAAAACGGGACGCAGAAGTGTGGGGATAAAGATATGAACGGTGCATGGCGGCTTTCCCTGCCGCCAAGATAAATATACCATAAAATGCCATATCTGTCAACAGCTATTTTGAGGTTTGCATGAAAGAAATTCTGATAAAAAACGTAACCATTCTGACAATGGACGACGAAAACCGGCAGTTTTTCGGCTGGATTCTGCTGAAAGACGGCAAAATCGCCGCACTCGGCGAGGATAACGCGCCGGACTGCGCGGAGGTGCTTGACGGCGAAGGCGGCGTGCTGACGCCGGGTCTTATCGACATCCACTCGCACCTCGGTCTGTACGAGGACGGCCTCGGCTTCGAGGGTGCGGACGGCAACGAGGACACCGACCCGGTCACGCCGCAGATGCGTGCCATCGATGCGGTGAACCCGATGGACCACGCCTTCCGCGAGGCGCTCGAGGCCGGTGTGACCGCGGCGGGCGTTTCTCCCGGCAGCGCGAACGCCATCGGCGGACAGATCGCGCTCGTCAAGACGGCAGGCCGCCGCATCGACGACATGATCGTGAAAGCGCCGCTCGCCATCAAGTTCGCCCTCGGCGAAAACCCCAAGTCGGTCTACCACGACAAGGACGAAACCCCGGTCACCCGCATGGCGACCGCCGCGCTCATCCGCGACGAGCTGTACAAGGGGCGCGAATATCTCGCCCGCAAGGCGCGCGCCGAGGTCGATGCCGAGCAGGAGGGACCGGATTACGACGGCAAGATGGAGGCGCTGCTTCCGCTGCTGCGCGGCGGCATCGAGGCGCATTTCCACGCCCACCGCGCGGACGATATTTTCACCGCGCTGCGCATTTCTAAGGAGTTCGGTCTGCGCCCGGTCATCATTCACGGCACGGAAGCGCATCTGGTCGCGGACCTCATCGCCGAGGAGCACGTTCCGGTGGTCTGCGGCCCGTACATGACCGACCGCTCCAAGCCGGAGATCCGCAACCTGACCGACGAGGCGCCCGGCATTCTCGCGCGAGCCGGAATCCCGACCGCCATCACGGTCGATCACCCGGAAATTCCGCTGCGGCTGCTGCCCGTGGCCGTCATGCTGGCGGTCCGCGCGGGCATGGATAAAACCGACGCGCTGCGTGCGGTGACGGCGGTCCCGGCGAAAATCGCAGGACTCGGCGACCGCATCGGCAGCCTGTGCGCTGGTCTGGACGCGGACTGCGTACTCTGGAGCGGCGATCCGCTCGATATTGCAACTCAGGTGAAGGCTGTTTTCGTAAACGGCACACCGGAATACAGGAGGACAAGATGAGGACAATCGATGTTTCTGAGGTAACGGCGCTGGTGCGCAAGCTGTGTATCGACGCGAACTATTATCTTCCGGCTGACCTGCGCGAGGCGTTCGTGAACGGTCAGCAGACCGAGCAGTCGCCGCTCGGCCGCGAGATTTTCGGCGAGATGATCGCGAACTGCGACCTCGCCCGCGAGAACAACGTTCCGGTCTGCCAGGACACCGGCATGGCCATCGTTTTCGCGGAAATCGGTCAGGACGTTCATCTGACCGGCGGCTCCTTTGAGGAAGCAGTCACCGAGGGCGTGCGCCGCGGCTATATCGACGGCTATCTGCGCCTGTCGGTCGTCGGCGACCCGCTGCGCCGCGAAAACACCAACGACAACACCCCGTGCATCCTCTACACCTCGATGGTGCCGGGCGACAAGGTCAAAATCACGGTCGCGCCCAAGGGCTTCGGCTCGGAGAACATGACCAAGATGAAGATGTTCACCCCGGCGGCAACGCAGGAGCAGATCATCGACTTCATCGCGGACGCCTGCATCGGCGCAGGCTCCAACCCCTGCCCGCCGATCGTTATCGGCGTCGGCCTCGGCGGCACGAGCGACAAGGCGGCCTACCTCGCCAAGCGTGCTCTGCTGCGCCGCGTGGGCGAGCACAACGCCGACCCGCTCTACGCCGACATGGAGCAGCGTATTCTGGACAAGGTGAACGCCTCGGGTGTCGGTCCGCAGGGCCTCGGCGGCACGGTCACCGCGCTTTCCTGCGCTATCGAGCCGTTCGGCACGCACATCGCCGGTCTGCCGTGCGTGGTCAACATCTCCTGCCACGTGACCCGTCACGCGGAGGGCGAGATCTGATACGCCCGGCAGGGATGTAGTTAAATTTACTGAACAAACTGTGAACTTTATAAAAATTGTTGGACAAGTTGCCTATGGTGTGCTATACTAAAGATAGCAAAACCCCATAGGCCATCCGGATGGATGCTCCGCCCGGACGGTGCAAGTATCATGGGCGGTCAACGCCCGTTAGGAGATGATGTTATGAAGTTCACCATCGTCGAGAGAAAAATGAAAATTGACGACGATCTGCGTGCGTACGCGCTGCGCAAGGTAGAGAAGCTCGACCGCTATTTCCAGCAGGACTCTGACACGACTCTTACCTTCAGCGAGCTGCGCGGCAAGCAGACAGTGGAAGTTACGGTGCGCCAGGTCGGTCTGGTCGTTCGCGCCGAGGAGACGACGAGCGATATGTTCGCCTCTGTTGACGGTGCGGTAAGCAGCATCGAGCGCCAGATCCGCAAGCACAAGACTCGCCTTGAGAAGCGTCTGCGCGAGGGTGCGTTCGATAAGATCGCCGAGCAGCAGGCTGCGTTCGCCGAGGACGATTTCGACGTTGTACGCCGCAAGAAGTTCGACGTAAAGCCGATGAGCGTAGAGGAAGCGATCCTCCAGATGAACCTGCTGGATCATCAGTTCTACTTCTTCCGCAACTCGGAGAACGACAACAGCCACGCCGTCGTTTACAAGCGTGCGGCAGGTGGCTACGGTCTGATCGAAAGCGACGATTAACCTTCCCGTCACGCAGCAATGCGCGGGCATACATAGAAACGATAAGCCGGCGGCACAGGGTCGCCGGCTTTTTTCGGGCATAAGATACTGTAATGAGATACTTCATGGGGAGAATGCAATGAATTTATGTGATATTGAAACCATCCGTGCGGTTCTGGGACGGCACGGGTTCCACTTTTCCAAGTCGCTCGGCCAGAACTTTCTGACCGACATCACGGTGCCCGAGCGCATCGCGGAGATGAGCGGCGCACGCGAGGCGGGGAACGTCGTGGAGGTCGGCCCGGGCATGGGCTGTCTGACGGCGGAGCTGTGCCGCCGCGCGGAGCACGTGGTTTCGGTCGAGCTTGACCGTGCGCTGCTGCCCGTTCTGGCGGAGACCATGGCGGAGTTTGACAACTTCGAGGTCGTGCAGGGCGATGTGCTGGCGCTCGACCTGGCGGCGCTCTGCCGCGAGAAGTTCGGGGAGGCAAAGGCGGTCGCCTGCGCGAACCTGCCGTACTACATCACCACGCCGGCCATCACCGCGCTCATGGAGAGCGGCGCGTTCGAGCACATCACGGTCATGGTGCAGAAGGAAGTTGCGGAGCGCATCTGCGCCGCGCCGGGCACCTCGGCCTACTCGGCGTTCTCCATCTATGTACAGTACCACGCGAAGGCGGAGATCCTGTTCGACGTTCCGGCGGACTGCTTCGTTCCGCGCCCGAAGGTAGACTCGGCGGTGCTGAAGCTGACGCCGCTCGCGAAGCCGGCGGTCGAAACGCGCGACGAAAAGCTGTTTTTCGCCCTCGTCCGCGCGGCGTTCAATATGCGCCGAAAGACGCTCGTCAACGCGCTCGGCCCGGTGCTCGCGAGCGAGATGAGCAAGGACGAAATCGTGTCGCTCGTCGAGGCGGCAGGTCTGGACGCACGCATCCGCGGCGAACGGCTGAGCCTTGCGGATTACGCAAAGCTGGCCGACCTCGCGTCCGAAAAGCTGAAAAAGTAAACGAAAATCCGGAGGGGCAGACGAAAGTCTGCCTCTTTTTCGTGCTCAAAGACCGAGAAAGAGCAGAATGCCGGTCAGAATGACGCTTTCCCAGTCGGTGCCGCGTTCGCTGTCGGTGAGGAGAAAATACGCGGCGGCGAGGGTGATGAGGGCGTCGCGGTCGAGCACGGGGCGCATATTGAAAAGCGCGGAGAGCGGGGGCGTTTCGGGCGCAGCCTCGGAGGACGCCTCGGCGAGATAGCGGTTATACAGCGGAGTCGCCCCCTTTGCCGGTGCGGTGTTCAAGCTCGGAAAGCGCGGCGCGTGCCATGCCGGCCATGCCGACGAGGCGGAGAGCGCGGTCGAACTGGAGCGCGACGTCCTGCGCGATGAACGGACGCAGCGCAGTCATGAGCGCACGCTTGTCGGGGTTGACGGCGGCGCGTCCGCCCTGCATGATGCCGGAGAGGACGGGAAGCAGCCGCGTTTCCGCGTCGTCTGGCGGGGGAGAGGGGGCGTCGGACGGCGTCCCGAGCAGGGAGGAAACCGAGTCCATGGCGCGGCGGAGCGCGTCCGGGTCGTTCAGCAGGCCGGAAAGTGCATCGTTATCCACGGCGTTCTCCTCCCATGCTGCGGCGCAGCGAGTCGGCGAGGCGGGCGCCCTCGGGCGTGGCGGCAAGGCTCCGCGCAAGGGCACGGGCGGCGGTGAGGTCGCCGGCGGCTGCGTTTTCGGCGGCGCGGCGCAGCATCGCTTCGTGGGAGGCGGAGAGTGCGCTGACCGCGCGGCGGCCCTCGGCGCTCGAAAGCGCCTGCTCAAGAGCGGAAAGCGCCTGACTGCCGCCGGCTTTCGCGGCAAGGACCCGCAGAATGTCATTCGGGTCGGACATAAAAATCGCTCCTTCCATATGGTGTCAGTACAGTCTATGCCGGAGGAGAAAAATTGTGTCCTCGGAAAGCGAAAGGGCGTCTGCCCTCGGGAGGGCACGATTTTAATTTTTCATAGGAATTTTGCATTTCCGCTTTACATTTTTTCACCTGCGGTGTAAAATAACGCTATATGTGCCGCAGGGCGAAGGGAGAAAAGTACGTGAAGGTTCTGGTTTTTTCGGACTCGCATGGGTATAACATGTCGATGGCTTACGCCATCGAGCGCGAAAAGCCGGACGCCGTCATCCATCTCGGCGACCACACGGACGACGCCGACGACATCCGCCGCGCGTTTCCTGCGCTTACTATTTATAATGTACGCGGCAACAATGATTTCGACCCGGATGTTCCGCTTTCTGCGGTCGTGACCGTCGGCGGGGTGCGCATGTACCTGACCCACGGCCACCGCGAGCGCGTTTCCATGCTGCACAGCGGCCTTGTGCCCGCAAGGGCGAGGGAAGAGGGCTGCTCGTTTGCGTTCTTCGGCCACACCCACCGCATGATGGCGGAGCGTGAGCAGGGCGTTTTCGTGTGCAATCCGGGCAGCATCAGCCTGCCGCGCGGCGGTCCGGCGAGCTACGCCCGTCTGGAAATCGAAAACGGGACGGTCCGCACGCTGTCGCTCGTCGATGAGGACGGCGCACTGCTGCGAAAAGAGAGTTTTTGTTAAGAATTAAGGGGAAAAAACTATGCTTCTGGCGATAGACGTAGGCAACACCAACATGGTGTTCGGCATTTACGACGGAGAAAAGCTCTGCGGCTCGTTCCGCATCTCCACCAACGCGGAGCGCACATCGGATGAACTCGGTATGCAGATCGCGCAGTATTACCACTTTCACGGCCTCGACCGCCATCAGACGGACGCGGTCATCATCGCGAGCGTTGTTCCGCCGGTGATGTACACGCTCGTCAACGCGATCCGAAAATATCTGCACGTGCAGCCGCTCATTGCCGGCCGCGATGTGGACATCGGCGTGCGCAACTGCTACGCGAACCCGCGCGAGGTCGGCGTGGACCGCCTCATCAACGCGGTCTCCGCGATGGAGCGCTACGGCAAGCCGCTCATCATCGTGGACATCGGCACGGCGACCACCTTTGACGCCATCGACGCCGAGGGCGCGTATCAGGGCGGCGCGATTTTCCCCGGCCTCAAGGTCGCGATGGAAGCGCTGTTCCTCAAGGCGTCCAAGCTGCCGCGCGTGGACATCGAAATGCCCGAGCACGCCATCGGCAAGACGACCGTCCGCTCGATGCAGTCGGGCGCGGTGCGCGGCTATGTCGGCGCCCTCACCGGCATCATCACCGACATCCAGAAGGAGCTTGGCGGCAACGCCCGCGTCGTTGCGACCGGCGGCATGGGCCGCATGATGGCGGAATACTGCCCGCTCATCAACGAGGTGGACCCGAGCCTGACGCTTGAGGGCCTTCGCCTCATTTATCAGCACAATAAGGACGCTTTCCGCGGCAAGAAGCTCGCCGACAACATCGGCAACATCGAAGTGACCGAGGAAGGCTGAAAAACGGCGTTTCGCCGCACGGAAACCGGGAGCTGCTCTCGGTTTTTGTGTTATGAATGAACTTGAGTCTGTCGATAAAGCTAATTTTTCGAGAACACAGTGTTTCGCGCAGAAGCGCGCATGAAATAGATTTTGCGAAGCAAAATCATA
>UQVU01000090.1 GCA_900544475.1 uncultured Butyricicoccus sp.
CGCGCGAAACACTGCATTCTCGAAAAATTGACTTTATCGACAGACTCAGCCGAGGGTTTTACGCCCTCGGTTTTTTTATGGGGAATGAACCGGTATCCCCGCCGGAAAGCCTTGCACTCCCCTCTCTGAGCCGCTATAATAAAGGCAACACCGCAAAGGAGAACGAATATGGTACGAGAAATCATGAAAGACGAGGCGTTTCTGGCGCTGCCGTCCGAGAGAGCGACAGCGGAGGATATGGACACCGTGCGCGACCTGCTCGAAACGCTGGAGGCGCACAAGGAGGGCTGCGTTGGCATGGCGGCCAACATGATCGGCGTGCGCCGGCGCATTATCGCGTTCGATAACGAGGGCAGCTACATGGTGATGCTCAACCCCGAAATCGTCAAGAAATCGGGCGCATACGACGCCGAGGAAGGCTGTCTGTCGCTCACGGGAACGAGAAAGACGCGCCGCTGGCAGTCCATCAAGGTGCAGTTCCAGAACGAGAAGATGCAGACCCGCCTCAAGACCTTCACCGGCTGGACCGCGCAGATCATTCAGCACGAAATCGACCACTGCAACGGGGTTATTATCTAAGAAAGTACCGCGCCTGCGCTTCCGAACCATCGTTTGGCGGCAGAGCTGCGGTACTTTTTTCTTTTTTGGATTACACTTCTATCATCGTCATGCGGAGCATGGTCGCGATGGCCTGCTCGCAGGTGTAGCCGTTTTCTGGGTGGAACTGATTCTGTCCCTCGCCCTGCATGACGCCGGCCTGCCGCATGGCGTAAACCGATTCTTTCGCCCACAGACCGATGCTGCTGTCGTCATCGTAGCGCACCGGGTCGGCGGTGATTTCGCCGTACATCACCCGATACAGCCGGTGCAGGATAACGGCGGCCTCCTCGCGGGAAATGTCCCGGTCCGGCTGAAACGTGCCGTCCTCGTAGCCGTTCACAATGCCGAGCGCCGCGATGCGCATGACATCGGCGTCCTCGCAGTCGGGAAACGCCTTTTCGGTCTGCGGCGGCTTATCCGGGTCTGCCGCCCGAAGCATCTGCACCGCGAGCGTGCAGAACTCGTCCCGGCGGATATTCAGGCGGTACGGCTGATGCCCCGAGAGGTACGGCAGCTCGATGCCGAGCGCCGCCGCCTGCTGAACCGTCTCCTCCGCCCACTGACTGGGCTCAAACCAGTTGTACGGGATCACGCTTTCGCCGCCGTGTCCGTCAAGCAGATAGTTCTTATCATCGCGCCTGCCGAACCAGCGGGAGTTAAACCGGTTATACGACAGACTGTCGAGTTTCTGCTGTGCGATTTCCTTGCCGCTGCGGTCGATGAAACGGTAGGGCGCGTTGTAGAAAATTGCCGGCCACGGGCCGTCCGGCACATACACCTCGGTCGAGCCGCTGCGGACAGCCGCCCCACCGTCGAAAAAACATCAAAGAACCCCCCAGCGTATCGTTATAGACATCGTCCAGCTCATCGAGCAGCACATTGCCGTCAGCGTCAAGAATACTGTACTGCAAGAGCGGGAATACCATGGTTCTATCGCCGTCGGTTCGAACGGTTTTCTGAACCTCAAAACTGGAAAGGATATATCCCTCGCTGTCTGCCAGTACAACCTGTCCGTCGTGCGGTATGGAAATGTCGCGCAGTCCGCCCTTCATATCACAGACCTGATAGCTGTATTTTTCGTCCGTTCGGGTTTCGAGCAGCAGGCTGTCCTCGCCTCTCTTGAAAATCTGGCCGTTGATGAGCGGCGTAATGATTTTTCCGGTCTGCATCTCAAACGCGCACGACCACGTAGACGACATGATTGACGAAACATCAAGCTCCCAGATGTCTTTTTCCTCGTTCAGGCTCCACGCCGACACGACATACTCATCTATCCGCCATTCATTATCGCCTTCGGACGGCCGCTCCTGCTGAAAATGCGCAATGCACTGCCGGGTCAGCTGCATCTGCGACAGTGTATCCGCCGCCCCCGCGCCGACAGGCAGCAGACAGCAGATGAGCAGCGCCGAAAGCAATATACGAAGTTTTTTCATTTTTGTCACCTCTTACCTCTCTGCCTGATACATCCGCTCCATCGTGACGACGGCCTGTTCGGCGGTGTATCCGTCCTTGGGGCAGAATTTATTATCCTGCTTGCCGGTCATGATGTTTTTCTCGCGCATGGCGTAAACGCTGTTGCGCGCCCAATCATCGATTTGCGCGTCATCGGCGTAGGTTTCGCCGGAAACCGTATCGACCGTGCCGCCAAGCGCGGTATACAGCCGGTTCAGCATCGCCGCGGCTTCCTCGCGGGAAATCGTCCGGTACGGGCGGAATGTGCCGTCCTCGTAGCCGTTTACAATGCCGAGCGCGACCGCGTTCTGCACATCAGACTGGATTTCCGCGTCCTCGCAGTCTGAAAACTGCTTATCGGACTGCGGTACTTCTCTGTCGGGATAAATCGTGCGGTACAGCTGCATCGTCAGCTCGGTGAACTTCGCGCGGGTGATGTCCAACTGCGGATAGGCAAAACGAGTTTCAATGTCATGCGTTTGCGCGGCATCGGCTTCCTTTTTCGCCCAGCTGCTGTACCGGTACATCTCCATCGGTACGGTAACGGGCGTTTCGCCGCCTTTGCCGTCAAGCAGGTAGTATTTTCCGTTTCTCCGGGCGACAAAATGCTGATCCGCCCACGAGAGGGACTGGTAATCATGGCGGCCAATCCAGTTTCCGGTTTTGTCGATCAAACCGAACGTGCCGTTGCACCCGCGGTAAGCCATACCGGTTTCCCATTGTGTGCCGCCGGTCTGGATAATAAACACGCCGTTTGTGCACTCCGGCGGCCAAATAGAGGGGCCGCTGGCACCGCCGTCAATATTGTCACGAATGATATTCATATTCCGGTCGGCAATGGCATATTGCGTCACATTTCCCTCCGTAGTTTCGGGCATATTGGAATCTCTCATGGGCTTCCGCACAATTTTGGAAAGAATAAACAGGCCGCTGCTGTCAGGCGACAGCCTGGTATATCCGGTGGGCAGCTCGATCTGCGTCAGCGCACCGGTATCGTCGGCAAACCAGCAGCGCGGCGAGTCATCATTCCATTGGCCGAGCAGCAGTTCGCCATCGGGCGTCGCCTCAATCGAATCGTATTCGAGGGGCACGACCATTTTGCCCGTCTGCGGGTCAAATACGCCGCATTTGTAGATGGATGCACCGGAGGTATCCTCCATCAAAAGGGTGACGGTATAGAAGTGCTTTTCCGGCATAAGCGAACTTAGCTGCATCAAGTAATCGTCCCCCGAAAAAGAGGTGGTGCGGATGGCGCCGGTGCTCTGCCATTCCTGCTGCACGACGGGCAGTACGGTTTGCAGAACGTCCTGCGGCTCGGCCGCCTGTGCGGAAATCAATAGCGCAGCGCAGGCGGCGGCGGTGAGCAGAGCTTTGTGAAATCGCTTCATATGAGTCCCTCCCTGTCATTTCTGTTGTGAGTGCATTCGGCAAAGCACGTGTCAACCTGCCTTGTAATAATTTTTGCGCAGCTCGATCGTGGCTACGCGATTATTCTCCGTTGAGAAAACCAGAAACGGGTCGTCCCATGCCCCGTACAATATCGTAATGCTCTGCTCCGTATCGCCTGCTTTCAGACCTCTCGGCGTTCGGAACCGAGGGGAACAAGCCGTGATATTGCATATCTTTCCATCCATATTTTCCGCATCTTCTCCTGTGAGCCGCCGCATGACGGAAATCTTCAGGTCATTCGATTGGTAATTTTCGATTGCATAATTCAGCACATACGCCTTATCGTCTGACGGCTGAAATTCCGCAGATATATCGCTCGGAAGCTCTGAAAATGCCATGCCTGCCGCAAGCCTGTTTTCCGGATTCGTACTGTCAATCAGGCAATCGTCGTTCTGCACCGTGGATATAATAACCATTTTATCCGCCGCATAGCGCAGCGAATTGATGCCGGGCGCATACCGATCCGGAGCATCCACTCCGGTAAAGCCCAGCGGGAAATATATCATCCCGTCATGCCGGACAGGCGTCCGGTCGGCCGCGGCATTATAATACGTCCCGCTCGAATCGGCCGGAAAGCATCTGACAGGCGCATCGGCAACGACGTCTTCGCCGTTTGCCGCATAATTGTTTTTCCCGACATGGTATTCCGCCGTATAGGCGGGAAATGCAATCTTCGCCGTATCGCCATATTCGCGGTATGTCCCGCCAAGGGCCTCGGTGACTTCCCGCAGTGGAACATAAAAGGTGTGGTCCTGAATATACGGCTTGCCTGCGAGTTCGAACGCTTCGCCGTTCCGGTATGCCGTATTTTCTCCGGCTGTCAGAGTCAGCGTCCATTCGCCGTCCGTTGCCGACGGTGCGCTGTTGGCCAAAGCGAAATATATAATCAGTATCGTGGCCATAAGCAGAATGCTGCGCTGTATTGTTTTCATAGGTTTTCTCCCGATGTGCAGAAGCCTTACATCCCCACATGCCAATCCGCATCACCTCCACGCCGCGAAATGGTAAATCTTTTTTCTATTATAACGCATTCGCAGACATTTGGGTATCCCATTCATGTAAAAATCACCCAGCTGCGCAAAATTCCCCCCACAGCCAAGTGTTTTCCTGCTATTGCACTGCATCGTTCCATGTGATTTTACAATTCTCGCGCCCGACATTTCAGCAATTTCTTCCGCCGCAAGTCGCTCATCTCCCAAATTTTATGTTATACTGATATAAGGCAACACCGCACAATTAAAGCGGCGACGCTTTGCGGAAATTTTTCACCCTGATGTCGTTGCGATTTCTTGCAATACGAAAGTATTGCTGCAAAACCGCGCCTAATCAGTGCACAAAATTTACTCGCAAATCGCTCTTGTTCAATCATGCGGTATTGCCTAAAGAACTATCTGGAGGTGCGCTGATATGCTGAAACATTTGAGAACCTATGCCATTCCGGTTATGGCGCTGATTTTGATAATCGGATTGATTCTCTGGCGAATCGGCTATCTGGAACGAACCAATATCTCGCTGAGCATGGAAATCGGCAGCACCTCCGCTTTGCAGAACGGAGAGGAAATTTCTTTGCAGAATCCGGTGATATGGCACGAGAACGAGCCGTGTGTGCCGCTCAATGAGGTGGTCCGCAGACTTGGCGGCCGGATAGACGGAGAAATTCTTACCATACAGCAGAACACGGTAAAAACCGTCGGTTTTGTGCAGGATAATGTAATATACACGCCCGTTTCCTACCTTCGGGAAAAGAGAGTGATGGCGGCGCGATGGGATAAGGAGCGCAATCGCGTTATTCTGACCGTTGCGCCGGACGAAATTCCGCTGACGCGCCGCTGGCTGTTCTGGCGGCATAGGACAGTGCGCGGCCTACGGGTCGGCGACAGCGAGGAACGCTACCTCGATTTATACGGCTCTCCCTCCGCCCGCGATGAAATGATAGCCGATCTACTGCACGTAACAGTCGAAAACGGGGTCGTAACCGCAATCTCTATGAGCCGTTATGAGTGAAACCCGTTAGAAAAAGCCGGGAGCGTGACAGCTTCCGGCCTTCTGTTTGTTATCTGTTATGTCTGCTGATAATCTGCGAATACTGCTCTATGAACCCCTTCCGCTTGCGGGAGCTGATGGGAACGCTGTCGCCGCCGGTGAGGTATATCGTGTCCCCGTCGATGTGCTCGATGTATCTCGTGTTGACGAGAAATCCCTGATGGCATAGCACGAAACCGTAGCCCTCCAGCTTCTCGCAGACATCTTTCAGCTTGCCGCATATCGTGATTTTCTGCTTTGCCGTGTGAATAAACAGGTGCCGATGATACGCCTCGACATACAGTATCTCGCTCGGGAGCAAGGAATAAATCGAGGACTTATTGCTGACCACCCACCGAAAATGCCGCGAGCCGCGTTCCGCGAGAATGTAATCGAACTCCGCCAGAAAGGTTTTCCGGTTGACGGGCTTGATCAGAAACTGCGATGCCTTCACATGAAACGCGCTCGTGACGTACTGGGGGTACGACGAAATAAAAATGATGTCGATTTCCTGATACCGTTCGCGCAGCGTTTCGGCAAGCCGCGTACCGAGCGTGTCCTGTAATTTTACGTCCAGAATAGCGATTTCGCACGCGGGCGGGCCGTATTGCAGCAGCTCTGCGCCGGAATGAAACGCAAAAATCGTATATCCCTCGCGCGCGGAAAGAAACTGTTCGATTTGCTTGACCTGTATCCTGTCATCGTCGCAGATGATAATGTTCAACCTGAAATTCCCCCATTTACGCCCCAATATCCTGCATCAGCACAGAGAGCGTGAAAACCTGTTTTTCCTGCCGCCATGTGAGCATACCGTGAAGCTGCTCGGCCATCTGCATCATGCTTTTCACGCCGTAGCCGTGCGCTTTATCGTCCGCCTTGGTGGTGAGAATCCTGTCCCCTGCGGTTCGCACCGGCTGGTCAGCGGCGTTTTCTACGACCAGCGAAATCATGCGTCCATGCTGCCCGATATGCACCCGGATAAACGGCTTTGCACTCTTTTCGCAGGCTTCAATCGCGTTATCCAGCGCGCCGGCCAGTATGAACGCAATCTGCGGCTGTTTGATTTTCTCCAGCGTCAGCATCGAAATATCGTTTTCAAACGGGATTTCCGCGTGTTCTGCCATTTTCGCGGACAGAACCGCATCAATAAACGGCATACCGTTGTCGATCAGCGTGGACGGCTGCACTTTTTCCTGAAAACCGGCAACGTACTTGTCCAGTTTTTCATATTCCCCGACCTGAATGTAGCTTCGCACGTTGAGCAGGATATTTTTCAGGTCGTGCCGCTGCACGGCGACCTGCCGGTTGGCCTCGTAAAGCGCAGTGTAGTGCTTTACCTGATCTTGCAGCATTTCTTCCAAATTCGCAAGCTGAAGCCGCTCCCGCTGCACACGAAGCTGATCCGTGAACAGGTAAATGCACCCCGCAATCGCCGCAATCAGCAGCGCCGACAGAATAAGCGCCGGAATGAGGTAGGCGGTGTCTGCGAAGGTAACGAGGAGGTCGATAATCGAAAACGCCAGGATTGCAATCAAAATAAAAATATATGTTGTGACCTGCCGCGGATGTTTTTTCAAGTATTGCATTATCAACAGAACAAATATAGTATATATTGCTTGAAAAGTAACACAAATCAAGCAGATAACCGGAAATAAAATCGTTTCGTTGACGTCTTTCAAATCAATTCCATAAAGAATTTGCACGAAAAGGCAGCCGCTTCCTTCGCCTAATACGCTCAACACAAACAGCAAAAATGCAATGAACAGGCGTTGTG
>UQVU01000091.1 GCA_900544475.1 uncultured Butyricicoccus sp.
GTGCATCTTTCTGACGCACCGCATGGAAAAAATCCCGAAAGGCAAGCAGGCCTTCGCGGAAAAGGCGGTGCTGATGATCGACAGCCTCGTAGACAGTACGATGGGTGAGGGATGCAGAGCGTTTTCGCCCTACATCATGACGCTCATGATGAGCTCGCTCTTCGGCTCGCTGGCCAGCCTGTTCTGGATGCGCTCTACGACCGCAGACCTGAACACCACGCTCGGCTGGGCAATCATCACGTTTATACTCATCACCTACAACAAGATCAAGTTCGGCGGCATCGGCGGCTACCTCAAGGGCTTCCTTGAGCCGATCTTTGTCATGGCGCCTCTGAACGTACTGAGCGAGATCGCAACGCCGGTTTCCATGTCGTTCCGTCACTTCGGCAACATGGCAGGCGGCCTTGTCATCACGACCCTCATCATGGGTGCGCTCAAGGTGCTCTCGAACGCGGTTCTGGGTTTCCTGCCCGTTCCGCTGCTTCAGATCGGCCTGCCGGGCGTTCTGTCGCTGTACTTTGACTGCTTCACGGCCTGCATGCAGGCGTTCATTTTCAGTATGCTGACCATGGCATACGTCGGAGATGCGCGAGGCAGCTGACAAGGCGAATTTCCAACAACACAAATCAATCTGAACGAAACATAATTTCAGGAGGAATAAAAGTATGGATCCCAAAGCATTCGTAGCAGGTATGTCCGCTCTGGGTGCAGGCATGGCAATGATCGCCGGCCTCGGCCCTGGTATCGGCGAGGGTTATGCAGCCGGTCAGGCGTGCTCCGCCATCGGCCGTCAGCCCGAGGCACAGGGTGACATCACCCGTACCATGATTCTTGGTATCGCAATGGCGGAGTCTACCGGTATTTATGCGCTGGTTATCGCGCTTATCCTGCTGTTTGCCAACCCGTTCGTCGGTCAGTTCTAAATGGAAGAAGCAATGTCCTAACTGTTCTTGCCAGTCAGGCCATTGACGCTTTCTGACCGCTCCGCGTCAAGCGGGTGGTCCGGAATTGATAAAACGAAACGGAGAACACTTCCGTTCGGGAAGGAGGTAAACCTGTGCAACAGGCAATTTACGAGGCCTTTGTCAGCATCGGCTGGTGGGAGATCCTCGTGACGATGTGCAACACGCTCATCACGTTCCTGATCATCAAGAAGTTCCTGTTTGGGCCGGTCCGCAAAATGCTCGCTCAGCGTGAGGAGGAGGTAAAGACCATTTACTCCGCCGCCGAGCAGGCACAGACCGACGCGGAACAGAAACGCGCCGAATACACCGAGCGCCTGTCCAAGGCGAAGGAGGAGGCGGCCGAGATCGTCGGCTCCGCTACCCGCCGCGCGACCGTGCGCAGCGAGGAGATCCTCAAGGAGTCTTCGCAGCAGGCTGCCGCTATGATGAAGAAGGCAGAGACCACCATCGAGCAGGAGCGCAAGAAGGCGATGAACGAGCTGAAGGACGAGGTCGCAAGCCTGTCCGTCATGATCGCGTCCAAGGTCGTCGAGCGCGACGTCAAGGAGGCCGATCACGAGCGCTTCATCGAAGATTTCATCGACAAGGTAGGGTGATCGCGCATGGCTGATATTGTAAGCGAACGTTATGCGCTGAGCCTGTACGAAGTCGCAAAGGACGAAAAACAGGAAAAAGGGTATCTTGAGGAGCTGACCGCCGTGTGCGGCGTGTTCCGCGAAACCCCCGATTTCCTCAAGCTCCTTACCACCCCATCCATCGCGTTCGAGGACAAGCAGAATGTTCTGAAGCGCGTGTTCGAGGGCAGAATTCAGCCGTTTCTGCTGAATTTCCTCATGCTCATCACGGAAAAGGGCCGCGTCGGTCTGATTTTCGAGATGCGCGAGGCCTATAAGGAGCAGTATTATTTCGAAAACAATATCGCGGAGGTATGCGCTGTGACGGCGGTGCCGATGAGCGACGCGCTCCGCGAGAAACTCAAGAACAAAATGCAGGCCGTTACCGGCAGGCAGGTCGTGCTCGAAACGTCGGTCGATCCCGAGATCATCGGCGGCATCGTTGTCAAGGTGAACAACGAGCAGTTCGACACGAGCCTGCGCACTCGCATCAGCGAGATTGCCGCACGGCTGACCAATACCATTGCGTAAGGAAGTAGGTGACTTTATGGAATTACGCCCTGAAGAGATCAGTAATATTATCAAGGAGCAGATCACGCACTACCAGAGCCAGATCAAGCTGACCGACGTCGGTACGGTCGTCACCGTAGGCGACGGTATCGCGCATATCCATGGTCTGGAGAACTGCATGTCGGGTGAGCTGCTCGAATTTCCGGGCGGCGTATACGGCATGGCGCAGAACCTTGAAGAGGATCTCGTCGGCGCCGTTATCCTGGGTTCCGACCAGAATATCCGTGAGGGCGACACGGTAAAGCGCACGAAGCGCATCGTGGAGGTCCCGGTCGGTGAGGCAATGCTGGGCCGCGTCGTTGACGCGCTGGGCAAGCCGATCGACGGCAAGGGCCCCATCAATACAACAGAGTCCCGTCCGGTCGAGTGCCCCGCCCCGGGCATCATCGAGCGCGCACCGGTAAACGTGCCGCTCCAGACCGGTATCAAGGCGATCGACTCCATGATCCCGATCGGCCGCGGCCAGCGTGAGCTGATCATCGGTGACCGTCAGACCGGCAAGACCGCCATCTGCCTGGACACCATCATCAATCAGAAGGGCACGGGCGTTATCTGTGTTTATGTTGCGATCGGCCAGAAGCGCTCGACCGTAGCGCAGGTAGCGGAAACGCTCGCAAAGAACGGTGCAATGGACTACACCTGCATCGTTGCGGCGACCGCCTCCGAGTCCGCGCCGCTCCAGTATATCGCGCCGTATGCAGGCTGCTCGATCGGCGAGTATTTCATGCATAAGGGCAAGGACGTTCTCGTTATCTACGATGACCTGTCCAAGCACGCGGTAGCTTACCGTGCACTTTCCCTGCTGCTTCACCGTCCGCCAGGACGCGAGGCTTATCCGGGCGACGTATTCTATCTGCATTCCCGTCTGCTCGAACGCGCAGCGAACATCCAGAACGGCGGCTCGCTGACCGCGCTCCCGATCATCGAAACCCAGGCGGGCGACGTTTCGGCGTACATCCCGACGAACGTTATTTCGATCACCGACGGCCAGATCTTCCTCGAAACCGAGCTGTTCAACTCCGGCATCCGTCCGGCAGTAAACCCGGGCATCTCGGTATCCCGAGTCGGCGGCAACGCCCAGATCAAGGCCATGAAGAAGGTCGCGGGCACCCTGAAGCTCGCGTATTCGCAGTTCCGTGAGTTACAGGCGTTCTCGCAGTTCGGCTCCGACCTTGACGCCGATACGAAAAAGCGTCTTGCACAGGGCGAGCGCATCGTAGAAGTCCTCAAGCAGCCGCAGAACAGCCCGATTCCGGTCGAGAAGCAGGTCATCATCATCTTTGCCGTCGTTTCGGGCGAGCTGCTCGATATTCCGGTCGAACTCATCGGCACCTTCGAGAAGGAGCTGTTCGAGTACATGGACGGCACTGATGTGCCCGAAACCATCCGTGCGACCGGCAAGCTCGAGGATGATACCAAGCAGAAGCTGACGCAGTCCATTGAGGAATTTAAGAAAAAGTTCCTTTCCGAGCATTAAAAGACGCAGGGAGGGACTGAAAAATGGCATCCGGAAACATGAAGGACATTAAACGCCGTATCAAATCGGTGCAGTCCACCATGCAGATCACAAAGGCGATGGAGCTGGTCGCGTCCTCCAAGATGCGCCGCGCCAAGGAGCGCGCCCTCGGCGTGCGTCCCTACTTCAACGCCATTTACGATACTGTTGCGCGTCTGGCAGGTGTCACGCGCGACAGCGACTCGGTCTATACCCGCCGCCGCGAAGTCAAAAACAGCCTGTTCATCGTTATCGCGGGCGACCGCGGTCTGGCAGGCGGCTACAACTCGAACGTGTTCAAGTGCGCCGCCGCCGAGATGGAGGGCAAGAACGCCTCGGTCATCACCATCGGCAAGAAGTCGCAGGAGCATTACGCCAAGCGGCAGTGGCCGGTGCTGGCCGATTATCCGGGCGTTGCCGAGACCATGAAGATCAGCGATACGCATGAGATCGTCGATTTTCTGATCGACGCCTTCCGTTCGGGCAAGGCAGACGAGGTTTTCCTCTGCTACACCGAATTCGTTTCCCCGCTCCAGCAGGAGGCGAAGTGCATTCCGCTTCTGCCGCTGAGCTTCGAGCGCAGGGAAAACGCGGAAACGGGCGCACACGTGCTGACCGAATACGATCCCTCGCCGGAAGCGGTGCTTAACGCGGTCGTCCCCGAATATCTGTACGGCGTGCTGTACGGCGCGGTAGTCGAAAGCTACTGCTCCGAGCAGTCCGCACGCCGCATGGCTATGGAGGCGGCAAGCGACAACGCGGGCGAGATGATCGAAAATCTGAACCTGTCCTACAACCGTGCCCGTCAGGCAGCGATCACGCAGGAAATCACGGAGATCGTCGCCGGCTCGGGCGAAGTAGGAGCTTAAAAATAAGAGTGGAGACAGGAGAGTGAAGACATGACTTCGGCTCTTCACTCGGAACTCTGCACTCTTCACTCTTTTCAAAGGGAGTTTTGCCAATGAGTGAGCAGAATATCGGCACCGTTGTCCAGATCACCGGACCGGTGCTTGACATTAAATTTGCCGCTGACGCGCTGCCCAAGCTGCTGAACGCCATCACAATCGACAACAACGGCCATGTCATCACGGTCGAGGTTGCGCAGCATATCGGTCAGGATACCGTGCGCTGCATCGCGATGGAGTCCACCGACGGCCTGATGCGCGGCATGAAGGCAACCGACACCGGCGGCCCGATCACCGTTCCGGTCGGTGACAAGAACCTCGGCCGTATCTTCAACCTTCTCGGTCAGCCGGTAGACAACAAGCCGGCGATCGAAGGCGAGGAGCGCTGGCCGATCCACCGTCCCGCTCCGTCCTATGAGGAGCAGGAGTCCACGACCGAAATCCTCGAAACCGGCATCAAGGTCGTCGATCTGATCGCACCGTTCGCAAAGGGCGGCAAGATCGGTCTGTTCGGCGGCGCAGGCGTCGGCAAGACGGTCATCATCATGGAGCTGATCAACAACATCGCAAAGCAGCACGGCGGTATCTCGGTCTTTACCGGCGTCGGCGAGCGTACCCGTGAGGGCAACGACCTATATAACGAAATGCAGGAGTCCGGCGTTATCAACAAGACCGCACTGGTCTACGGCCAGATGAACGAGCCTCCCGGAGCACGTATGCGCGTTGCGCTGTCCGGCCTGACGATGGCGGAGTATTTCCGCGACGTCGAGGGACAGGACGTACTGCTGTTCATCGATAACATCTTCCGCTTCACGCAGGCGGGTTCCGAGGTATCCGCACTGCTCGGCCGTATGCCGTCGGCGGTAGGCTATCAGCCGACCCTCGCGACCGAGATGGGCGCGCTTCAGGAGCGAATCACCTCGACCAAGAAGGGCTCTATCACCTCCGTACAGGCGGTCTACGTCCCGGCGGACGACCTGACCGACCCGGCTCCGGCGACGACGTTCTCGCATCTGGACGCAAAGGTCGTTCTTTCGCGTGATATTGCTTCGATGGGTATCTACCCGGCGGTTGACCCGCTGGATTCGTCCTCGCGTATCCTGACGGCGGACGTCGTCGGCGTGGAGCACTACGAGGTCGCGCGTGCGGTGCAGTCCATCCTTCAGAAGTACAAGGACCTTCAGGACATCATCGCCATCCTCGGCATGGACGAGCTGTCCGACGAGGACAAGCTGACGGTAGCCCGTGCACGTAAGATCCAGAACTTCCTCTCGCAGCCGTTCTCGGTCGCAGAGCAGTTCACCGGCATGTCCGGCAAGTACGTTCCGGTCGCGGAGACCATCCGCGGCTTCCGCGAGATCCTCGACGGCAAGTGCGACGATCTGCCCGAGTCGGCGTTCCTGTTCGCCGGCACCATCGACGAAGTCGTGGAGAAGGCTAAGAAGGGGGCATAATATGGCTACCTTTCCTCTCAAGGTGCTGACGATCGACCGCTGCTTTTTCGAAGGCGACGTGGACCGCATCGTGGTACGCACCACACAGGGCGACGTCGGCATTCTGCCGAACCATGTGCCGTATATCGCGGCGCTCGGCATCGGTGCGCTGATCATCGTGCAGAACGGTGAGCGCCGTGTCGCTGCGGTTTCGGGCGGCTTTGTGGATGTGACCCGCGAGGGCACGACCATTCTCGCCCGCACCTGCGAGTGGGCGGACGAAATCGACGTCAATCGTGCGAACAGCGCCGCTGAGCGTGCCCGCGCGGCTCTCCAGAAAAAGGAGAGCGACCGCGAGTACGAGGTGGCGCAGGTCAAGCTCAAAAAAGCGCTTAACCGTATCCGCATTGCAGGCGACAAGTAAATCTGCATAGTAAAACCCTCTCTGAGTGAAAAATCTCGGGGAGGGTTTTTTGAGGCTGTTTTTCAAACAGCCTTTCGCTCGAAACCACGCTTTTGAGCGAATACGGAAGAAAAGACGCGCCTTATCAGAGTACAAAATTTGCTCGCAAATCGCTCTTGTCTAAATCTGCGATACGATGTCGCGGCGCATTTTTGCGATGATGCGCTTTTCGAGGCGCGATATGTAGCTCTGGGAGATGCCGAGGCGGTCAGCGACCTCCTTCTGCGTCATGCTTTCGGGCAGGTCGATGCCGAAGCGCATGGAGATGATCTCGCGCTCGCGCGGCGGCAGATGGGACAGCGCACGCAGCAGTAGCACCCGGTCCACATCGTCCTCAAGCGGGCGGATAACACTGTCCGGCTCGGTGCCGAGAATGTCCGAGAGCAGCAGCTCGTTCCCGTCCCAGTCCGAGGAAAGCGGCTCGTCGAACGAAACCTCGGTGCGGCGGCCGGCGATTTTGCGCAGGTACATCAGGATTTCGTTCTCGATACAGCGCGAGGCGTAGGTCGCGAGCTTCACCTTGCGGTCGCTGCGGTAGGTGCTGACCGCCTTGATAAGGCCGATGGTGCCGATGGAGATGAGGTCCTCCGTGCCCACGCCGCTCGACTCGAACTTCCTCGCGAGGAACACCACGAGGCGGAGATTGTGCTCGATGAGCCTGCGCCGCGCGTTCTCGTCGCCGGTCTGGCAGGCGGCTGCCGCCTCGGCCTCCTCCTCAGGCGAAAGGGGCGGCGGAAGAATGTCGCTGCCGCCGATATAGTAGACGGACGGCAGACGGCGAAGCTGCCGCAGAAGGGTCAAAATTTTGTAGAGTTTCATGCTTTTCTCCCTTTCAT
>UQVU01000092.1 GCA_900544475.1 uncultured Butyricicoccus sp.
GATAGCTTGCGAGTAGTGATTGTTCAGTTTTGAAGGTGTAAATCTTCAAGGATTTTCCAAGAGAGAAAAGCGAAAAGAGGCAGCGCGTCAGCGCTCACTAAAGCTTCTTTTGCATACTTTTCTTCTCGAAGAAAAGTATGCACCATTAGCTCAGTTGGTAGAGCAACTGACTCTTAATCAGTGGGTCCACGGTTCGAGCCCGTGATGGTGTACCAGGAAAGACGCCCGTGAGGTCTGAGACATGGCCTCACAGGTGTAACTTTCAAAAAGCACAAACCGAAGGTCTTGCTGTTATGGCCCGTTGGTCAAGCGGCTAAGACGGCGGCCTCTCACGCCGCAAACGGGAGTTCGATTCTCCCACGGGTCACCAAAATAACAGTTGACAAGACGTGAGGAATGTGCTAAAATTAAACAGCTTTCCGGACAAGAAGTAAACGCGCGAAGCGCTATTGAAGTTTTCTTTGCTTACTTTCTTGTTCACAAGAAAGTAAGTGCGTGTTAATGGTGATGAGGGTACACCTGTTCCCATTCCGAACACAGTAGTTAAGCTCATTTACGGTGACAATACTTGGCTGGCGACGGCCCGGGAAGATAACTCAACGCGCACACAATGCACCGATCCGAAAGGGTCGGTGTTTTGCTGTCTGCACTTATTTTCGCATTCATCCACGATTTTTCAACCGAAACGGGAGGTTTCCATGTACCAGTATATCCTTTTCGACCTCGACGGCACATTGACTGACCCGCGCGAGGGCATCACCAAGTCCGTTCAGTACGCGCTCGATAAAATGGGCATCTCTGAACCCGACCTCTCCGCGCTCGAGCACTTCATCGGCCCTCCGCTGTACGACGAGTTCCGCCGCTGCTATCAGATGGACGACGCGCAGGCGAAAAAGGCGGTCGAGGCCTACCGTGAGCGCTTCGGCGTCATCGGCTGGCAGGAAAACATCCTCTTTGACGGCGTGCCCGAGCTTCTGGCAGCGCTTCGGAATGCCGGACGGAAAATCGCTATCGCCTCCTCTAAACCCACCGTTTTCGTTCAGAAAATCCTCCATATGTTCGAAATTGAGCGGTACTTCGACGTCGTTTCCGGCGCATCGCTTGACGGCAGCATCGGAACCAAGGCGCAGGTCGTGCAGCAGGCGCTCGATGCGTTCGGCGTGTCCGACCTCAAAACCGCCGTCCTCGTCGGCGACCGCTTCCACGATGTCGAGGGCGCACGCGCGTGCGGTCTCGACTGCATCGGCCTCACGCTCGGCTTCGGCGGCCGCGTGGAACTCGAAACCGCCGGTGCGTCCGCCGTGGTCGATTCGCTTGAAGAACTGCGCGGCGTCCTGCTCGCCGGATAAATCCACGGAATTATACCCAGAAATGCCGCCGCTGTCGCTTTACCGCCTCGGTTTTGTGTGGTATACTATAAGAGCAACACCACATAATGAGGTATTGTCCTAAGAAACAGAGGGTAAATTCAGCGGCACACCTGCAAACAAGGGGATTTTGCGGCTGCCGTCTTTCAGAATATTTCACTCAGGCAGGAATTTAAGAAAGGTACGGATTATCATGTTCGGCTATGAACCGGAATATATTGACTGCGGAGATGCACGCATTGCCTGCTACGACATCGGACGGGGACGTCCGCTTATTCTTCTGCACGGAAACGGGGAGGACAGTTCCTACTGGAACGCGCAGATTTCCGAGTTCACCCGCTTCATGCGCGTGATCGCGGTGGACAGCCGGGGACACGGCGCGTCCGACAGCGGCTCGCAGGGCCTGTCCTTCGACCTGATGGCGCACGACCTCAAGCGCGTGCTCGACAGCAAGGGCATCCAGAAAGCCTGCTTCCTCGGCTTTTCCGACGGCGGCAACCTCGCCATCAAATTCGCGCTCCAGTGGCCGCAGATGGTCGAAAAGCTCATTCTCAACGGCGCGAATGTCGAGATGTTCCTCGGCGTCAAACCGCAGGTGCAGCTGCCGATTTACGCCGGCTACGGCGTGGCATCGTTGTTCAGCCGCATCAGCCGCAAGGCCGCGCGGAAACGCGATGTGCTCGGTCTGATGGTGCACCCCTACGGCGTGCGCATGGACGACCTGGCGCGGCTCGAAATGCCGACTCTCATCATCGTCGGCGAGCACGACATGATAAAGGACAGGCAGACCCGCGAAATGGCGGCGCATATTCCGCACTGCCGCGTCGAGGTGTTCCGCGACGGCGACCATTTCGTTGCCGCAAAGCAGCCGTCACGCTTCAATCGAACCGTTATGGAATTCATTTTAGGGAGATAATCAATCATGGACTTTTTGAAAGCAGGAGAACCTGTTGAAAGCAATATTTTCAATCAGCTGGACGAGAAAAAGCGTGCGCTGATTGAAAAGGGCGTTGACGTTATCAATCTGTCGATCGGCACGCCGGATTTTCAGCCGGACAAGCACGTGATGGAGGCGGTAAGCCGCGCGGCTCTCGCCCCGGATATGTACAAGTATTCGCTGACCGAAACGCCGGAGCTGCTGGACGCGGTCGAAAAGTGGTACAAGCGCCGCTATGACGTTGACCTTGCGGACGACGAGATCATTCAGGTTTCCGGCTCGCAGGAGGGCTTCGCGCACATCGGCTTCGCTTTCGCCGGCCCGAATGACCTCATTCTCGCCCCGGACCCGGGCTACCCGATTTTCACCTTCGGCCCGCTCATGACCGGCGCGACCATCGCGCTCTATCCGCTGCGCGAGGAAAACAACTGGCAGCTCGACTTCAACGACATTCCGGAGGACATCGCGGAACGCGCCAAGGCTATCGTTGTTTCCTACCCGAACAACCCGACGACCGCCGTGGCTGACCGCGCTTTCTACGAAAAGCTGGTTACGTTCGCACGCGAGCACAACATGATCGTCCTGCACGACAACGCCTACTCCGACCTGATGCTCGACGGCACGGACGGCCTGTCCTTCCTGTCCATTCCGGGCGCCAAGGAGGTCGGCGTGGAGTTCAACTCGCTGTCCAAGACCTACAACCTGACCGGCATGCGCGTTTCGTTCGTCGTCGGCAACCGTGACCTCATCGCGAAGTTCCGCGCGTTCCGTTCGCAGATCGACTACGGCACGTTCTACCCCATTCAGGCGGGCGCTGCCGCGGCGCTGAACGGCCCGCAGGACATCGTAAAGCGCAATCGCGAGGGTTACATGGCACGCCGTGACGCGCTGTGCGGCGGCCTGCGCAGCATCGGCTGGTACGTGCCGGACGCACAGGGCACGATGTTCGTCTGGGCGAAGGTGCCGCAGGGCTACGCCTCCTCGGCGGAGTTCGCGCTCGAACTGCTCGAAAAGACCGGCGTTATCGTCGTTCCGGGCAGTGCCTTCGGCAAGCACGGCGAGGGATACGTGCGCATGGCGCTTGTCGTTCCGCCCGAGAGAATGCAGGAAGCCGTTCGCCGCATCGGCGAAAGCGGCATGATCCACTAAAATACATAAGCGGAGAGCACGGAGCGCTTTTTCGACCGGCTCTCCGCTTTCTGATACGCGAAGGGAGCAGAACAGATGAAACTGATTTCATGGAACGTAAACGGCCTGCGCGCCTGCATGGGCAAGGGATTTCTGGAGTTTGTCGCGCAGCAGCAGCCGGATATGCTGTGCCTTCAGGAAACCAAGATGCAGCAGGGACAGGCGGATGTGCCGCTCGAGGGCGGCTACCACGAATACTGGAACTCAGCCGAGAAGAAGGGATATTCGGGCGTGGCGCTCTTTACCAAGCAGCAGCCGCAGTCGGTGACGCTTGGCCTCGGCATCGACGAGCACGACCACGAGGGCCGCGTTATCACTGCCGATTACGGCGAGTTCTATCTCGTTACGGTCTATACCCCGAACGCGCAGGACGGCCTCAAGCGCCTCGATTACCGCATGGCGTGGGAGGACGCTTTCCGCGACTATCTCTGCCGTCTGGATAAGGAAAAGCCGGTTATCGTGTGCGGCGATATGAATGTTGCGCACAAGGAAATCGACCTCAAAAACCCCAAGACCAACCGCAAGAACGCCGGTTTCTCGGACGAGGAGCGCGGCAAGATGACCGAGCTGCTGAGCGCCGGCTTCACGGATACCTTCCGCCATTTCTACCCCGACCTCGAGGGGGCGTATTCGTGGTGGAGCTACCGTTTTCACGCGCGCGAGAAGAACGCCGGATGGCGTATCGACTATTTTCTTGTTTCGAGCCGCTTCATCGACCGCGTCAAGAGCGCGTCCATCCTGAGCGAGGTGTTCGGTTCGGACCATTGTCCGGTGATGATCGAAATTGAGTGAGTATCCGTATCTCCCGGAGGCAGAAGCATGGCTGAACCCGGAAGTCGAGGAGGAGGACCGGACACCGGAGCCGTATTTCCGTCCGGACGCCATTGATGAGGATGCAGAGGAAGAAAACAACGATACCGGTTTCGTATCGGATTTCCTGCCCGAAATGCCGACCGAACCCTGCCCATGCTGCGGCGCAGATATTCCGGAAAATCCCTCGTGGGGCTATATCTGCCCGGTGTGCATGTGGGAAATCGACTATGACGTTGAGGGTGACCCGGACGCGCCGAGCGACCAGAACAACGGCCTGAGCCTGAACGAGGCGCAGATGAATTTCCGCACGTTTGGCATTGCCGACCCGTGGATTTTACAAGAGAAATAAAAGAAGCGGCTTTCCCTTGCGTTTTCGGGGAAAGCCGCTGTTCGTTTTTCTCTGGTTTTCAGCCGCCGAGCAGCTCGCAGAGCGCGACCAGTGCGGGAATGGTGATGGCGGAGAGAATGGTCGAAACCGCCGTGGCGCGGGTCGAGAACAGGTAATCCGTGCCGTAGGTCTTGCCGAAGAGCGATGCCGCCATGGCGACCGGCGCGGCCGCGCTGATGAGCATCGAGCAGCGGAGCGTGTGCTCGAGCGGCACGAGCAGGAAGATGCCGAGCGTCAGCAGCGGCAGCACGAGCAGGCGAAGCGCGGAAACGAAGTAGACCTGCCTGTCGCGGAAGCACTCGCGCAGGTCGCACTGCGCCAGAAACGCGCCGACGGCGATCATCGCGATAGGCGTGTTGAGCGAGGCGAGGTAGGAGACCGCCGTCGCGGGAACGGCCGGCAGCTTGAACGGCGTCAGGAAGCAGAACAGGCCGATGAGGTTGGAAATCGTGCCGGGATTGATAAGCGTGTTGCGGATGCGCTGCGCGGTCGAAATGTCGCCGGAAAGCTGGTCAACACCGTAGCTCCAGAGCAGCATATTATTGACGAGGATGAACGCTGAGCCGAGAAACAGCCCGTACGAGCCGTACAGCGCTTCGAGCAGCGGCAGACCCATGAAGCCGCAGTTGGTGAACACGACGCAGAAGCGCTTGTCCGCGAAATTGGCGTGCGAGCCGTTTTTACGGAAGATGGCGTGGCTGACCACGATGCTGAGGCCCATCGCCGTGCACGTGCACAGAACGGAAATAATGAGAGCCTTGCCGAGTGCGGGGTCGAAGTCGCGCTGAAACGAGTCGATGATGACGCAGGGCGCAACGATGCGTGTCAGAATAAAGGAAAGCTGACCGGCGCCGTCGTCGTTTATGTATTTCTTGCGGTAGCAGAACGCGCCGACAGCGATGAGCAGGAACATGACGAGAATCTGCGAGACTAATATCTGTATGTTTTGAAGCACTGGTTTGTTTACCCCCTTGGTTTACCTCATTCCATGATAAAGCAAATAAGCGGCGTTTGTCAATGTGTCAGCGGCATATTCCACGACTTTTACACATAAAATGGGGGCGAAAGGGTGGATGGCTGTGAAAAAACTGGTCTGCGCGGCGGCGGTCCTCGGTCTGCTCGGCGCGAATGCGGCGGCGCTCCCGGAGATGGGGACGCTCCATGCGAAATCGGCCGCGCTTTACGCCGCAAACGGGCAGGAGCTTTACACAATGAACGCGGACGAGGCGCTTCAGCCGGCGTCCGTCACCAAAATCATGACCATGCTGCTCACGATGGAGGCGCTCGAACGCGGCGAGGTGACGCTCGACACCATGATAACGGGCAGCGAGTACGCCTGCTCGATGGGCGGCACGCAGATCTGGCTCGAACCGGGTGAGCAGCTGACGCTCGACGAGATGCTCAAGGCGATCGCGGTCGGGTCGGCGAACGACTGCGCGGTCGCGGTGGCGGAGCATCTGGCCGGGACGGAAGCGGCGTTTGTCGAGCGGATGAACGCGCGGGCGCGGGAACTCGGCTGCACGGGCACGACCTTCATCAACGCGAACGGACTGGACGCCGCAGGCGGAAAGACGCTCACGACCGCGCGCGACCTTGCGCTTATCTCGTGCGAGCTGCTGCGCCACCCGAAGATTCTCGACTACACGGGCATCTGGATGGACAGCATCCGCGGCGGCAAATTCGCCCTCGCGAACACGAACAAAATGCTGCGCAGCTACAAGGGGCTGACCGGGCTCAAGACCGGCTATATCCGCGAGGCTGGGTTCTGCATCTCCGCAAGCGCCGAGCGGGACGGACTCAGCCTTGTTACGGTCGTGATGGCCGCCCCGACCAAGGAGGAGCGCATGGCGGACGCAACGGCCTTGCTGAACTACGGGTTCGCGAACTTCGCGGCATGGACGCCGCCGGAGGAAGCGCTCGCGCCCGTTCCGGTGTCGCTCGGCCGCGCGGACAGCGTGCCGCTCCGCATCGAGGGGGAAAGCGTCTGCGTCCTCGAAAAGAGCGCCGCCGCCTCGGCCGAGGCCGAGAGAAACGTCCCCGACTGCCTGACAGCGCCCGTCGAGGCGGGGCAGCAGGTCGGAACGCTGAACCTCAAAAGCGGCGGCGAAACCGTGCTGACCGTGCCGCTCTACGCGGCGGAAAGCGTGGATGCGGTGACGGTTTTCGACCTCTGGACGCGGCTTGTGCAGTCGGTGACGGCGTGATACGCCGGGCGGCGTTTCGGACGTGGGTACTTTTTTGACGAAAGATTTGCAAATCAGGCTTGTGATTTTGGTGAATCTATGGTACACTAATAGCAACCTCAAAGGTTGGGAGGACAAAACTATGGTAAAACTTATTATCGGCGGTACCGGCTCCGGCAAGACCAAGGA
The DNA here is from genome assembly GCA_900544475.1 of uncultured Butyricicoccus sp. GTDB lineage: Bacteria > Bacillota > Clostridia > Oscillospirales > Butyricicoccaceae > Agathobaculum. Next base: position 7,066 of record UQVU01000092.1, read on the forward strand.
ACTGATTGACCAGGTAAACGCTGCAGTAAAAGAAGAAAAGGGAAGTGTTGTCTGCATTTCGCGCGGCGATAAGCTGACTTTCGATATCTCGCACGACGCTCGCCTGATCGATGCTAAGGAATACCCGATCAAGGGTTACGACGGTCTGCTCGGCTTTGTCGGCGGCATCCATGCCGGCAACTACGA
>UQVU01000093.1 GCA_900544475.1 uncultured Butyricicoccus sp.
AAAAACGCCCCGGCGAATCCCTTGACAAAGCCGAAGCGCGTGATATAATGTAGTTACAAAGGGACGCTGTTACAGCAGTCAGACCCTCATACAGTCATTTTTTTAGATGACCGTTCGTGTGTCAGACGAGCGGTCATCGCGCATTTATGGACATTGCGAGCAGCAAAATTACTGCGCAAATCAAAAGCTGAAAGCCTTTCTTCCACATTCGCATTCCCCTCCTTCCTGCCTCGAACCGCGGGAAAGGAAAAAGGGTCTGACCGCCATATGTAACAGCGTCCGTTTTGATTATATCACACGCTGTCGAACTCTGTCAATTTACCGGAGAGCGCAAAAGCGCCCCGGCCTTATCCCTTGACAAAGCCGAAGCGCGTGATATATAATACAGATAAGAAGGGACGCTGTTACAGCAGTCGAACCCATGCATAGTCACTTTAATTTGATGACCGTTTGGATTGCAGCCGGACGGTCATCGCGCTTTTATGAAGCAACTGCACAGTACAATGACCGCACAGATAAAAAGCTCGAAGGCTTTCTTCTTCATTTGCGCCACCTCCTCTCCTCCTCGAACCGAGGGAGAAAGAAAAGGTTCGACCGCCATATGTAACAGCGTCCGTTTTGATTATATCACACGCTGTCAATTTTGCCGCCCTTCGGGGCGGCTTTCGTCTGTTTTCTCATACAGATACAAAAAGAGCTGAAACCTTACGATTTCAGCTCACTTTTGGCGGAGAGTTAGGGATTTGAACCCTAGAGACGCTCATCACGCCTACACGATTTCCAATCGTGCGCCTTCGACCACTCAGCCAACTCTCCATCTTGTTAAGTTGTTTGTTCGTCGGTGTCAACCGCAGCGAACAATATGTATTATACAGACGTTTTGCCGTTTCGTCAATAGTTTTTTCGAAATTTTTTAAAAAATTTTTTTGAGGGGGAAATCGGGCGTATTTCCCCCTCTTTGAAGTCCCCCGAAAAGCGCCTCCAAAATCACTTATCCTCCTGCTCGGCGAAGCGCACGAACTCGTCCATCTCGCGGGTGCGCCACTTCTCCTTGTGGCAGAAAATCTGGCGGTAGAGCGAGATGTAGCAGTCCGCGACCGAGAGGCGCACCAGCTTGCCCTGCCGGACGCTGCTCTCGACCGCGTACCACGGCAGGAAGGAAACGCCCCGGTCTATTTCGAGCATTCGAATAAGGAACGAGGTATCGCTGCACTCAAGCGAGGGCGTCAGGATACAGCGCCGCGCGGCGAGGCGTCGGTTGAGCACGCGGCGGTAGTTATCCTGCTCGGTCAGGAAGAACGGATACTGCACGAGCTCCTCGGTCGTCAGCTCGCGTCCGCCGAGCGCTTCCCCGAGCGAGGCCGACGCCACGAAAACGATCTCCTCGCGCTGCTCCATCAGCTTGTGCCAGTTGTTGCTGTAAAGCGGCTCATCGAGCACATATATCATATCCAGCTCGCCGCGCTCCATCTGCTCGATCAGCTCCTCCGGCTCGCCTACCGTGATATGGATGGAAACCTTGGGGTGATGCTGACGGTAGCGGTGCAGCACGGCCGGCAGCTTGAGGCAGGTCAGCGACTCGATCGTACCGATATGCAGCGTGCCGTGCAGCTCGGTCGTGGCCGCGACCGACATCCGCGCCTGATTGACCTGGCTGATGACGTCGCACGCATGGCTGAAAAACCGCTCGCCGGTGTCGGTCAGCGCGATGCGCTTGCCCATGCGGTCGAACAGGCGCGTGTTCAGCTCCTCCTCCAGCTGGCGTATCTGCACGGTCACAGCCGACTGCGAGTAGCCGAGGCTCTCCGCCGCACGCGAAAAACTCTTGAACTGCGCGACACGGATGAATGTCGCAAGCTGCCGGATTTCCATAGTCCGCCCTCCCTTTTTTCGTGTTATTATCTTTTTTTATCGAAATAATCAAATATATGAATTTGACTTAATTCTATAAACAGAATATACTAATTTCAGAAACGGGTCAAGATTTTATTTGGAAGTTTACCACAGAATTTTTCTTTTGTAAGCTGTTCACAAAAAACCGCACGCATTTTACAGCGATTTGCATGAAAATCCGAGCGGTCTTTTTTATGCAGAGGGCAGGAAACGGGAAAACTTCCGGGGCACGCGCGCATTTTCTGCGGTCACTGAAATGCGCACGCTGTCCGCTTCACAAGGACGACGCCGCAGGGGAAAACAGCGGCGTCAAAAACAAGGAGGAAAAAAAGTTATGGAAGAAAAGAAAAAGTTCAAGCTCGGGCTGCTGCCCAAGCTCATCATCGCCATCATCGTCGGCATCCTGTTCGGCCAGTTCCTGCCGGAGGGCTTCTGCCGCTTTGTGGTAACGCTCTCGTCGTTCTTCAGCCAGTTCCTGTCGTTCATCATTCCGCTGATGATCCTCGCCTACGTTACCATGGGTATCGCGAACCTCAAGAGCGGCGCGGGCAAGCTGCTGCTCATCACGGTCGCTCTCGCTTACTGCTCGACCCTCATCGCCGGCTCGGCTTCGTTCTTCGTGTCCGACACCCTGTTCCCGCACTTCATGAGCGCCGATGCGCTCGACAAGATCGCCGCGACCGCCGGCAACTCGCTTGAGCCGTACTTCAGCCTGGAAATCCCGACCCTCATGAACACGCTGTCCGCTGTCGTTCTGGCGTTCGTACTCGGCCTGTGCCTGTCCAGCCTGCGCGGCAAGACCATCGGCGACACCCTGTACAACGGCGTGTCCGACTTCTCCGGCATCATCGACTGCGTGCTCCACTCGGTCATTATCCCGCTGCTCCCGCTCTACATCTGCGGCACCTTCACCGACATGACCAAGTCCGGCAAGACCTTCGCCATCCTCGGCATTCTCTGGAAGGTATTCATCGTCGTTATCATCATGCACCTCATCTGCATCTGCATCCAGTTCGTCATCGCGGGCCTTATCAGCCACAAGAACCCGCTGACCCTCATCCGCAACCAGATTCCGGGCTATGCGACCGCGCTGGGCACCCAGTCCTCGGCCGCTACCATCCCGGTAAACCTCCAGTGCGCAGAGGCGGACGGCGTTTCCGCTGAAATCCGCAACTTTACCGTTCCGCTGTGCGCGAATATCCACATGGCAGGCTCGATGATCACCATCACCGCCTGCGCGACCGCAGTCTGCCTGATGAACCAGCTGCCGATCTCCATCGGCACGGTCATTCCGTTCATCATGACCCTCGGCATCGCCATGGTAGCCTCCCCCGGCGCTCCCGGCGGCTCCATCATGACCGCGCTCCCCTTCCTGTACATGATCTTCGGCACCGAGGCCGGCGACCCGAGCGGCCCGATCTGCGCCATCATGGTTGCGCTGTACATCACGCAGGACTCCTTCGGCACCGCCTGCAACGTTTCCGGCGACAACGCCATCGGCGTCATCGTAGAGACCATCTACCGCAAGTTTATCTGCAAGCCTTCCAAATAAGGAGAGTCGCAAATGTCCTTTATCAGTGTCTTTGATGTGCTGGGGCCGAACATGATCGGTCCCTCCAGCTCACATACCGCCGGCGCGGCCGTTATCGCCTACCTCGCGCACAAAATGATCGCGCCGCCGCTCGTCAAGGCGGATTTCACCCTGTATGGCTCGTTCGCCAAGACCTACCACGGCCACGGCACCGACCGCGCCCTGCTCGGCGGCATCATGGGTTTCTCGACCGACGACACCCGCATCCGCGACTCCTTCTCCATCGCGACCGAGCGCGGCCTTGCCTATTCGTTCACGCCGTGCGAGACCGAAACCGACGTTCACCCGAACACGGTTGACATCCGCATGGAGAACGCCGCCGGTCAGGTCATGACCATCCGCGGCGAGTCGCTCGGCGGCGGCAAGTGCCGCATCGCGCGCATCAACGGCGTCGAGGTCGATTTCACCGGCGAATACAGCACGGTCATCGTCGTGCAGCAGGACAAGCCGGGCGTCGTCGCGCACATCACCAAGGTGCTCAGCGACAAGGGCGTAAACATCGCCTTCATGCGCCTGTTCCGCGAGGCGAAGGGACATACCGCCTACACCATCGTCGAGTCGGACGGCCGCTTCCCCGAGGGCATCGAGGAGCCGCTCCGCGACAACCCGAACGTCCGCGACGTCATGATTATCGAGCCGTAAAGGAGGAGAGCAGAGTATGGATTTCAAAAACGCATCCGAGCTGCTCGCGCTGTGCGCACAGCAGCAGCTTCCCATCTCCGAAATCATGCGCCGCCGCGAATGCGAGCTGGGCGAGACCACGCGCGACGAGGTCACCCACCGCATGGCGCACGCGCTCGAGATCATGCGCTCTTCGGCGCTGACGCCGCTCAAGACACCCGTAAAGTCCATGGGCGGACTCATCGGCGGCGAGGCGAAAAAACTCGCGCAGCACGCCTCCGGAGGCCGCTCCATCTGCGGCGATGTGCTGCACAAGACGGCGGAGTACGCGATGGCGGTGCTCGAGGTCAACGCCTCGATGGGTCTTATCGTCGCCGCTCCGACGGCAGGCTCTGCCGGCGTGCTGCCGGGTATGCTGTTCGCGCTTCAGGACTGCTACAAGGTGTCGGACGAGCGGCTGCTCGACGCACTGTTCAACGCGGGCGCCATCGGCTACCTCGCCATGCGCAACGCGACCGTCGCGGGCGCTGTCGGCGGCTGTCAGGCCGAGATCGGCGTTGCCTCCGCCATGGCGGCGAGCGCCGCGGTCGAGCTGATGGGCGGCTCCCCCGAGCAGTGCCTTGACGCGGCGTCCACCGTGCTGATGAATATGCTCGGTCTGGTCTGCGACCCGGTCGGCGGTCTGGTCGAGTACCCCTGCCAGAACCGCAACGCGGCAGGCGTGGCGAACGCCCTCGTAGCCGCCGAGCTGTCGCTTGCCGGTATCCGCCAGTTCATCCCGTTCGACGAAATGCTCGACACGATGTACGCTGTCGGCCGCCGCATTCCGCTCGAGCTGCGCGAGACCGCCCTCGGCGGCTGCGCCACCACCCCGTCCGCCTGCGCAAAGTGCGGACTGTGCGGGTAAAACCACCGCAAAAGCAGTTCAATGCTATCTGATACACTTAAATCGAACACATCCTTTTCCGGACGCCCCATTTACTCCTCGGGGCGTCCTTTTTGATGTTACGCCCTGCCCGCGTCCTTTTTGATGTTACGCCCTGCCCAGGGCGCGGAGGTTTGCAAAAGGGGGTACAGGGCACCCAGACTGACGTCTCGGTTCCCTATACCCCCTCTTGCGACTCCCCCTGACCTTCCGGTCTGCCGCGACTCCCTCCGGTCGCGCGGCTAAAATGCGGGGGACGCTCGGTCTGCATCTCTATCCTCGGTTTTCCGGTGTCGTTTAAGGAGGGATTTGTTATAAAAACCGCGTTCATAGCGGTAAAAAAAGACGCTCCCTTGCATTTTAGGGAACGTCCTTTTGTTTTTTACTTATCGAACTCGCTTCGTACTTCCATGTACTTTACGATTTCCTCGACCGCGCCCTCAAAGCCGAGCACGCCGCTGTTGATGGAGATGTCGTAGTTTCTCGCATCGTACCAGTCGTGGCCGGTGTGGTGCTTGTAGTAGCGCGCACGGTACTCGTCGATTTCGGCGATTTTCTTTCTGACCTCGTTTTCAGGCAGAGAATCGACCTTCATCGCCTGCTCGAAGCAGAACTCCGGGTCGGCGTGCACGAAAACGCGCACAACGTCCGGTCGGTTCTTCAGAATGTAGTCCGCGCAGCGGCCGATGAGCACGCACGGGCCCTGAGCCGCGAGCCGCTCGATGATTTTCACCTGATACGAGAACAGCGCCTCGTCCCTGAGGTAGGACTTCGAGGAGTCGTTCGGCACCGGCATATCGCCGCGGTAGCGCGCGCGCAGACGCGAAATCAAGTCGCTCTTGAGCCGTTCATCGGAAAACAGCATGGCGTTCACGCCGCTGTCCTCGGAGGCCATCGTGATGATCTCACGGTTGTAGAACGGAATGCCGAGCCTGTCCGCCAACATCTTGCCTACCGTCTTGCCGCCCGAGCCGTACTGCCGGGCGATCGTAATGATATAAGGCTTCATGAAAAAACACCCCTTTTTCTGCTCTTTCGGATATACCGTAGGGCGGGCTGCCCTCAGCCCGCCGTTTTTCACGGTCAGCTTCCGCGAGCGGCGGCGGGGTGAGGGCACCCCGCCCTACGATTACATCTTTCTTACTCTCCTAAGTATGCCTTCTTGATGGCGTCGTCGTTCAGCAGGTCGGAGGCCTTGCCGGTCTTGACGACGCGGCCGGTTTCGAGAACGTAGCCGCGGTCTGCGATGGACAGCGCCTTCTTTGCGTTCTGCTCGACCAGAAGAACGGTCACTCCGTCCTTGTTGATTTCCTGGATAATATCGAAAATCTCATTAACATAGAGTGGGGACAGACCCATCGACGGCTCGTCGAGAACGATCAGGCGCGGATGGCTCATGAGGGCGCGTCCCATCGCAAGCATCTGCTGCTCGCCGCCGGACAAAGTTCCGGCAAGCTGGTTCTTGCGCTCTTTCAGACGCGGGAAACGCTTGTAAATCATTTCGATCGTATCTTCAATTTCCTTCTTGTCATTTCTCGTATACGCACCCATTTTCAGGTTCTGGAGAACCGTCAGGGAAGCGAACACACGGCGCCCCTCCGGCACGTGGGCGATTCCCATTGATACCAGCTTATAGCCCGGTACATGGGTAATATCCGTTCCCTCAAATGTGATATTGCCTGCCTTGGACGGCAGCAGACCCGTGATCGTGTGAAGCGTCGTCGTCTTTCCGGCTCCGTTGGCACCGATCAGCGCTACCACATCGCCCTGTTCTACCTCAAAGGAAATTCCCTTGAGTGCCTGTATCACACCATAATATACCTGTAAATCTTTTACTTCCAGCATTGACATACGAAACTTCCCCCTATTCTCCCAGATATGCTTTGATAACTTCTGGATTGCTGAGTACTTCGCTGGTCGGTCCCTCTGCCAGCATATGACCGAAGTTTAAGACCGTCAGGCGCTCGCAGATACCGGAGACCAGCTTCATATCATGCTCAATGAGAAGTACGGTCATATCAAAATGATCGCGCACGAAACGGATCGTCTTCATCAGCTCTGCCGTCTCATTCGGGTT
>UQVU01000094.1 GCA_900544475.1 uncultured Butyricicoccus sp.
CATTCTGATTGCGGCATCCGCCATCCCGGGCAACGAGAAGTCCATCAACAACATGGTCAACGAGCTGTACAAGCAGGGCGCAGAGGTCATCTACGACCGCTCTGCGGCCATCCACGTTTCCGGCCACGCCTGCCAGGAGGACCTCAAGCTCATGCTGGGCCTGTGCAAGCCGAAGTATTTCATACCGGTCCACGGCGAGTACCGCATGCTCGTGCAGCACGCGGGTCTGGCGCGTGAGATGGGTGTGAACCCGAAGAACATTCTCATCACCGAAATCGGCCGTCCGGTCGAGATCAGCGAGAATTCTGCCCGTCTGGGCAATCCGGTGCCGTCCGGCCGTCTGCTTGTCGACGGTCTGGGCATCGGCGACGTCGGCACCGCCGTTCTGCGCGACCGCAAGCATCTGTCCGAGGACGGCCTGCTCATCATTGTCGTCACGGTGGACGCGACGACCGGCGTCGTTATCGCGGGTCCGGACATCGTGTCCCGCGGCTTCGTCTACGTCAAGGAAGCCGAGGCGCTCATGGAAGAGCTGCGCACCATTTCGCAGATGGCGCTCGACCGCTGCTCGGTCGAAAATCTGCGCGACTGGAACAGCCTCAAGTCCGCCATCAAGGGCGATGTGAGCGACTACCTGTTCAAAAAGACCAAGCGCAGCCCGATGGTGCTGCCTATCATTCAGGAAATCTGATTTTCCGAAAAGCAAATATAAAGAACCGGGACCGGTTTCTCGTATAAGAGAGCCGGTCCCGGTTTTTGTCTGTCGAAAAACATTGTTTCAGACAATAACAGCAGTTGCGCGGCAGCGCGCATTAAAACAGCAAGCACGGAGTGCTTGCAAAAAAACCGGGGGCGTGTACCTCGGTTTTTTTACTTCTGGAGGGAGAAAGTTTCCGAATGGGAACTTTCGGACGACTCGTGTTCTGCGAAGTCAGAACACACCTGCCGGCGGAACTGTAGTTCCGCGGCAAGTCACCCTTTGTACATACCGATTTTGCACAGCTCGCGGATCATATCCGGCACGGTCTGGCCTGCGACCTCGAGCCGCTCGGCGGAGCCGGGGTGCGCCTCGGAGAAGGTGTCCCACGCGGTGACAAGGTTCGGGGTCTTTTCTACATCGAACTGCCGGAGCAGCGGCTCGAAGCGCTCGACCGTTTCGCTGTAAATCGAGAGCACCTTGTACTTCTGCACGAAAAGCTCCTCCTCGGTCGTGAGCGAGCCGATGGCGAATGCGGACAGACCGTCCTGGCACAGCAGCTCGCCGTAGCCGTCGAGGATCATGGTCAGCTGCTTTTTGGTCATGCCGTCCAGATACCAGACCTCGTCGGCCTCGGCATCGGGATGCACCGCGAGGAACAGCGGCTCGTCCAGCTCGGCATAAAAGGCATGGATGAAGTCGGAGAGCTTCTCGAAGCTCAGGTTTGCGGTGATGGTATTGCCGTCGCGCAGATACTGCTCGCTCAGCTTTTCGGGATAGGGCACGGTAACGCCTGCTGCGGTTTGAAACATGGTAAAAACTCCTTGTTTGGATATGATTTTAGAATCGAATGCTGATTTCTCCGGTCGAAAGTGCGGTTTCGCGGCCGTCCGGTGTGCGGATGAGCAGATGCCCCTCATCGTTGAGGCCGACGCACTCCGCCTCGTACTTTTCGAGCGGGGAGATGACGGTGATTTTCCGGCCGATGCAGCCGAGGTGCGCCCGGTACTGCGCGACAAGCTCGCGCTCGCGTCCCTGCTCGGCGAGGGCGAACACCTGCTCGAAGTGCGTCAGCACGGCGGCGATAAGCTCGGCTCTGCGCGGCACGCGGCCGAACTCGGAAATCGCGCCCGCGACCTTGCGGACGTCCTCCGGCCACGCCGGGTTGGGGCGCAGGTTGATGCCGATGCCGACGATGAGCGAGGAAACCGAGCCGCTTTCGCCCTCGATGACCGCCTCGGTCAGCGTGCCGTTGAGCTTTTTCTCCTGCATGAGCACATCGTTGACCCACTTGATTTCAGGCGTGAAGCCTGCCGTGTCGGAAATCGCCCGCGTGACCGCGACCGCCGCCGCGAGCGTCGCGTACTGGATGTGCGTCAGCGGCAGGGAGGGGTGGAGCAGGATGGTGAAGTAAACGCCGGTACCCGAGGGCGAAACGAAGGTGCGGCCGAGACGGCCGCGGCCGCCGGTCTGCTCCTCGGCGGCGAGCACGAAGCCGTGCGGCCGGTCAAGATAGTGCTCCTTCATGACCGTGTTGGTCGAGGTGATGGAGGGCACGACGAGCATTTCGCGGCCGATACAGCCGGAAGAGAGCAGCGCCTGCACCCCGGCGGCGGTCAGGCTGTCGTCGCTGTCCGCGAGGCGGTAGCCTTCGCCCGGCACGCCGTCGATCGCCAGTCCCTCCGCGCGAAGCACGCCGATCGCCTTGTGAACCGCCGCCCGCGATACGCCGAGCGCTTCCGCAAGCCTGCCGCCCGAGAGCCGTTCGCCGCGCGCCTGTTCGAGCGCGTGCAGCACCGCATCCTTTACCGCCATGTCCATTTTCCGCCTTTCAGATTTTCTGTCCAGTCTATTGTAAACGAAAAATGAAAATAGTACAATAGATATAATAATATTAGCCTGTTGAAAAGTCAGCTTTCTATTACGTGTTTCGTGCGGCAGCACGCATTTAATAGAATTTGCGCAGCAAATTCATAATTTCCGGGGGCGTGTACCTCGGAAATTATACAAGGGAAGAAAAAATGTGCCTGAAAGGCGCGGTTTTTCTTCAGTTTCGCTCGAAAGCGTGGTTTCGAGCGATGATTAAAGGAGAATGACACTTTGAAGACCAAACATGAGATACTGACCGCGCTCGCGCACAGCGGCGAGGAGAAGATACTGCTGGCGAGCCTGCTCGACAAGGAGCAGACCTGCGAGACGCGCGGCTACCTGACGAGCACCCGTTTTCTCAGCATGAGCGAGCGGGCACTCTGCACCGAGGCGGTGCATCAGGCCGGAGCGACCGGCCACGCCGTGTTCTGGGGCGGCTACGAGGACGCCGAGCGCGGCCTTTATCTGTTCTACCCGGACTACATGGATGCGGAGAGCGCGAAGCTGTCCGCACCTCTGGCGCTGCTGCGGGCGCACAAGAGCCGCAGCGACACCCTGACCCACCGCGACTATCTGGGGGCGCTGATGGGCTTGCAGCTCGACCGCAGCATGGTGGGCGATATTCTGGTGCACGAGGAGGGCGCGGACATCATCGTGCACGAGGACGCGGCGGAGTTTATCCTCATGCACTTCGGCAAGGCCGGGCGCAAGAACATTTCGCTTACCCGCGAGGAGCTGTCGGGCCTCAAATGCGCCGTGACCGTTGAGAAGCGCGGCAGCGGCTCGGTCGCCTCGCCCCGTCTGGACAGCGTGGTGTCCCTCGTCTTTAACCTGCCGCGCAAGGACGCGCAGCTGCGCATCGAAAAGGGCCTCGTGTTCGTCAACAACGCGCCCTGCCTCAAGCCCGAGCGTCAGATGCACGAGGGCGACCGCATCACCGTGCGCGGCATGGGCCGGGCGCAGATCGAGAGCTTCGGCGGAACCAGCCGGAAAGGCAGGATCTTTCTGGATTATGTGCGAAATATGTAACCTTTCCGCCTGTTGCCAAGCGGTTCGCGATATGATATACTTAAGGCAACACCGCACAATGAAATCGCTCTTGTCCAATTATGCGGTATTGCCTTAAGGCAACACATACCTGTTCCGTACATCGGAATGTCAAAAAGAGGTGTCTGCTATGAAAAAAAGACTGCTGTCCGCGCTGCTCTGCGCCGCGATGCTGCTCTCGCTCCCGGCGGCGTTCGCCGCATCCGACCTTGACGGCCACTGGGCGAAGAAATACATAGATTACCTTGCAGATGAGGATATTATCAATCCCTCCGCCACGACCGGCAAATACTCGCCGGACGCCAAAGTTACCCGTGCGGAGTTCATGCGCTACATCAACCGCGCATTCCACTTCGAGGAGACCGCGTCCATCACCTACACCGATGTGCCGAAGAGCGCGTGGTACTACGAAACCGTGTGCATCGCGCAGAAGTACGGCTACATCAACGGCGTGGGCAACAACAAGATGGACCCGACCGGCACGGTAACGCGCGAGCAGGCCGCGACCATCATCGGCCGCCTGTACAAGGCTGACCCCGGCAGCGTTTCGGCATCCAGCCTCGACTTCAAGGACAAGGCGAAGATTTCGAGCTGGTCGGCGGGCTACATCAAGGCCGCGGTCGATAAGGGCTTCCTCGCCGGATACAGCGACGGAACCTTTCAGCCGACACGCGAGGTAACGCGCGGCGAAGTCGCGAAAATCATCTATTACTACCTTGGCACCTCACTTTCACGGGCGGGCAAGGCTTATACGGGTGCAGACCTCCGGGGCGACACGACCAATGTCACCATTTCGGAAAGCTGCACGCTGTCCGACGCGACGATTGCGGGCGATCTGTTCATCACGGAGGGACTCGGCACGGACGCGGTTGCGCTGAGCAACGTGACGGTCGAGGGCATGATCATTATTTCGGGCGGCACAGTCACAATGACAAATACGACGAGCGACCACATCATCGTGTCCTCGTCTATGGGGCGCCTGCTGCAGACCACTGCGACAGGCGCTTCGCGCTTTTCGGAGGCAGAGGTCCGCACGGCGGCGGTGCTCTATGAAAAGGGGCTGACGGACGGCTACGACGGCTTTGAAACCGTCGAGCTGAGCGGCAGCGGCAGCAGTACCGCGCTGACGCTTGACGCGGAGCTGCTCCGCCTGACCGTAAACGCCCCCGCGACTGTCACGACCACCACGAACACGAAAATCTACAACCTGCGGGTGAACAAGGCGGCGGCTGTCGCGGGTTACGGCGCGGTCTATCAGGCCGACATCCGCACGGACGGCGTCAGCTTTGCGAAAGATGTGACCCTCGGCGGCTACACGCTTGCAAGCGGCGTTTCGGTGACGGTGGCGGGCGAGAAGAAAACCACTTCGAGCACGGCCTCGGTTTCGCCGTCGAGCGTCATTCTTGACCTCGGGGACGAGGACTCGCTCGCGGACGGCGTGGAGTTCTCTCTGCCGGAGGGCGTCACGGTGACAAAGCTCGAGCTTGACCGCACCGAGCTGACGAGTACCGGCTTCGAGACCACCTCGCGCGGCATCCGCGTCAAGGCGGACGCGCTGGAAGCGCTCTCGACCGGAAACCATACCCTGACCTTCACCCTGTCGGACGGACAGACCGCGACTGTCATGGTGAGCGTGACCCGTGAGGAGGCCGCGCCGCAGGTGCAGACGGCGGTGTTCGACCGCTTTTACCGCAGCGCGGATTTCAAGGACGTTTCGCTGAAACTTGAGGGTGTGAACGCGGAAAGCGACATCTCCAAGGTCGTTCTCGGCCTGACGCCGCTCTCCTTCGACTTTGACGCCGCCTCCCGCACGCTGACGCTCCGCCGCGCCGCGCTCTCGCAGCTTCCGGCCGGAACATACACCGTGACGGTCGAAACCAGAAACGGCAGCGCACAGGCGCTCAATCTCACGGTCAGCGACTCGACCCCGGCCGGGGTGAACGCAGTCGTCGCGCTCTATCGGACGGCTTCGCCCGCGGCGGTGCAGTTTGCGGTGCCGCTTCAGGGAAAATCGGTCAGCAGCATCACGGTGACAAAGGACGGCAGAGCATACGCGCTTGCCTCCGGCACCGACTATTTCACCACCGGAGAGGGCATCATGCTCTCGAAGGACGCGCTCTCGCGCTACAAGGTCGCAGGCGCGTGTACGGTCTACACGGCGGCGCTTTCGGATAACTCCATCTGGCTGCTCGCGGCGGACTGTCTATAAGTACAAAAAGGGGAGGGGCAGTGCTTCTCCTCTTTTTTTGTGCGCAGAGATGTTACGGAATTGCGCAAACCTACTTGCATTTTATACGGTTTTCGAGTAAACTATATTTTAGGAAAACAGCATGAGGAGTGTGGAGCATGGAAGCACAGAAATATAAGCGCGTGCTGATCAAAATCAGCGGCGAAGCCCTTGCGGGCGATAAGCATTTCGGCCTGAACTTTGATGTCATCGGTCCGGTATGCGATGTGATCAAAAAATGCAACGAAGAGGGCTGTGAGATCGGCATTGTTGTCGGCGGCGGCAACTTCTGGCGCGGCGTAAAGGACGGCGGCGGCAAGATGGAGCGCACCCGCGCGGACCATATGGGTATGCTCGCGACCACCATCAACGCACTGGCGCTTCAGGACGCGCTCGAGCAGCGCGGCGTAGACGTCCGTGTACAGACCGCCATCGAGATGAACAAGATCGCCGAGCCGTACATCCGCTCGCGCGCGACCCGTCATCTGGAAAAGGGCCGTGTCGTGATCTTCGGCTGCGGCACCGGCTGCCCGTTCTTCTCGACCGACACCGCAGCGGTTCTGCGTGCGGCTGAGATCGGCGCGGACGTTATCCTGCTGGCGAAGAATGTAGACGGCGTATACGACTCCGACCCGGCCGTCAACCCGAACGCGAAGAAGTATGACCAGCTCTCCTACATGGACGTACTCAATCAGGGTCTCGGCGTTATGGATTCGACCGCAACCTCGCTGTCGATGGACAACCATATCCCGATTCTCGTATTCGCGCTTTCCGACCCCGAAAATATTTATCGTGCCGTGAGCGGTGAGAAGATCGGCACGCTCGTAGAGGAGGCAAAATAATGAAAGAACAGCTCAAGGCCCACGAGACAAAAATGCAGAAAACGCTCGACGTACTGGCAAAGGAACTGGCAGCAGTCCGCGCCGGCCGCGCGAACCCGGCAGTTCTCGACAAGATCACCGTAGAGTACTACGGTGCGCCGACTCCGCTCAACCAGGTAGCGGCTATCTCCACCCCGGACCCGCGCACGCTCGCGGTTCAGCCGTGGGACGGCTCGGTGCTCAAGGCGATCGAGAAGGCGATTCAGGTTTCCGACCTCGGCATCAATCCGCAGAACGACGGCAAGCAGATCCTTCCTTGCTTCTTCCAAAAAGGCATCAATATTATTGTTTACTTCTGTCGCATTCGATCCTGCCGTCTGA
>UQVU01000095.1 GCA_900544475.1 uncultured Butyricicoccus sp.
TTTAAACAATGAGTAATTTTCTTATAGGGAGTACATATGGGTTTCTGGAGAATCGTCATCACCATCATTCTGCCGCCGCTCGGCGTGCTGCTCGGTAAAGGGTTCGGATGAGTGCGTTCATGCCCGGGGCGTCGCCGCCGCTTGTAAGTACGCCAATTCTTCGAATCTGCTTTTCCATAGAGAAAGCCTCCTTCAGTGTGCTGTGAGAGCAGCCTGTGTTTTTTCTTGCTGCGGCTGCCCCTTCCCCTCTTTACAATTTTTGAGATATGCCGCCTGCCGGACTGCGTTATCTCAAACATATACCTATTTTATTATAACATCATCATCGCTCAAGAGGAAGCGTAATTTTTGCAAAATATTTTCGTCCGGCTCACACCACAGACGGCGCGAGAGCAGCGTCTTTTTTTTCGTGTCGAGCGGATAGAGGTAGACCGGCGTATTGCCCGGGCGGGTCGAGAGCACAGCGCGGACGCCCGGCCACTTGACGCCCGAAAGGCTGTCGAGGCGGATGTACAGCTTGTGCTTCGCCATTTTCGCCGCCTGTGCGTCGGTAAACACGCTCTGTGCGGAGTTTTTCGCCGTGGAAATCATGCTGACCGTGCTTTCGTTCAGCGGCTGCGCCTCGTTCAGCAGCAGCTTGGGCGCTTCTTCCTCGCGTGCGTCGATGCGGCCGGTGAGCAGCACCGCGCTGTCTGCGGTGAGGTACGCGCCGCACTGCTGGAGCGATTTCGGGAACACGACAAGCTCGATGGACGCGGTGTCGTCCTCAACGGTCACATAGGCCATCATCGAGCCGTTCTTGGTAGATTTGAGCTTTACCGCCGTCACGACGCAGGCGAGCCGCACGGTCATGCCGTCCTTGTAGACCGGGTTCTGGCTCTCGCCCGCGAGGTCGTCGATGATTTTATGAACCGGAACCGCGTCCGCCTTTTTCGCAAGGTCGCGGTATTCGTCCATCGGATGCCCCGACAGATAAAGTCCGGTCGTTTCCTTTTCCATCGAGAGCAGCTCGCGCTTGGACACCTCGGGAATATCGGGCAGGGCGATCTGCGTGTCGCGCACCGCGTCGTTGCCCATGCCGAACAGGTCCATCTGACCCTCGATGTTCTTCTTTCGGTTCTGCGCAATGGCATCGACCACCGAGCCGCACACGCGCAGCAGCTGGCTGCGGCGGCAGCCCATCGAGTCGAACGCGCCTGCCTTGATGAGGCTTTCAAGGGCGCGGCGGTTGAGTTCGCGGTCGTACATCCGCTCACAGAAATCCTGGAACGAGGTGAATTTTCCGTTCTTCTCGCGCTCCTCGACCAGCTGCTTCATGAACGAGCGGCCGACGCCCTTGACGGCGGCAAGGCCGAAGCGAATGTCGTCCCCCGCGACCGAAAAGCTGTCGTAGGACAGGTTGACGTCGGGCGGCTGCACCGCAATGCCCATTTCGCGGGCGGTCTGGATGTACTCCGAAATCTTCTCGGAAACATCGAGCACGCTCGTCAGAAGCGCCGCCATATATTCGCGCGGATAGTGGCATTTGAGGTAGGCGGTGCGGAAAGAAACCACCGCGTAGCAGACCGCGTGCGCCTTGTTGAAGGCGTAGTTCGCGAAGTCCATGATCTCGTCAAACAGGCTTGCAGCGACCGCTTCGGGCACGCCGCGCCCCACCGCGCCGTCAATGCCAAGCTCCTCGTTGCCGTGGATGAAGTTGACGCGCTCCTTTTCGAGCTCCTTCATCTTCTTTTTACTCATCGCGCGGCGCACCATATCCGCCTTGCCGAGCGAATAGCCGGCGAGCGACTGGAACACCTGCATGACCTGTTCCTGATAGATCATGCAGCCGTAGGTGACGCCTAAAATCGGCTCAAGAAGCGGATGCTTGTAGGTCACCTTTTCCGGGTGGTGGCGGCACTCGATGTAGCGCGGAATGGACTGCATCGGGCCGGGGCGGTAGAGCGCCACGACTGCGGTGATGTCCTCGATGGACTGCGGCCGCAGGCCGGTGACAACGTTAGTAATGCCCGCGCTTTCCAGCTGAAATACGCCCATGGTCGAACCTTTTCCGAGCATTTCATAGGTCGCGGGGTCGTTCATGTCCACCTTTTCGATGGAGAAATCCGGCGTGTGGCGGCGGATCATCTTCTCCGCGTCCGCGATGACCGTGAGGTTGCGCAGACCGAGAAAGTCCATTTTGAGCAGACCCAGCTCCTCGATGGTCACCATCGTGAACTGCGTTACCATCTGGTCGCCGTTGCGCGAGAGCGGCACATAGGTATCGACCGGGTCCTTCGTGATAACGACGCCGGCGGCGTGGGTCGAAGCGTTTCGCGGCATGCCTTCGAGCTTTCGCGCGGTGTCGATGAGCTCGCGCACCTGCGGCGTGCCGTCGTACATCTTTTTCAGCTCCGCGTTGACCGAAAGCGCCTTTTCGATCGTCATGTGAAGCTCGTTCGGCACCTGCTTGGCTACTGCATCAACGTCGTTGTACGGAATGTTGAGCGCACGGCCGACATCGCGTATCGCGCCCCGCGCCGCCATCGTGCCGAAGGTGACGATCTGCGCGACACGATCTTTGCCGTACTTGCGCGTAACGTACTCGATGACCTCGGGACGGCGGACGTAACAGAAATCGACGTCGATATCCGGCATGGAGACGCGCTCCGGGTTGAGGAAGCGTTCGAAATAGAGCGAATAGTGGATGGGGTCGAGGTCGGTGATGCCGAGGCAGTAGGAAACGATGGAACCCGCCGCCGAGCCGCGTCCCGGGCCGACCGGAATGCCCTGACTCTTGGCGTAGCCGATGAAGTCGGAAACGATGAGGAAGTAATCGACAAAGCCCATCTTGGAAATCATGTCGATTTCGTATTGCAGGCGCTTCTTTACCGTGCCGTCGTCGTCCGGATAACGCCGCTCGAAGCCCTCGTCACACAGCTTCTGGAGGTATCCGAGCGAGGTATAGCCTTCCGGGACATCGAACTCCGGCAGGTGATACTTGCCGAACTCGAAATCCACGCGGCACCGCTCCGCGATTTTTACCGTGTTCGCAAGCGCCTCCGGGTGCTCCGGGAAGAGCGCCGCCATTTCGTCCGCGTCCTTGATGTAGAACTCCTGCGTTTCGAACTTCATGCGGGTCGGGTCATCGACCGTCTTGCCCATCTGAATGGCCATCAGGATGTCCTGCGTGCGGGCGTCCGCGCGGGTCAGGTAATGCGCGTCGTTCGTCGCAACGAGGTCGAGATTCAGCTCTTTCGCCAGCTGATACAGGCCCTCGTTTACCTTTTTCTGCTCTTCGATGCCGTGGTCCTGAATTTCGAGATAGAAATGCTCGCGGTCGAAGATTTCAAGAAACTGCTCGCAGATTTCATAGGCTTCGTCCATGTTGCCGTTCGCAATCGCACGGGGAATCGCGCCCGCGAGGCACGCGGACATACAGATAAGTCCCTCGCTGTGCTCGCGCAGCAGCTCCATGTCGATGCGCGGCTTCATGTAGAAGCCTTCAGAAAACGCGAGCGACACCATATGAATGAGGTTTTTGTAGCCGGTCATGTTCTCGCACAGCAGGATAAGATGGCTGTGCCACTCGCCGTTGATATAGCCGCGGTCGTGGCGCGAATGCGGCGCAAGATAGACCTCGCAGCCGATGACCGGGTGAATGCCCTTCGCCTTGCAGGCGCGGTAGAAGTCGATTACGCCGTACATGACGCCGTGGTCGGTCAGCGCACAAGAGGTCTGGCCGAGGGCGGCGACACGGTCCACGAGCTGTTCGATACGGCACGCGCCGTCAAGCAGGCTGTATTCACTATGCACATGCAGATGGGCAAACGGTACCATTTAGTTCTCCTTTGCAGCAAATTCGGTGATTTTTTTCAGCCGGTGGCTGAGTCCCGGCTTGGAGATGGGCGGGTCAAAGCGCCGCGCAAGCTCGGTGAGGCTGTCGGTCGGATACCGGAGCCGCAGCCGCACGGTTTCGCGCAGGCTTTCCGGAAAGGCGTCCTCCCCGCCCCCTTTGAGAACGCTCTGTATCGCGGCGATCTGCCGCGCGGAAGCGTCCGCCGCCTTGACGAGGTTCGCAGTCTCGCAGTTGACCTGGCGGTTTATCGTGTTGCGGAGATTCTTCTCGACCTTCGCCTGCATCAGCTCCATTGCGGCGTGGGGTGCGCCGATGCGCGTGAGGAAGTCCTCGACGCTCGCGCCGTCCTTGAAGTAGAGAAGCAGCGCGTTCGCCCGCTTCGCCTGCTTGGGTGACAGACCGAGGTCGAGCATCAGGCTGGTTTCCTCGCCCACAAGGCTCTGGTGCGTGCTTTTCAGCTCCAGATGGCTTTTTTTATCAGGTCCCGCGACCGTTCCGGCCATGAGGAACGCGCCGCGCAGAAAGGACGCAATGCAGCAGTCCTCCTCCATGACGTTCCGGTTTAAGTGATAAGTGATGTGGCTTTTTCGGTCGTAGCCGAGCGCATCAAAAATGCGGCCAATGCGCGATGCGTCGTCGATGACGATCTGCTGCTTGCGGCCGCACTTCTCCGCCTCGCTCTCCACGAAGAACGCTCGCTGGAGGAGCGCCTGCAAGCGGCGCACCACGACCGCGTTCTCGGCGGAAAGACGGATCTCCCTGTGCGAGAAGACCGAGGCGTGAAGCAGTGCGCCGTAGGCCTCCGCACGGGTGCAGCACGCCCGGTTCATGGAAATGCCGCACAGTTCGTTTTTAACTTCGGTGGAAAATGACATGTATGATAACTCCGTTTCTGCGGCGCTCCGCAGACGGGAGCCTTCCTTTATCGTTGGTAATCGCGGTGCATGGTGACAACGCCGTATTCGCGGCCGCGCAGGTGCTCGCTGAGCGCTTCCGCGATGGCAACCGAGCGGTGCTTGCCGCCCGTGCAGCCGACGCTGATGATGAGGTTGGCCTTGCCCTCGGCGATGTAGCGCGGGAGCAGGAAGTCGATGAGCGTGGTCAGGTGGCGCATGAGCACGTCGGCCGTGCCGCCCTGAAAGACGTAGTCGCGCACCTCGGGGTCGGTGCCGTTGCGCTCGCGCAGGCTCATCTCGTAATATGGATTGGGCAGGAAGCGTACATCGAATACGAGGTCGCTTTCGGGCGGAATGCCGTACTTGAAGCCGAAGGACTGCACGATGACCTCGAATACCTCGCCGCTCTCCGTGCCGGAGAACAGGGCGAGCAGCCGCTCACGCAGACCGGCGGCGGAAAGGCCCGTGGTGTCCACCACGAAATCCGCGCGGTTGCGCAGCGCCGAGAGCATTTCGCGCTCCTTTTCGATGGCGGCCGTCATGGAAACGCCCTTGTCCATCAGCGGATGCTTGCGGCGCGTTTCCTTGTAGCGACGGATGAGCGTCGCGGTGTCCGTGTCGAGAAACAGAATGCGGTAGTCGCAGCCCATGTCGCGGATGGAATCGAGCGAGTCGAAAAGCTGCTGAAAATCGCCGCCCGCACGCACGTCGGTCACAAGCGCCACGCGCTCGTACTTCTCGGTCGCGGCCAGACATATCTCCGCGAAGCGCGGAATGAGCGCGATCGGCAGATTATCCACGCAGTAATAGCCGAGATCCTCCAGCGTCGCAACCGCGCGGCTCTTGCCTGCGCCGGACATACCGGAAACGATCAGAAAATACATAATTCCATCCTCCTTGCCCATGTTCAGCGGGATTTCTCCCGTTTATTTTACAATGCGCACCTCGCACTCAAGCTCGACGCCAAACTGCGTTTCGACGCGCTCCTGCACCAGCTCGATGAGGCGCAGCATATCATCGCAAGTCGCGCCGCCCCGGTTGATGAGGAAGCCGGCGTGCTTTTCGGAAACCTGCGCCGCGCCGACCGATACGCCCTTGAGTCCGGCCTGCTCGATGAGCTGACCCGCGAAGTGCCCCTCCGGGCGCTTGAAGGTCGAACCGGCGGACGGGAAGTTCAGCGGCTGCTTGTTGCGGCGGCGCTGCGCAAAGTCGTTCATCTTGTCGAGAATGGCGGCGGAGTCGCCCGGCTGCAAACGCAGCACCGAGCGGATGACCGTCCAGTCCGGGTGGTCGCGGAAAATGCTGCGGCGGTAGCCGAAGCCGTGCTCCTCGCCGCGCAGCGTGTGCAGATTGCCCTCGGCGTCCAGATATTCGGTCGTTTCCACGATGCCTGCCATCTGGCCGTCATACGCGCCCGCGTTCATGAAAACCGCGCCGCCGAGGCTGCCCGGAATGCCGCCCGCGAACTCCGCGCCGGTAAGGCCGGCCCGCTGCGCCCGGCGTGCGATGCGGCTGAGAAGCGCGCCTGCTTCGGCGGTCAGGGTGTTGTCGTCCTCGCCCACGCGAACCTCGTCCACATCTGCGGTGCAGACGACCGCGCCGCGCACGCCCTCGTCGGATACGAGAATGTTTGAGCCGTTGCCGAGCAGCAGCATGGGCACGCCCTGTGCGCGCAGCACATCGAGCGCCCCGATCAGCTCCTTTCGCGTCTTGGGCAGAATGAAAAGGTCGGCCGGGCCGCCGATGGAAAACGTCGTGTGACGGCGCATCGGCTCGTTGACCAGAATATCTATTTCCGGGGCGGTTTCGCGCAGCGCCGCCGCGCAGCCCTTGAGATCGTTCAGCATGATAAAATTCCTCCAGCATAAAGCCTGTTGAAAAGCGCAGGACCACGTTACGCGGCGGGGTGAGGTCACCCCGCCCTACGGTGACGAGCATGAAAAAGCCTTACCAACAGACGGATATTTGAAAACAGTATGCCCCTCCTGCCGGCGCATACCGAAGAAAATTCAAAGTAAACGAGCGATACACGCAGTACGCACTCGTACAAAGTATATTATAGCAAAAACACAGCTCCGGTGCAATTACCGCAATCCAAAAAATCGCACCAAAGCAAGAAAAAAGCACCCGGTTTCCCCCGGATGCTTCGCGCGTGCCAAGCGCGCGCAATCCCCTGCCGCCTTCCGGCGAAGCCGGAACAGGCAGGGCAGGCCTGCCGCAGCAGGCCGCATAAAATTCCCCGTAAAAGTCGGGGCGTGTACCTGACTTTTACTCCGCTGCCCGCGCCG
>UQVU01000096.1 GCA_900544475.1 uncultured Butyricicoccus sp.
CATCTCGAATAAATGACAGACCTCAGCAATGGTATAAAACTCTTTCATGTTGCGATAATCGATATATTTCATCGAAAATCAGCTCCTTGATATGTATTTAGATAGTGAAAACGCATTTCACCGCAATTCATGCTACCTTATACTTATGTTAGTTATTTCAGTGCAAAAGATGCAATTACAAGGAAAGAAAAATGCCTTGAAAAGCGTAGGCTTTACGATTTACAGCACAAATCTCAACTCCCCAACCCCTGCCGTATCCCGCAGGGTAGCCGGCTGCACACCCAGTTTTTCGAATTGCTTTCTTACGGTTCGGAGCTTATTCTCGGACAGCCCGCTGTTTTTCACAGCCTGTGCATAACTTTTGCAGTCGGACAGCTTTTCGACCAGCAGCCGCATATTCTTCCTCGTAGCGGAGTGTTTGACGGTTTCAATCCGTGCGATACAGTCGGAATACCGCACAAACGGCAGATTTGCGTGCAGCTTTTTCATATATGAGTGAATGGTTTTCTCCGACTCATTTATCACGGTTTTCAGGATTTTTTTGTTGCTGCCCTTGACCTCATCGGACAGGCCGCGCTTGAACTTCGCTCCCGAGCGGGACACCTCGAACCGAAGCATCGGCGCGTCATATTGCTCCAGCAAGTCCTCCTCCATCAGCTGAAATGTCTTGTCATAGACCGTCAATGTGGTCGTCTTGCAGCAAATACGCCACGAATGCGCGTTCTTTTTCTTGTGATTGGGGAATCCTTTGCCGAATGTACACAGCTTGTACTGCTTCATGTACGGACTGCGACGAATGACACGCAGTGCCTCATCAACCCATTTCTGCGACTCGGGGAAGAAGTCCAGACAGCAGTCGATGCGAGAGAGCGTCAGCTGTTCGAACTCGCAGTCCAGACCGATTTCACGCAGCAGTTCTGTCATCTCTCTGTCAAGCGTTTTAAGATGGTTTTCTTTCGCTTGGAATACCTCCTTGGGTGAATATTTTCCGTGCAGTAAAGTGTGCGGATTGAGTCGAAACCGGATAGAACAGGCAATATTTTTGCTCGTTTTGTTCTTGCTGCGCTTCTGCTTGTACAGATAAAGTACGACACCCTGACCGCAGTACGAGGTGCAGATATACTTCTCGATGCCTTTGTCAGAATGATATGTCACGTCCGGGTAGAGTTTGCCAAAATTCAGACTTTTCAGATGCTGAAACACCTTGTTAAAGCTCTTTTTGGACAGTCTGTGAAATAATTCAATCGTATGAATACCGTAACGAAAATCCATTTCACACACCGCCTTTCGCAAAACAGCCGATTACTGCGTCGTGCAGATCGTCCGATGATTCACAGATCGCATACAGTTCATTGGCGGCTTCCACTGCACGGTTATACGTGTCAGAGATAATATCAAGGTTCATCTGAAAATCGGCGTCATTCCAGAGCAGCAGTGCCTTTGCGCGTTTGCCGTCGCGCCCGGCCCGGCCTACCATCTGGTAGAATGACGCGACGCTGAACGGCAGTTGAGAGACAATAATAAGGCGAATATCCGAAATATTTACACCCATATCAAACGCAGAAGTTGCAATCATAATATGTGCCTTACCGGAACGAAAGCGCGCTTCCTGCTCGGCTCGGTTAGACAGCCTGCTGTGGCAGAGAGCAATATTAGCAGCATGGATGACATCCAGAATCTGTTCAAAGAAACAATAGCAGAGTTCATGGAAGATGGTCTGGAAACCGAACTAGATGGCGAATTAGGGTACAGCAGGTACGATTATCGCAACAAAAGCACTGAAAACAGCCGTAATGGCCACAGCAGCAAGACACTTCGCACCAGTTTCAGTGATGTAGATGTTGCTGTTCCGCGTGACCGCAAGGGTGAATTTGAGCCGCAGCTGCTGAAAAAGAATCAAACCAGTATCAGCCAGGATATCGAAGAGAAATCCTCTCGATGTCCGCAAAGGGTATGACAACTAGCGATATCGCCGCACATATCCAGGATATTTGCGGCGTAGACGTCTCTGATACGACCGTAAGCCGTATCATGGATAAAATTCTGCCTGTCGCAAAGGAATGGCAGCAGATTATTCGTGTTTTACCGTTGACGACTGCCTTTGCTAATAAAGCGGTTACAACAGCCTGGGGATTGCTGTGGGGCCTGTTATTCTTTCATGAGCAGATTACGATTGGAAAGATCGTTGGTGTTGCGCTGGTAATTAGCGGTGTTATACTATTCTCCGCAGCGGATACGGAGGCTGTGAATGACTAATACGACATTGCTTTATGCAGGTATATTGCTGATTGGAGTATTCCTCAGTGCCATCTCTCAGGTAATGCTGAAAAAGGCAGCAGCACGACAGTATGTTTCTAAGGCAATACCGTATAATTGGACAAGAGTGATTTTCGAGTAAATTTTGTGTACTGACGAGGCGCGGTTTTGCGGTAATACTTGACGTATTACCGTGAAATCGCAACAAAGTCAGGACACAAAATTTCCGCAAAGCGCCGCAGCTTTCATTGTGCGGTGTTGCCTTTATATTATAAGCCGCTATATGCCGTCTGTCAATCCTCCCTGCGGAAAACTCTTGAGAACTTCTTCGAGCTGCTGACGGGTGCCGACGGCGTTGATGAACTCTAAAAGCGCGTTCGTGGTCATGTGCGCGGGCAGGTCGAGTGCTTTGAGTACCGCTGTGCGTCTTGCGGCGCTGTCGGGGCGGCCGGACAGGCCCCATTCGAAGAAATCTGCCTTGGTGATTGGCTTTTCGGTCGCAGCGGCGTCCTCTTCTCCCTCAAATGTCGCGCCTGCGCGGCGAAGCGCTTCGAGAATGACCTCCGGGCGCATTCCCTCCACGCCGAGTTTGCCCTCCTTGGAGCCGTGCTTCTTGCGGCGCTCCTTGCCGGATATATCGGGCACGTAGGCCTGCTTGATGCGACCCTGCGGGAGCGAGCCTTTGAGGTAATTGCGGATAACGAACCCCGCGCCGTCGCTGTCGGTCAGAACGATCAGACCGCGTGTTTCCGCGATGCGTCGGATGACCTTGAGCTGCTCCTTGTTGTTGAAGATACGGAAGCCGCCGGTTTCGAGGACAACGGTATCCACCACCTGACGGACGGTGTTGACGTCATAGCGGCCCTCTACGAGAATTGCTTCGCGCAGTTTTATCATGCTTTTTCCCCTTTCAACTCTGCGGCAATCGCGAGCAGCGTCAGTTCGATCTGCTTCTGTTTATCGACCGCGCTTCCTTTCAGATCCGAGTCGGTCTGTGCGCAGAGCGAGGCCGCGCGGCGCAGCACCGGAAGCGGCAGCCGCCGTGCCGCACTCTGAATTTTTTTTGCATAAAACGGCGACTTCGAGCCTATCATTTCGGAAAGATACCGGTCTCCTCCACGCGTTTCGGCGCATAGCTTTGCCGCATACAGACGCTGGATGTGGCGCGTGATGGTCGTGAAAATGAGCACCTCGTTGTTTTTCAGGCGGAGCAGGTCGCCCACGAGAGATACCGCCTTGTCGAATTTGCCGTCGGCAATCGCGTCGGTCAGGTCGAACACCACGGCGTCCAGGACCGGAGAGCATACGGCGTCAATGTTGTAGCGCTTGATTTCGCCGGTGGTGGAATGCGCCGCGGCCTTTTCGACCTCGCCCATGAGGTTCGTCAGCGAATTGCCGCACAGGAAAATCATATAGGAGGCGTCGTCGGGCGCAATCGTGCAGCCAAGACTGCGTGCACGGCGCTCGATGTGCTCGATGAGCTCCCTTTCCTCCAGGCGGGAAAACTCCGCGATGCAGGCTACCTTGTCGAGCAGCTTGTAGACCTTGGTGCGCTTGTCCGGCTTGGCCTCCAGAACGTCGAAGTAAAAGACCAGACAGACGTAATCCGGCAGGTCGGAAAGCAGGTCGAGCAGCTTGTCGCCGAAGGCGGCGGGCGGCGCGTACAGATTGAAGTCGGTGACGATGACCAGCTTGCGGTCACTCATGGCGGGATAGCTGTCCACCGCCTCGGTAAGGTCGTCCGGCGTCATGGTTTTGCCGTCCAGTTCGATGAGGTTGAAGTCGGCGAACGTTTCGTCCACGACCTTCGCTTTCAGCTGGCGCAGGCAGTATTCTCTGAGGTAGTCCTCCTCGCCGTACAGAACATACAGCTTCTGGAAGCTGCCCTTTGCGAGGTCCTGCTTGAGGCGCAGACGTCCGTTTTTGTTTTGCTTTTCGGCAGCCATGCTGTCACTCCTTTTTGTATCGGCGGACGATTTCGCCGGAAAGATAGGTGCTTTCGCACGAAACATCGCCGTATTGCAGCGTGAAATCCTCATTCCGTGCGGCGATCAGTATATTTCGGGTCTGCATCAGGTGCAGCGCACCGATGAGCGTTTTCTCCGCGCCGAGGGCGCTCTGCGAGAGCACCAGTTCGTCTGCACGCAGCAGTCCGCGCGTTTCGGAAAAATAAATTTCGAGCTGTTTCGGTGTTGCGCTGTGCAGGACGAGCAGCCTGTCCGCAATGCGCACGCCGAGCTTTCCGGCGGTCACCGGAAACACGGAAATGGGCGCGGCGGAGTCGGTGAGCGTCTGCTCGCGGCTGATTTCCTCGGCGGAATACTGCTGGCAGAGCGCGAGAAGCTCGGCGTTCTTTGCACTCTGCGGCACACCGGACGGCACAAGAATGCGCCCGACCTTCACTTTGTCCAGAAGCGCGGGCAGGTCGCGGGCGTGCCCCTGATCGACAGCCGTCAGAATGAGCGTGTCGATGCGGCGCTGTCCGTTCAGCCGCATCCATTCGTGCGTGAGCGCTGCCGCGTTCCGTGCGCTCCCCGCCCCGGCGCAGTCGATGAGCGTCATGTGTCCGCGCGTGTCGGAAAGTATGATTGCCTGTCCGGAACCGCACGGCAGACAGGTGATCCGGTACTCCCCTGCCCGGATGACGGTATCCGCAGTAAAAAGTCCGATAACTGCGCAGCACACGAGCGGCAGAACAATGCGCCACCGAACGTGTGAGCCGACCGTCAGCCAGACGAGCACAGCCGCGCCTGCAAGCGCGAGCGCCGCCAGACTGAGCGAGCGCGTGGCGTCAACGGAGCCGAACGGCAGTGAGGCAATGCGCTCGGCGAGAATGAGCAGAAAGCGCAGCAGCAGGCGGAGAGGTACCGCAAAAAGCGGCACGAGCGCCGGGAAAACCGCCGATACGGCGCACAGCAGATAGCCGAGCACGAAGCACACGCCTGCGAGCGGTGCGGCCGGGAGATTGGCGATGAGCGACAGGAGCGATGCGCGTCCGAATGTCGCGAGCGAAATCGGGAGCGTAAAAACCGAGGCGCAGACCGTGCAGGTCACCGCGCCGACAGGTACGGCAATCAGCCGCCGCGTCAGCCGGCTGCACTCCGCGAAAGGCGCGGACAGCCGGTGCTGCATGGTCGAGGCAAACAGAAGAAGTCCGAGTGTCGCTGCGAAAGACAGCTGCAAGCTCAGCGAGAAAACCGCGAACGGATTGCACAGCAGGAGCAGCGCCAGCGCCGCCATCAGCGAAATCATGGCGTTGGTTTCGCGGCGCAAAATGAACCCCGCCGCCGCAATCAGGTACATGACGGCGGCACGGATAACCGAGGGTGTCGCGCCCGCGACCGGCACGAACAGCAGGATAAGCGGCAGCGAAAGATAGGTTCCCCACCGCTTTCCGAGCAGAAAGATGCAGAACGCCGCGAGAAACCCGACATGAAGTCCCGAAACTGCGACAAGATGGCTGAGTCCGGCTATGCGAAAGGACAGCGTGTCGTCGTCGGAAAGCTCGGTGCGGTCGCCGAGAAGCAGACCGCGCAGCAGTCCGGCCTCCCTTTCGGGAAGCGCCGCCGACACGGCCGAGCGGCAGAAGCGGGCAATGCGCTGCGGTAGGTAGCGCGGACTGCGCGAGCCGGAGGTGAGCTGCGAAAAGCCGATGGCGTCGCCGTTTTCGTCCTTGTTGAAGGTTGCGGAGATAAAAACGCCGTCCGCCGCGAGATACCGCGCCCGGTCAAATCCGCCGGTGTTTCCGGGCAGATAGAATGTTACGTGCGCCTCGATACGGTCGCCCGCGCAGAGCGGCGTTTCGGTCAGCGGAAGATAGCAGAGCGTGCGAAAGCTGCGTTTCGCGTAGCGGTTTGGCTCGACCCGCAGTTCTGCCCGCTGTGCATCGTCATACACCGAGGCATCTTCGAGAACGGTCGCGCGGATAACCGCACTGCGGCCGCATAGCTCGCGGATCGGCTGCGCGATGTAATGCGTGTACAGGGAAAGCTGCACGAGCGCGAAAGCGGCGGCGCACAGCATGGCGAGCACGGTAAACAGGCGGCGGTGGCGGACGGCAAGCCCTGCCCCGAAGAGCAGCAGCGACAGAAGCGCGAGCCACAGAAACGGCGCGGGAGGCTCGAAGCTGAAGCCGACGGCCAGAAGCAGCGCGGCGGCATACGAGGGCACAAGATAAAGAAGCGGTCGCTCGAACAAGGCTCTCCCTCCGTTTCCGGCCCACCGCAACGGGACAAACTTTCAGTGAAAATTATACCACATAAGACCATGATAAACAAGAGCTGCCCCTGCCGGAAATGACAGGAGCAGCTGCTACATTATTTATTTGTAACGGTGATGATGCGGATTTTGCCGCCGTCCTCTGCCGTATCGTTCGCGTACAGGGCGAACCTCGTGTAGTTGGACTTCGCGCTCTGGAGCGAGGGCACGAACTCGCGGTTTTCGCTGTCGTAGATGCCGAGGCCGTCTGCGATGGCGTAATAGCCGTCCTTCGTGCGGACGCCGCTCGTGCCGTCAAAGGCTGTGCGCTCTACCGTGTCGATGAGCTTCAGCTTTTTGATGTCGAGCGAGGTGTTGACAACGTTTTCATCGGTAGAATATCCCTTGGGCACTGCGACCGGGCCGCCGGAAAGGCCGCTCGGCAGGCTGAGAACCTTAAAGGGACTCTTTTCTTCCTTGCCGTCTGCCC
>UQVU01000097.1 GCA_900544475.1 uncultured Butyricicoccus sp.
CTTATGTCGAACCGCCCCGTTTTTCATTCATGCGGATGGAACCGACCTTGCGGCCGGTTCCATGGATAAACATATGGAGAAATTACTCAGCAGTCTCCTCGGTCTCCTCAGCCTTCTTCTTG
This sequence comes from uncultured Butyricicoccus sp., assembly GCA_900544475.1. Taxonomy (GTDB): domain Bacteria; phylum Bacillota; class Clostridia; order Oscillospirales; family Butyricicoccaceae; genus Agathobaculum. Next base: position 123 of record UQVU01000097.1, read on the forward strand.
GAAGCCTTCTTGACCTTAGCGTTCGCCTTGATGAACTCAAGCGCGTTGGAGATGCGCAGGTCGCCGGACAGAGCGTCCTGAGCAACGATAGTCTTGATCTTCTCAACGTCCATCTTGTACTGCTCAGCCATCTTCGCGTACTCGTCAGCGATCTCCTGCTCGGTAACGGCGATGTTCTCGAGGTCCGCGACCTTCTGGAGAGCCAGACGGGTCTTGACCTGGCGCTCAGCCTGAGCCTTGAACATTGCGCGGAATGCGCCCATCTCAGTGCCGGTCATCTTGAGGTACTGCTCAAGGCCCATGCCCTGCATCTGGAGGCGGTAGCCGAAGTCCTGAACGATGGAGTCAGTCTGGGACTCGATCATCGCCTGCGGGATGTCAGCCTTCATGCCCTCGAGAACAACGTCGAGCAGCTTCTCCTCGAATGCAGCGTCTGCTGCTTCCTGACGCTCGTTCTTCAGGCGCTCGGTGATCTCCTTCTTGAGGTCGTCGAGGGTCTCGCAGGTGTCGGAAACGTCCTTTGCGAACTCGTCGTCGATAGCCGGGAGAATGGTCTCCTCGACCTTGTGTACCTTGCACTTGAAGGTAGCTTCCTTGCCGGCCAGCTCCTTAGCGTGGTACTCCTCCGGGAAGGTTACGACTACGTCCTTCTCGTCGCCTGCCTTGCAGCCGATCAGCTGGTCCTCGAAGCCCGGGATGAATGCGCCGGAGCCAAGAGTCAGCTCGTGATGCTCAGCCTTGCCGCCCTCGAATGCAACGCCGTCAACGAAGCCCTCGAAGTCGATATCAACGGTATCGTTCTTCTTAGCCTTGCGGTCTACGGTCTCGGTGCGGGCAAAACGCTGTGCCATGCGGTTCAGCTCAGCCTTTACGTCAGCCTGAAGTACCTTTACGGTCTCCTTCTCAGCCTCGATGCCCTTGTACTCGCCCAGCTCAACTTCCGGCTCAACCGGAACCTTGGCGATGATGGTCAGGCCGCCCTCTTCTGCCGGGTCGCCGAGGTCAACGTCTGCACGGCCGACCGGCTTGATGCCGCTCTTCTCGACAGCCATTTCCATTGCTTCCGGGTAGAGAATATTGAATGCTTCTTCGAAGAATACGCCTTCGCCGTACAGCTTCTCGATCATCTTGCGCGGAGCCTTGCCCTTGCGGAAGCCCGGAACGGTGATGTTCTTGCCGCTCTTCTTGAATGCCTTGTCCTTTGCAGCCTCAAGCTCAGCCTTGGTGATCTCGATAGTGAGAGCTACTACGCTGTGCTCCTGCTTTTCGGTGTTTTTCAGTTCCATGTTGCCAATCTCCTTACTTAATACTTGCGATTGTATCTAAATTATTTTATCAGATTTCTTCTGCAATTTCCATACTTTTTTCTATTTTTTCAGAAAAACCGGAGTAAAATCCACATAATCACCCGAAACGAGCGTCCACTCGATGCCGTCCGCCTCGCCCGTTACCGCGTACCGGAGGCTGTTTCCGTGCAGATGCCCATAAACGCAGCGTTTTACGCCGTATTTTTTGAGCAGTTCGACGATAGCCTCGCAGCGGTAGGTCGAGTACAGCGGCGGATAGTGCAAAAAGCAGATGATCTCGTCCGGCTGCTTCGCGGCGCCGAGCTTCAGCGACGCCTCAAGCCGCAGCAGCTCGCGCTTGAAGATTTTTTCGTTGTGCGGGTCGGCGAAGTCCTCCTCAAAGGGCCAGCCGCGCGTGCCGCACAGCGCGGTATTTTCGTAGAAAAAGCAGTTATTATGCAGGAAATCAATGCTTGTAAAGCCGTTCTCGTCCAGAAAACGGTGCATTTTGGAGGCCGTCACCCACCAGAGGTCGTGATTTCCCTTCAAAATGATCTTCTTTCCCGGCAGGGAGTCGATAAGGGCGAAGTCGCCCCTTGCCTCCGCGAGGCTGATGCCCCACGAAATATCGCCGCCCAGTACCACCGTATCCTCCGGCGCGATAAGTGCGCGCCAGTTTTTGACAATCTTGTCCGTGTGCCCCTCCCAGCGGCCGCCGAAAATATCCATCGGCTTGGCCACATCGGTCGCGAGGTGCAGGTCGGCCAGCGTGTAAAGCGCCATTACAGGTCCTTGAGCAGGGCGACAGTCGAGAGAATGTCCGCCTTGTCTACCACGCGGTCAAAGCACGGCGTTTTGCCCGCCAGTGCCGCGAGCGGCGCGGGTGCCGGTACACCCGTCAGTCCGGTCAGTACATCGAGCTGGGTCACGTCGTCCTTTTCGAGCGTGCCGCCGAGCGCCTCGATGACGGCGCGGCAGAACTTGAAGGGCGATGCGGTGGAAGCGATAACGGTCGGTGTCTGGTCGCCCGTGCGTGCGCGATAGTCCTCATAAACGCGGACAGCGACCGCCGTGTGCGTATCGCACAGGTACTTCTCCTCCGTCCACAGCTTGTGGATAGTCTCCGCGGCGTGCTCGTCGTCGCAGCAGCCGGCGTCGAAGTCGGCGTTGATTTTCGCGAACACCTCGGAGGCGACCTTGTAGCGGCCCTCAGTGTTCAGCTTGGTCATCAGCTCGGACACCATCTTGTCGTCGAAGCCGGACGCGAAGAACAGCAGGCGCTCAAGATTGGACGAGATCAGGATATCCATCGAGGGGGAAGTCGTGGTGTAGAAGTCGCGGTTGCGGTCGTACTCGCCGTCCTTCTTGAAGAAGTCGGTCAGGACGTTGTTGCGGTTGGACGCGCAGATGAACTTGTTCACCGGCAGGCCCATCTGCTTTGCGATGTAAGCAGCGAGGATGTTGCCAAAGTTGCCGGTCGGGACGCAGACATTGATCTTGTCGCCCTGCTTGATGGTGCCGGCCTTTACCATGTCGCAGTACGCGGAAACGTAGTACGCGATCTGCGGCGCGAGGCGGCCCCAGTTGATGGAATTCGCGGAGGACAGCATCATGCCGTCCTTGTCGAGGGAAGCGCGGGTGGCCTCATCGGTGAAGATGCGCTTGACTGCACTCTGCGCGTCATCGAAGTTGCCGTGGATGGCGATGACCTCAACGTTTGCGCCCTCCTGCGTTGCCATCTGGAGCTTCTGCATCGGGGAAACGCCGTCTACCGGATAGTAGACCATGATTTTGGTGCCCGGAACATCGTGGAAGCCGTCGAGCGCGGCCTTGCCGGTGTCACCCGAGGTCGCGACCAGAATGCACGCGGTGCGGCTCTCGCCGGTCTTGCGCAGGGACGCGGTCAGCAGGTGCGGCAGCATCTGGAGCGCCATATCCTTGAACGCGCAGGTCGGGCCGTGCCACAGCTCGAGCAGGTTCTTGCCCTCGGTGAGCTTCACGACCGGAGCGGTGTCCGCGCCGCCAAACTTCTCGTCTGCATAAGCCTTCTGTGCGAAGTCCGCCAGCTCCTCCGCCGTAAAGTCGGTCAGGAACTTGCCAAGGATGAGTGCCGAGCGACCCTTGTAGTCGCTCTCTGCGAGTGTTTTCCAGTCTGCTTCAGTGAGAGCCGGGAACAAAGTCGGGCAGTAAAGACCGCCGTCGGGCGCGATGCCGTTTGCGATGGCATAAGCCGCGGAAACCTTGCGCTCCCTGTTTCTTGTGCTTACATAATCCATTTATCATAACCTCCGCAGTGGTATTGTATACTACGTGTTGTTGATCGCCGCATGGAAAATCCATACCTTATTATTGTATAGCAAACCAGTATGGTTCGGCAATAGCGAAATGCGAAAAAATACAGCCGATTATCACAGCATTTTCTGTATAAACGCGAAAGCGTTGTCATAAAAGAGCGCACGCACGGTTTCTTCCCGGTAGCCGAGCGCCAGCATCCGGTCTGCGAGGCGGTACATATCGCCCAGTCCCTCGATACCGGCGGGCAGCTGGTCGCAGCCGTCAAAGTCGCAGCCGAGCGCCACGGTTTTCTCGCCGTACATGCCGACAAAGCGCTCAATGTGGTCGATAGCGTCGTCGATAACAGAGTCGCTCTGGCGCACGAGAAAGGGCGTATACAGGTTGATGCCGACAAGACCGCCGCGCTGCGCGATTTCCGCGAACTCGGCGTCCGTAAGGTTGCGCGAGCTGCGGCAGAGCGCCCGGCTGTCGCTGTGGGTCGCAACAAACGGCCGCGCCGTCTCCTCGCAGACGTCCCAGAAGCCGCGGTCGGACAGATGGGAAACGTCGATGAGCATTCCCTTTTCGTCGAGCGCACGCACGAGCCGCCGTCCCTCCTCGGTCAGGCCCTCGTTCTGGTCGATGGCGGACGAGCAGCCGTAGCGGCTGCGGTAGTTCCATGTCAGCGTCACGAGCCGCACACCTGCGTCATACGCCTCATCGAGCGCGTCCTCCCGCTCGGGCAGCAGCTCCGCGCCCTCGATGGAGAGCAGCGCCGCCGCCTTGCCGTTTTCCGCCGCCGCCCGAATCTCCGCGCCGCTGCGGCACAGCGTCAGCCAGTCCTCGTTCGCCCGGAACTCGGCTTCCGCTGTCGTGAGCAGCCGCGCAAGGCGCTCGTCCTTCGGCGTGTCGAGCAGACAGTGCCTCCCGCTTTTCTGCGACTCCGGCGGATATGCGCCGCAGAACAGCGCAAAAAACTGCACGTAATGCTCGTATTTCAGCGCCGCCTGCCGGTTGATGTGCAGGTCGTTCTCGCGCAGATGCTTTCCGGTCTCGCAGCATTCGTACAGCGTATCGCAGTGAAGATCAAACAGTTTCATTCTCATCCTCCAAACGCATTCTCGATCTGCCGGATGCGCGGCAGACCCGCGTCCTCCTCGCCGTAGACCTCAATGACATCAAAGCGCGGCTGCTTTCCGGTGGGGTTCTGCTGGAGCCACGCCTCGGCGGCGGCGAGAAGCCGCGCCTGCTTCGCCGGTGTCACCGACTCGCACGCCGAAGCGAACCGGGCGTTTTTCCGCGTCTTGACTTCAAAGAAAACGAGAAACCGCTCGTTCTCCGCGATGAGGTCGATTTCGCCGAAGCGCGTGCGGAAATTCGCCTGCACCGTGCGCCAGCCCTGTTTTTCGAGCCACTCCCGTGCCGCTTTCTCTCCCCACGCGCCCTTCATCGCGGCGCTTCGGGATGTTTTTCGTAGAATTTCTTCAAAAAGCTCATGCGGTGGATGGGACACGGGCCGTGCGCAAGAAGCGCCTCATCGTGCGCCTTGGTTTCGTAACCCTTGTGCTTTTCAAAGCCGTACTGCGGATACTGCTCCGCGAACTGCCGCATCAGCCGGTCACGGGTGACCTTCGCAATGATGGACGCCGCCGCAACGGACGGGATTTTCGCGTCGCCCGACACCACGCACTCGTGCGGCAGGTCAAGCCCCTGCGAGCGGTTGCCGTCCACGTAGACGAAGTCCGCAGGTCTGGTCAGGCCGTCTACCGCCTGCCGCATCGCGCGGAAGGTCGCCTGTAAAATGTTTATCTCATCGATCACCCGCTCGTCTACGAGCGAGACCGACCACGCGAGCGCGTTTTCCGTGATTTCGTCGAACAGCTTCTCGCGCTTCTTTTCGCTCAGCTTTTTCGAGTCGTTCAGACCCTCGATGACGATACCGCCCGGCAGAATGACCGCCGCCGCGCACACCGGGCCTGCGACCGGGCCGCGTCCGGCTTCATCTACACCGCAGACCGCCTCATAGCCGTTCGCCCACGCTTTTTCTTCGTAATCCCAGTTCATGCCGCCTTCTCCTTACTCCGCCGCCGTTTCCGGCATTTCGAGCGTGATGCGGCCGAGTACGCCGCCGCGGAACTCGTCGAGCAGGATACGCGCCATGCGCTCGGTGTCGATTTCGCCGCCGCGCAGCAGAAAACCGCGCCGCTTTCCGGCCTGCTGAAGCAGCTCGTAGCCGCGGAAATCGCATTCCTCCTCAGGGATCTCGATGCTGTAACGGTCGATGATGGTCTGGGGCGCCTGTACGCTGAGCAGCTCCATCAGCTTGCAGCCGAGGGTCTCGACGTCGAGGATGTCGTCCTTGATGGCACCCGTGCACGCGAGCAGGATGCCCACGCGCTCGTCGTCGAACTTCGGCCAGAGAATGCCCGGCGTGTCGAGCAGGTCGATGCCGCTCTCGACGCGGAACCACTGGCTGCCGCGCGTTACGCCCGGACGGTCTGCCGCCTTGGCGGACTTGCGGCCCAGAATGCGATTGATGAAGGTGGACTTGCCGACGTTCGGAATGCCCACGACCATGACGCGGACCGACTTGCCGACAAGGCCCTTTTCGTTCCACTGCGCGATCTTATCCGCGAGCAGCGTGCGCACCGCATTCGAGAACGCCTGCGTGCCCGTACCGGCGCGGCTGTCGGTCTGAATGACCGCCATGCCCTGGTCGCGGAAATACTTCGCCCAGACCGCCGTCTTGTTGGGGTCGGCAAGGTCGATGCGGTTGAGGATCATCATACGCGGACGGCCCGCTGCGATTTCGTCCATGTCGGGGTTGCGCGACACCTGCGGAATGCGTGCGTCCACGACCTCGCACACCGCGTCCACCTGCTTATATACTCCGCCATCTGCCGGCGGGTCTTTGTCATATGTCCGGGATACCATTGAATATTCATATTACTTCACCGTTCCAAAATCGCTGATTGGGAAAACCACGCTCTGCACATGACCGAGGATGTAGCGCTCATCCACCATGCCGAGACGGCTGTCGCGGCTGTCGGTAGAGGCGTTGCGGTTGTCGCCCATGACGAACACGCAGCCCTCCGGTACGGTCTGCGGATAGGTCAGATCGCCCATATGCTCGAGTACATCGATCGTTTCGTTGATATACGGCTCATCGAGAACCTCG
>UQVU01000098.1 GCA_900544475.1 uncultured Butyricicoccus sp.
TGTATCACGGTTTTTATACTCCCAGAGGGAGAAAGTTTCCGAATGGGAACTTTCGGACGTCCGTGTTCTGCGGCGCAACGCGCTGTCAGAACACAGATTGTCAGAAAAACGAAGTTTTTCGACAGGCTTAGTCACAGTCCGTTTTATCAGCCGGCCATCAGTTCTTCCAGCTGCGTCTGGGCATCTGCCAGACCCTTGTCGATGGTCTTGGTGCCCTGGATGATGTTGTCCATCTCAGTGCCGAGGATGGTGGTGAACTGGGTCCACTCAGCGATAACAGGACGGTAAACACCGGTCTTGAGTGCGGAGCATACTGTTTCGTACTGCGGATAGGTCTTGAGGACGTCTGCGTTCATCAGGCAGCTCTCGCGGCACGGTACGCCGCCGACGTCGATAGACTTCAGCTGTACTTCGGGGCTCATAACGTACTCGAGCAGCTCGAGCGCGAGGTCCTTATGCGGCGCGTTGTTCGGGATGCCGATGCACCATACGCCGTACATAGAGGTGTTCTTCGGGGTGTCGCTGTCGTCCAGCTTGGTGGGGATAACGGTGTAGCTTGCTTTGGAGTCGGCGGTCGGTACATACCAGCCCGGCCATGCCTGACCGAGAGCAGCGTTGCCGCCGTCGATGGCTGCTACGATGTCGTCCTTGTCCATGGTGTCGCCCAGTGCGTACAGGTCGAGGTATTCCTGCATGGCTGCCTTGAACTCCGGGGTGTTTACGGTCGGCTTGTTGCTGTCGTCAACGACCCAGCCGCCATGAACGAGCAGATGCGGGATAAAGTCGGAAACGATGTTGTCGGCGCTGCCGCCGCGGATAAGGAAGCCGGTCTTTCCTGCATCGTGGGTCTTTTTGGCGATGTCCATCAGGTCGTCGAAAGTCGTGATGTCCTCGGGCTCATAGCCTGCGGCCTTGATGAGCTCCTTGTTGTACATCATGACGGTAACGTTGCCGAAGAACGGCGCCAGATAGATGGCGTCGCCGACCTTGCAGATCGAAGTGGTTGCCTCGATGATGTCGTCGTCGAACGAATAGCCCATCTCGCTGAGGTTTGCCAGAACGTCGTTCTCGGTGAACTCAGCCATCCACGAGCCGTCTACCATGCACAGGTCATACGAGCCCTCGGGGTTGGTCGCGTCGAGCGCGATGCCGGTATGCAGGTCGTCGAACGAAAGCTCCTGCACCTCGATGCTGACGTTGTGCTCTGCCTCGAAATCCGGAAGCGAGGCCTTGAGTGCTTCTGCGTACGTGCCGCCGCGCAGGATGAGCGTCATCTTGGTCTTTTCACCGGACGAGCCGCCCTTCTGGTCTGCCGACGAGCCGCCGCCGGAGCCGCATGCGGTCATGCTCAGTGCCATTGCTGCTGCGAGTGCGCCTGCGAGTAATCTGCGTTTCATAATGTTTTCCTCCAATCTTGTAACTCTTAAAACTCTCTCTGTGGATCGGTGCGGCGAAGCCGCGGTATTGTTATTCTTTGGCAGCGCCGCTTGACAGTCCGGAAATCAAGTAGTTCTGTGCAAAGATGACAAACAAAGTGATAGGAATGACGGATACGACGCCGCCTGCCGCGACCAGACCGAAGTTCGTGAGGTTATCCTCGGTGTTGAGCAGGGCGAGCGCAAGGGGTACGGTGTTGTTTGCGGGAAGTCGGGTAAAGATAACGGTGTAGGTGTACTCGTTCCACGCATACATGAAGCTCAGCATGGATACCGCCGCGATGCCGGGGGCAACGAGCGGGAGCACAATCTTGCGGAACAGCTGCCACTCGGTCGCGCCGTCAACCTTGGCGCTCTCCTCGATCTCCTCGGGCAGGTCCTGGAAGAAGCTGATGAGGAACCAGATGATGAGCGGCACGTTGATGAGCACGCAGGCGAGCATGACGGGAAGCCGGGTGTTGAGGATGCCGACCTTGCTGAACATGGTGTACAGCGGAATGGTAAAGGCTACCGGCGGAAGTACGCGGACGAGCAAAATCCAGTAGGTGACCGGCTTTTTCAGGCCGAAGCGGAAACGCCGTCTTGCGAGAACATATGCCGCACAGATGCCGACCGCAAGCGAAAGAATAAGCGAACCGATCGTGGTTTTCAGGCTGTTTGTGATTGCCGTGCCGAAATTGCGGTCGGTGAACAGGTGCTTGAAGTGGTCAAAGGTGAGCATATGCGGTAAGATGGAAATATGGCCGGTCATCTCGCTCGTCGGACGGATGGCAAGCGCGACAAGCCAGTAGATGGGGAACAGCGCAAGGAACAGCAGGAATATACATCCCACGATCTTGCAGACCGTTCCGATCCTCTTTTTACGTTTCACATGATCTCCTCCTTTATCGAGCAGGGAAAACGCCCTGCGTCTTTACAGCTTGATGGACGAGGCGCGCGTCCGGAGCGAAACCGGAACCACGGTCAGCCGGGGGATGTCCTTTTCGCCGGCGAGCAGCGCCGTCAGGTGCTCCAGACAGATTTCTCCCATCCGCCGGCAGTCCACGTGCACCGAGGTCAGCTCGGGCGTGAGCAGCGTACAGGCGGAAGAATCGTCGAAGCCGACAACCGCAACGTCCTCGGGAACGTGAAGTCCGAGCCGGGTCGCGGCCTTGATGACGCCGGCGGCGAGCACATCGTTGAACGCAAAGACTGCGCTCGGGTGCTCGGGGCGGCGGAGCAGCTCAGTCGCGGCGCGGGTCGCGCTTTCCACGTCGCGGCCGCACATCACAATGCCCGATTCATCGACCGAGATGCCGTGCTCCTGCATGGCGCCGACGAATGCGTTGTAGCGGACGCTCGTGATATACGAGGAAAACTGTCCGGCAAGGAGCGCGATGCGGCGGTGGCCGTAGGCGGTGAGGTGGTCGATGACCTGACGGGTGCCGTTCTGCTCGTCCGCGACAACGCTCGGCAGGTCGAAGCCGCTCGCGCGGTGGTTTACGAGAACAACGGCGATGCCTTGCCGCTGAAATTCGGAAATCATGGACGGCTCGGCGTCGCCTGCGAGGATAACGCCCTCGATCTGCTTGCTCTGCGAGGTGCGCTGCCAGTCGGCGGCGGTCGAAATGAGCAGCTGATACGAGGTGCTGTTCGCGCGCCGCATGACGCCCTCGCAGATGCCTGCGTAGAATTCATCGAGAATGGTCGCGTCTTTTTTGCAGATGAGAAAGGCGATCTTGTCGGTCTGCTGACGGGCCATCGCACGGGCGATCGCGCTCGGCTGATAGCCCAGCGCCTCGGCGGCGGCGTAGACCTTGCGCCGGGTCTCCTCGCGCACCCGGTCGGGCGAGGTGAAGGTGCGGGAAACCGTCGCGGTGGAAACGCCGGAAAGACGGGAAACGTCATAAATCGTTGGGGTATCCATAATTCGCCTCCCTTGCAATTCTGTGAAATTCAGTGTAAACGCTTACATGAATTTCGTCTGACAGAGGGTGAAAAGATGAAGTTCGGTATCCCTCTGCTTCCTGAGTTCAATATAGCACCTTGTCCGGAATAATGCAATAGCGAAACGACATTTTTTACATACACAGACATTTTATGACCTGTTGTTTGTGCATATCTAACAAGAAATTAACGTTTACAGCAGAAAACAAAGATAGCGCTCTGGGCGGTTTTCCTGCAATAAAATTCCGAAATATAAATGTAAGCGCTTTCATAAACGATTGCAAAAATAGGGTAAAATGTTCGTAAGCGCTGCGTTCCCGCGCACGCACCGGGCCGCGCCCGAAAGACGGTTTCGGTTTTCGCTTTACTCGGGGGGCGGGGCGTGATAAAATAGGTATAAACAGCAATCTTACGGGGGAAAACCCCGGAAAAACGGGGGAGGAGAAAGCGATGCTTTCGAATAAAACAAAGGCAATCGGTTACATCATGCTTTCAGCGTTCGGCTTCGCGCTCATGACGGCGTTCGTCCGCATGGCGGGTGACCTGCCGTTCACGCAGAAGTCGCTGTTCCGCAATCTGGTGGCGGTCGCGGTGGCGGCGGTCGTGCTGAAGCGCGAAAAAGTCGGCTTCCAATGGGAAAAGGGCAATCTGCACCTGCTCATTCTCCGCGCGACCTGCGGCACGCTCGGCATTTTCTGCAACTACTACGCCATCGACCATCTGGTCCTCGCGGACGCGAACATCCTCAACAAGATGTCGCCGTTCTTCGCCATCCTGTTCTCGCTCGTGCTGCTCAAGGAGCGCGCGAATGTCTGGCAGTATCTTTCCGTTCTCGCGGCGTTCGGCGGCGCGATGCTCATCATCAAGCCGGGCTTTTCGGCGGATACCTTCCCGGCGGTCATCGGCCTGCTCGGCGGCATGAGCGCGGGCGCGGCCTATACGTTCGTCCGTGCGCTCAGCAAGAGAAACGAAAAAAGTGCGCGTATCGTGTTCTTTTTCTCGGCTTTCTCTATTTTGACGTCGCTTCCGTTCGTCATCGCGGACTTCCACCCGATGACGTTCGCCCAGTTCATGTGCCTGATGGGCGCGGGCGCGGCGGCCACCCTCGGCCAGTTCGGCGTGACGCTCGCCTATCAGCACGCTCCGGCGAAGGAGATCTCCGTATTCGATTATACGCAGGTGCTTTTCTCCGCACTACTCGGATTTTTCCTGTTCGGCCAGATCCCCGACCGCCTGAGCATTCTGGGCTATCTGGTCATCTGCGGCGTTTCGGTTGCGATGTTCTGCTATAACCGCCGTCTGGACGCAAAGGAGCAGGCATGACGGGGTATGAGCTTGTGCGGTCGCGGCGGAAAACGTTGAGCGTGCAGGTCACGCGCGAGGGACGGGTGATCGTCCGGGCGCCGCTGCGGCTTGCGAAGCGCGAAATCGACCGCTTTGTTCGCGAGCACGCGGACTGGATCGCGAAAGCGCTTGCGCACCAGCGCAGCCTCGCCGAGGCGCATCCCGAGCCGGACGAGCAGCAGGCGCGTGCGCTGGTCGAGCGGGCGGCGCGGGAAATCCCGCCCAAGGTTCGCCATTACGCCGCCCTCATGGGCGTGCAGCCGACCGGCGTGCGCATCACTTCGGCGCGGACGAGGTTCGGCTCGTGCAGCGGAAAAGACAGCCTGTGCTTCTCGTGGCGGCTCATGCAGTACCCGGAGGACGCAGTGGATTACGTCGTTGTGCACGAGCTGGCGCACATCGTCCACAAAAACCACGGCCCGTACTTCTGGGCGCTCGTCGGGCAGTATATGCCGGATTACAAGCGTCGTCGCGCACTTTTACGCGAATAAAACGAAAAACGACCTTCCGCAGCGGTGCAGTGCCGTCAAGCGGAAGGTCGTTGTTTTTTAGGGGGAAATCAAGCGCGCTTTTCCGGGAAAACCATGCCGAGTGCGAGTCCCAGACACGCCGGAAGCAGCCAGCCGAAGCCGAGAGAGGCGAGCGGAAGCGCGTTCGCGGCGGCGGAAAGCGGCCCGAGCGGCAGGGCGGCGCAGATGCTCTGCGCGGCGGTAAACGCGATGGCGAGCGGCCAGACCGCGCGTTTTTTCGCGGCAAGCGGGAGAAACGAGAGCGCGATGAGCACGATTGCGATCGGATAAATCGCGTTCAGCACCGGGGTGGACAGGCGGATGATGCCGGCGAGGCCGAGGTTGGAGATGAGCATGCTCGTCAGCGCGAAGAACGCCGCGACAGCCGGGTAGGGGATGCGCGGCAGCAGGCCGTGAAAATACTGGCCGACGCACGAAATCAGGCCGACGCAGGTGTTGAAGCAGGCGATAATGAAAATCGCCGCGAGGAGCACCTGACCGGCCGTGCCGAACAGGCCGTGCGCCAGAGCGGTCAGCGTGTCCGCGCCGGTCGAGCCGCCGGGGAAGGCCGCGCCCGAGAGCGCACCGGCGTGGGTGAGCATGGCGTAGACCGCGAGCAGCATCAGACCGGCGACAAAACCGGCGGAAATCGTGCCGCGCTGTACCTCGCGCTCGTCCTCGATGCCGTGCGTGCGGATGTTGAGCGCGATGACCGCGCCGAAGTTGAGCGCCGCGAGTGTGTCCATGGTCTGGTAGCCGCCGAGAATGCCGGTCAGCGTCGGCAGGGAAGCGTAGTCGGCGGACGGCGTGCCGTAGTGCGCCGCGACCGGGTGCACCAGACAGCTGACGAACAGCACGAGAATGAGCGCGATGAGCGCCGGGCAGAGCACGCGCCCGAGGCAGTCGGTCAGCCGTTCGGGGTGGAGCGCGACGACAAACGCCGCCGCGAAGAATACCGCCGAATAGAGCAGCTGATGGCCGTTCCCCGCGCCGATGAGCGGCGAAAGCATCTGAAACGAGGTGCTCGCCGTGCGCGGAATGGCGAGGCACGGGCCGATGGAGAGGTAGATCAGCAGCGTGAACACGAGCGCGAAGCGCGGATGGACGCGCGAGGCAAGCGTCTCCAGACTGCCCGCCCGCGCGACCGCGATAACGCCCACGACCGGCATGCCGATGGCGCTGACCGCGAAGCCGAGAAACGCCAGCCATGCGTTAGAGCCGGCCTCCGCCCCGAGAAACGGCGGAAAAATCAGGTTTCCCGCGCCGAAAAACATGGAAAACAGAGTAAAGCCTACGAGAATAAGACTTTTTCCGTGAAGTTTGTTTGACATAAAAATATCGTCCTTTATCCTTTCAAGCGTTCATACAGTATACCCGAAACAGACAGAAAAGTAAAGAAAAAGTGCAAAAATGTATAAAAATACATCCCGTTCCACGGATATGCAGAGCGAGATGGAAATATTATCTTCAAAGGGAAAATGCCGGTTCGGGGAAGCGGCGGGGTGAGGGCACCCCGCCCTACGGGAGCGGTCGGGAAAAAACATCCATATATC
>UQVU01000099.1 GCA_900544475.1 uncultured Butyricicoccus sp.
CGGTCATCTGAAGAAATTTAGATACTACGGGTCTGACTGCTGTAACAGCGTCCCTTCTATCTGTATTATACTCTACGCTCTTCGGCTTTGTCAAGGGATTCGCCGGGGCGTTTCTGTCTGCGGCTCTTTTCATCGGCGGCGGCATCTGCTATAATAAAGGCAACACCGCACAATTAAAGCTGCGGCGCTTTGCGGAAATTTCGTGCCCTGACTTTGTTGCGATTTCACGATAATACATCAAGTATTACCGCAAAACCGCGCCTCGTCAGTACGCAAAATTTACTCGTAAATCGCTCTTGTCCAATTATGCGGTATTGCCTAAATCGAACAAACCATGTGAGGTGATGAGGATGGGTTATATACGCCGTCCGTCTTATTATAGGGATTTCCGCTGCATCGCGTCCGACTGCACGGAGAACTGCTGTATCGGCTGGGAGATCGACGTGGACGAGCAGACGCTCGCGTACTATAAAAGCCTGGGTACGCCCTTTTCCGAGCGCGTGTGCGCCGCTGTCGCGCCCGCAGACAAAGGGGAGAGCGCCCACTTCATCCTCGACGAGCGGGAGCGGTGCCCGTTCCTGAACGAGCGCAACCTGTGCGAGGTATATCTGAACCTCGGCGAGGAGCATATGGCGCAGATCTGCACCGACCACCCGCGCTACTACGAATGGTTTGCCGGCGGCCGCGAGGACGGCGTGGGGCTGTGCTGTGAAGCGGCGGCGGAGCTTATCCTGCAAAAGCGCGGCTATCCGCAGTGGGACGTGACCGGCGAGGCGGACGAAGCGCCGGACGAGCTGGAACAGACGCTTTTCGCCATGCGCGACCGGCTGTTCGCCATCGTGAAGCCGGAAACGCCGCTCTCCTTCGACGAAAAGCTCGACCGGCTGCATCTGGCCTGCTGCGCGATGCAGAGCGAATATGACGACCTGCTGTTCCCGGTGGAGGGAGAAGACGAATACGCGGCTGAGGACGGCGAGGACGTGCCGTTCAGCTGGTCGAAGATGTTCTGGTCGGAGGCGTGCCTCAAAGCGCTTGCCGAGCGTCTGGCGGCGCTGGAGATCAACAAGGACAGCTGGCGCACCCTGCTGGGAGAGGTGCACGCACGCATTCCCGAGCTGCTCGCACGCCGTGCGGACTTCCTCGCGTATTATAAGGATAAGCTCTACGAGTACGACGAGCTGCTCGAATACTTCCTCCACCGCCATTTCATGAAAACGCTTGCGGACGATGTGCTCATCGAAAAGGTGCAGTTCGTCCTTATCGGCGCGTCTTTTATTCAGCTGCTTGACATTTACCGTTGGCTCACGGACGGCGAGCTGACCCACTGGGAGCAGATCTGCATCTGCAAGGCGTACTCGCGCGAAATCGAGTACAACGAGGACAACACGGAAGCGGTCGCCCGTTTCCTGACCATGGACTGAAGGCAGCACCGCACAAGGAAATCGCCCTTGTCCAATTATGCGGTCTTGCCTGAAAAACGAAATCCCCTGCATCTGAGCGCACAGCTGCGCCGGTGCGGGGGATTTTCTGCGTTCAGGGCAGGGCGTCGAGCACTGCGTCGGTCAGATGTACGGGCGACAGGCCGCAGGCGGTGCACCGCGCGGCGAACGACTCGACAAACGCCCGGTCGCACGATACGTCGGACAGCGTAAAAAGCGGTGTCCAGCCGCGCGGGGTTTCGGTCTCGGCGCGCAGACCGTAGGTCGTGTAGTGCCCCAGACGGGCCGAAAACCGGGTTTCCCCGACCGGGAGATAGCGGCATTTCTGCAAGTTGACTCCTCCTTTTCTTCTCTATCCTACACGACGCCGCCCGAAAATTCCTTCGAACGCTGTCGAAAAAATTTTTTTCAGTTTTTTTCTGCCGGATTGACCAAACGAGGTCAATTTTTCCGCGAAAACGCGCTATGGGTAGAGGGGCTTTTTTCCCGAAGCGAAAGGCAGGTGAAAAACACGGCACCGGAAATCATCATCGCAGGCATGAGCCTGCTCGGGACACTGGCCGGCTCGTTCGCCGGAATTTACGTGTCCGGCAGCCTGACGCAGTACCGTCTGCGCCAGCTGGAGGAAAAGGTGAACCGCCACAACAACCTCATCGAGCGCACGTTCAAGCTCGAACAGGAATGCGCGGTGCTCGAAGAACGGGTACGCGCGGCGGACAGAAGAATTGACGGACTGGAGGAGGAACATATATGAACTGGAAGGTAAGAATACGGAATCCGTGGTTCTGGGTCGGCATCGTGAGCGCGGCGGTGAGTGCGCTGCGTCTGGATGTGAACGCGCTGACGAGCTGGGGCGCGGTGTGGGCGTGCCTTTGCGGCATCGTGTCCAATCCCGTGCAGCTTGCAACGCTCTGCCTTACCGTGCTGAGCGTGTTTATCGACCCCACGACCGCCGGTCTCGGCGACAGCGCCCGCGCCCTGACCTACAAAAAACCGGCGGAATTTTAAGGCAGCACCGCACAATTAAAGCTGCGGCGCTTTGCGGAAATTTTGTGCCCTGACTTTGTTGCGATTTCTTGCAATACGAAAGTATTGCTTCAAAACCGCGCCTCGTCAGTACGCAAAATTTACTCGCAAATCGCTCTTGTCCAATTATGCGGTATTGCCTTAAGGCAACACCGCACAATTAAGAAAACACCGCCGCAGAGGACTTTCCCAAAGCGGCGGCGTCGGCTTTTTTACTTTACGTCGCGCAGACGGAGCGCAAGCGCAGGCTTTCGCGTCGTGATGTTGCGGACGCCCTCGCCGAGGAACCAGTCGAGGAAAAGCTCCTCGTTGACCGTCCACGCGGAGAGCGCGATGCCGTTTTCGTGCAGCGTTTCGATAAAGCGGCGCGTGATGAGCACCTGATTCATGTTGACGGTCGAGATGCCGTGCTCGCGGCAGACCCTCGTGATAGTCTCGGCGGCGGTCAGCTCGAAATCCGGAATGTTGCGGTAGTTCAGGTAGAGGTCGGGGACGTACTCCTCGATGTTGAGGTAGACCTCGGCGCAGTCGTGCAGCTCGGGGTGCGCGGCGAAGATGTTAACATCGACCGAGCCGGAGAAGATGAGGCGGCCGGCCATGCCGCATTCGGCGGCGAGCGCGGCGACGTCCGGCTCCAGACCGCGCTCCTTGAGGTCGCAGTTGACGCGCACGCCCGGCTTTGCGGCGGCGAGGGTAAAGACCCCGCGCAGCGTCGGCGCGGTGTGGTCGGCGGCGTCGTGGCCGAGCGCGAGCGTCCCGTCCGACAGACGGCGCACATCGACCTCGAACGCATCGGCGTCGGTCGAAAGGGCGTACCGAACACAGGCAAGCGAGTTGTCCGGCGTGCCGTCCGAACCGGAATGCGCAGTGATTAGAGTTTTATCTGACATGAGAATCAACCTCCCACGGAAATCCAAAATACACGGAAATCTAAAATACACGGAAGCCACAAAACGCTCCCACGCCTAATTATAATCAAAATCGCCCCGGCGAACAACCCTTGCCAAACAATTTTTACGCGGATTTTAGAGGGAAAAGCTGTATCTGCCAAGTTTTCCAAAGGAAAACGCGGCCCTCAGCGGCAAACCGACCTGCACACAAGCAACCCAGAGCACCCCGAACCGAAATTTCCCGCGGAAATTTCGTCCCCCGCGCCGCAGCGCGCATAAAATAGAACCTGCGGAGCAGGTTCATAAAAACCGGGGGCGTGTACCTCGGTTTTTATACCTCGACCCAGCCGCCCTGGGCGGCGTCGTTCGGGTATTTTTTGACGGTTTCCTTGGGAACCGTCAAAAAAATATAGGGGGCTTTTGAAGCCCCCTATAAAAAACGCAAGTTTTTTTATTGCTCCCAGTCTTTTTCTTTGAGGTTGGTGTAAATGTACACGCCTGCGGAAACCGAGCAGAGCAGGAACATGATGACCGACAGTGCAGCCGAACGGTTGTAGGCCAGATACTTGTTGAACTGGTCGAACAGCGCGATACCCAGCATCTTCGGGGAGTTGCCGCCCATCAGGTACGGGGTAGTGAACGAACCGACGTTGGTCATGAATACGAAGGTGCCTGCGATGATGACGTCCTTGAGGGACAGCGGCAGGATCATAGAGGTGAATACCTTGAACTTGCCGGCGCCGACATCACGAGCAGCCTCGATGATGCTGTCCGGAATAGCACCCAGACCGGCGGTGATCATCATTGCTGCGAACGGAATGTTGAACCAGAGGTTCATCAGGATCATGCCGTTTGCGTGATACATCAGGCCGAGCTTGAGGTTCATGCCGAAGTGCAGGCCGATACGGTTGATGAGACCGGAGTCACGGATGATTGTGATCATTGCGTAAACCGCACACATGGCCGGTACGAAACGCGGCAGCAGGTACAGCGTGCCGATGCTCTTTGCGATGTTCGAGTGAACAAAGCGCAGATAAAGCGCCAGCAGGTACGCAACGACCAGTGCGATGACTACGGTCGCGACAACGACGAACAGCGTGTACAGAATGTTCATGCGCTGTGCAGGCTCGGTGAAGAAGTATGCGTAGTTTGCGAGCGTGAACTCGCCGGTCTTTTCGTCCTGAAAGCTCTGGATGACAGCGGAAACGATCGGGTATGCAACGGTCAGCATAACGACGAGAAACGCCGGCAGGACCAGTGCGTAAGCGACCAGTTTTTGCTTCAGGGTCTTACTCATTTTATATCCCCTCGTTCTTGGTTGATGCGTGGTGAAAAGCACGGGCTTCAAGGTCGGGGCGGCCCCGCAGGACCGCCGCGATCACAATGTGCTTTTTAGCCGATGGAGCCGATCTCGTTGTCCCAGCGTTCGTTGAACTGGGTGCCGAGGTCGCCGATGGACAGGATGCGGAAGTTGGAAACGTCCAGACCCTGGAGATCCTCATAACCGGTCATATCCATTTTGCTGGTGTCGATCAGCGGGATAGCGGCCATGTCGTTGACCATGATCTGCTGTGCCTGCTCGGAGAGCATGTAGTTCATGAATGCGTAAGCGCCTTCCTCGTTGGAGCCGAAGGTCGGGATGGTCAGAGTCTGCAAAGAGCCGGTCAGAGACGGGTCGATCTGGGTGATCTTGATGGTGTCCTTGATGGCGCCCTGTGCACGCTGGCTCAGTACCATGTCGGCCCAGTTCGGGCACATATCGATCTCGCCCTGGTTCAGCAGGTCCAGAGTACCCTGGTTCTTGTTCGGGTAAACGATGGAGCCGCCAGACTTGTACATGTACGGATGGATGGACTTGAGGAACTCGAAGCCCTTGTCCCATTCACCGACCCACTTCTCGTCGCCGGAGGTGATAGCCTCTTCCGGCAGGAAGTTGTAGACCGAGGTGCGAGCGAAGGAGTCGCCTGCGCCGCCGGTGCCGGGAGCGTTGTAAGCGAAGCGGCCCGGATTTGCCTTCATCCACTCAACCAGCTCGTCCATGGTCTTGGGCGGGTTCGGAACCTTCTCGGAGTCGTAGGCAAGGATAACGGTGGTGCCGCGGTACGGCTGAGCGTAATCCTGCGCGACCGCGCTCTTCGCCTCAACAGATGCAGCGTTCGGGATCTTGGACTTGTCGAGCTTTACGAAGGACTCTTCGCCGATCTTGGACATGATCTTTGCCAGGTCGTCGCCGCTCCAGTCAACGATGTCGTAATCGGTGTTGGTCTGGCCTGCCTTGCCGGCAGCTGCTACCATGTCGGCGAGGCCCTGTGCGCCGGTGCCGGAGAGCATGAACTGCAGCTCAACCTGATACTGGTCCTTGTATTCGGAGTTGGTGTTGAAATCCTCGGTCAGCTTCTCGAAGATGGAGCGGACGTTGTCCGAGCCGGTCGCCCACAGGGTAACGGTGGACTTGCCGCCGGAAGCGGAGTCGCCGCCGTTGCTGTCCTTCGAAGAACCGCCGCCGCAGCCGGTGAGGGCTGCCGTCATCATTGCTGCTGCAAGGAAGATCGAACCTAATCTCTTCAGTTTCATTTTTCATTCTCCTTTTCTCTTATACATACTCTAAGGGGATAGACACGGGTGTGAAGCTCACCCGAATGTCTGCGTTTTTCAGGCGCTCATGGCGCTGTGTTCCCAATAAAGGATGTTGTGGTCGAAGTTTACTTGTCGAAAACGGTATGCTTGCCGATGTGCATACCGACCGTCTGACCGACGGACAGCTTCTCGCTGATGTCGCGGTCAACGAAGCACTTGATAACGTTGTCGCCGTGCTGTACGTTTACGACAACGTAGTGGCCGAGCACCATGATGGTGCGGACGGTGCCGGTGAAGTCGCCCGAGCCGTCGATGGAAACGGTAACGTCCTCCGGACGGACGGCGATGGTCTTGTTGTCCTTGTCGATGAAGTTCATCTCGCCGATGAAGGAAGCAACGTGACGGGTCGCCGGCTTGTCGTAAATCTCGGTCGGGGTGCCGATCTGCTCGAACTTGCCCTTGTTCATAACGACGATGCGGTGCGAAAGCGACATGGCCTCCTCCTGATCGTGGGTTACGAATACGACCGTGATGCCGAGGTCGCTCTGGATTTTTTTCAGCTCCTCGCGCATCTGCTGACGGATCTTCGCGTCGAGCGCGGAGAACGGCTCGTCGAGCAGAAGCAGGGAGGGCTTGAGGAGCAGGCTGCGCGCGATGGCAATACGCTGCTGCTGGCCGCCGGACATCTGGTTCGGATACTTCTTCTCGCAGCCGCTCATGGAAACGAGGGCGAGTATCTTCTTAATGTCGGCGTTGATCTCAGCCTTGGGCACCT
>UQVU01000100.1 GCA_900544475.1 uncultured Butyricicoccus sp.
CCGGCGGACTCCGGAGACTGACCCATGCCGATGCAGGGGCCGCAGGCGCACTCGAGAATACGCGCACCGGCGGAAATGATGTCGGAGAGCGCACCGTTCTGCGCGAGCATATTGAATACCTGCTTGGAGCCCGGGCTGATGGTCAGGGAAACGTTCGGGTCAACGGTCTTGCCTTTGAGGATAGCCGCGACCTTCATCATGTCATAGTAGGAAGAGTTGGTGCACGAGCCGATGCAGCACTGATTTACCGGAATTTCACCGATTTCAGTGACCTTCTTGACGTTATCCGGCATATGCGGCATAGCGGCGAGCGGCTCCAGAGCCGAAAGGTCTACGGTGTACTCCTCGTCGTACTCGGCGTCCGGGTCGGAGGACAGCGGAACCCATACGTCGCCGCGTCCCTGTGCCTCGAGGAACTTCTTCGTCGCCTCATCGGACGGGAAGATCGAGGTCGTTGCGCCCAGCTCCGCGCCCATGTTGGTGATGGTCGCGCGTTCCGGAACGGAAAGGGTCTTGACGCCCTCGCCCGCATACTCAACGATCTTGCCGACGCCGCCCTTGACGGTCATCTGGCGCAGAACTTCCAGAATAACGTCCTTCGCGGAGACCCACGGCGACAGCTTGCCGGTCAGGGTCACGCGAACCATCTTCGGCATCGGGATGTAGTACGCGCCGCCGCCCATCGCGACCGCAACATCCAGACCGCCCGCGCCGAACGCCAGCATACCGATGCCGCCGCCGGTCGGGGTATGGCTGTCCGAGCCGATGAGGGTCTTGCCCGGTGCGCCGAAGCGCTCGAGGTGTACCTGATGGCAGATGCCGTTGCCGGCCTTGGAATAGTAGATGCCGTGCTTCTTTGCGACGGAACCGATATATTTGTGGTCATCCGCGTTTTCGAAGCCGGACTGCAGGGTATTATGGTCAATGTACGCGACCGAACGCTCGGTCTTGACCTGATCGACGCCCATCGCCTCAAACTGGAGATAAGCCATCGTACCGGTCGCATCCTGCGTCAGCGTCTGGTCGATCTTGAGGCCGATTTCCTGCCCCACGACCATCTCGCCGTCTACCAGATGCGCCTTCAAAATTTTCTGCGCGATTGTCATACCCATGTGTGTGTACGCTCCTTTTTGTCCCGACGCAGAACACCAAACGCGCCCTGCGCCCCGCCCTCTCTATTGTTTTCAGGGCAGTTGTTGCGGCTTCCACAGCCTTCTCCACGGAGAACGAAACAATTCTCCGTGCCCAGTAGTTAAAAACAGAAGTGGCCGCGCCCTGCGGCAAAGCACAGGACGTAAACCACTTCTATTTTACATCATTTTATGATTTTTGCAAACCCTAATTTACGGGCGTATTTCACAAATCCGCTTTTAGTCTATCGAAAAACTTCGTTTTTCCGACAGTCCGCATTCCGGCTGCGCCGTTTTCCGGGCGTTCCGTCATCCGGGAGCTACGCCGGGTCGCAGATATTGCGTCCGATGTCGGCAGTCGGATAGGCGTTCTGAAGCGTGTGGCCGAGATTGCCGGCGAGATACTCATAGTACGCCTGTGCGCCGATCATGGCGGCGTTGTCGCCGCAGAGCTTGAGCGGCGGCAGGAACAGCCGGGTGTGAGTGCGCTTTGCCATGTCGGTGAGCGCCGCGCGGAGGAACGAGTTCGCCGCAACGCCGCCCGCACAGACCACGTTCCGCGCATGGGTCTGCTTGACCGCCTGCTCGAGACGCGGCACGAGCGTGTGCACGACCGCTGCGCAGAACGAGGCCGCAAGACCCTCCCGGTCGAGCGTTTCGCCCTTCTGCTCGGCGTTGTGCGCGAGGTTGATGACCGCGGTTTTCAGGCCGGAGAACGAAAAGTCGAGCGGCGCGTCCTTGATGCGGCTGTCCGGCAGCTTGTAGCGCTTCGGGTCGCCGTTCTGGGCGAGCGCGTCGATTTTCGGGCCGCCGGGATAGCCGACGCCCAGCACACGCGCCACCTTGTCGAACGCCTCGCCTGCCGCGTCGTCGCGCGTGCCGCCGAGGATTTCGAACTCGGTGTAGTCGCGTACCATGACAATCTCGCTGTGTCCGCCGGACGCGATGAGGGTCAGAAACGGCGGCTTCAGCTCAGGGTACGCCAGAAACGTCGCCGCGATATGGCCGCGGATGTGGTGCACCGGGATGAACGGCTTGTTCAGGGAAAAGGCAAGCGACTTGCCGAAGTTCGCGCCGACGAGCAGCGCACCGATAAGGCCCGGCGCACAGGTCGCCGCGACCGCGTCCACGTCGTGCTTATCCATGCCGGCGTCCGCAAGCGCCTGCTCGGTCACGCGCACGACCGCCTCCATATGGCGGCGCGAGGCAATCTCGGGCACGACGCCGCCGTAGAGCGCGTGGGTCGCGATCTGCGTGTCCACGACGTTCGACAGCATTTTCCGTCCGTCCTCGATGACGGCGGCCGCCGTTTCATCGCAGGAGGACTCGATAGCAAGTATTCTCAAGGTTTTCACTCCAATTTATAAGGTTTTCTCAAAGCACAGGCAGTTTTCCGCACCGGCGGGACTGCCGTAGTAGTCTATGACCTGATAGCCGAGCTTTTCATAGAGCGCGGCGGAATCCGCCGTTGTCCGGGCGGTTTCCAGAATGGCGCGGGTGCAGCCGTGCGCGGCGGCGTCCCGCTCAAGCGCCGTGATGATGGCGGAGGCAACGCCCTTTCGGCGGTACGCCGGGTCGATGTAGATGCGCTTGACCTCGAAGGTCTGCTCGTCCATGCGCTTCCACGCGCCGCAGCCGGCCGGAACGCCGTCTATGTACGCAACAACGCGGCAGTCGAACAGATGGGGCAGGTTGTACTTCGCGTAGCGTTTTTCCACGTCACCGACCAGTGTGAAGTAGTACGCATCGAGCGCTGCGGTGAGCGCATGAAAATCCGGGTTCTCGGGGGTAACGAAACGTAATTCCATCATAAATCCTCCTCATTTTCGCCTTAAACCGGGTTTATCTGTAATTTGTCATCAGCACGCCGTCCTCTGTCGGGGCGGAGTAGTAGTTTTTGCGCACGCCGACCGGCTGAAAGCCGTTTTTCTCGTAGAGCGCGATGGCCGGGGCGTTGGACGCACGAACCTCCAGCGTCACGAACGCGAGTTTTTTCTCGTCCGCGCGGTGCAGCAGCTCGTGCAGCAGCGCCTCCGCGACGCCCTGCCGGCGGCAGGACGGGAACACCGCGACATTCGTGATGTAGCCCTCGTCGAGTACGGTCTGGCAGCCGACGTAGCCGCAGACCTCCCCTGCCCGCTCGGCCACGAGAAACAGGCCGCTCCCCAGCTCCTCGCGCAGCATTTTTTCGCTCCACGGGGCGTGAAAGCACTGCTTTTCCAGCTCTGCGAGGGCGGAAAGGTGCTTTTCCTGCATTTCGGTTATGTTCATTTTGCGAGTCTCCCGATGATGCTTTCGACCGCCGCCTTGATTTCAGAAGCCGCTCTTCGATAGATTTCGAGGTCGCCGCCGAACGGGTCGGAAATGTCGCCCGGCGCGAGCGTGAACACCTTATCCGCGCAGTCCGGGAGCGCCGCGCAAAGATTGTCGTACTGCGAGCCGGTCATGCAGACGAGGTACTTCGCCTCGCGGGCAAGTTCGGGCGTGAGCGGTGCGCGGAAATGTCCGCGCCAAGCTCCCCTGCGGCGGTCACGGCGTTTTCGCTCGCCGGCAGGCCGTCCGAGGTGTAAAGTCCTGCGCTGTCCGCCGAAAGTCCGGTCTTTTCCTCCCCGCCGAGTGCGCGGAAGAACCCCTCCGCCATCGGCGACCGGCAGGTATTGCCGGTACAAAGAAAAATCAATTTATCCATAGTAAAACCCTTCTTATAGAGTGTAGAGTGGAAAGTGAAGAGTGTAGAGAACGCGGCGGTCTGCCGTTCTGCAAAAGAGCCGCCCTTCACGTTATCTTTACTCTCAACTCTGTACTCTTCACTCTTACTTTACTTCGCTTCGTACCAGCTTGCGCCGCAGTTTGCTTCTGCGACGAGCGGGGCGTCCATCTTGAACGCACTTTCCATTTCTTCGGTGAGAATTTTCGCGGCGGCGTCCTTTTCGCGGAGCGGCGCTTCGAGAATCAGCTCGTCGTGCACCTGAAGAATAAGGCGGCTTTCCAGTCCCTCGCGCTTCAGGCGGTCGCGCACGCGCACCATGGCGATTTTGATGATGTCGGCCGCCGTGCCCTGAATGGGCGTGTTCATCGCGATGCGCTCAGCCGCCGAGCGGACGTTGAAGTTCTTGCTGTCGATGTCCGGCACGGCGCGGCGGCGTCCGAACAGGGTCGTGACGTAGCCCTGCTCGCGGGCGGTCTGCTTGATGGTGCTCATATAATTCTCGATGCCGGGATAGCTGTCGAGATAGGTCTTGATGAACTCCGCGGCCTCCTTGCGGCTCACGCCGATGTCCTGCGCGAGCGAGAAGTCGGAGATGCCGTAGACGATGCCGAAGTTTACCGCCTTGCAGGAGGAGCGCATAGAGCTTGTGATCTCGTCGAGCGGCAGGTGGTAGACCTTGGAGGCCGTCGCGGCATGAATGTCCTGACCTGACACGAACGCGCCGATCATGTGCTTGTCCTGCGAGATATGCGCAAGCACGCGCAGCTCGATCTGCGAATAGTCCGCGTCGATCAGCACATGGTCCTTGTCGGGCGCGACGAACATCCGGCGCAGCTCACGGCCAAGCTCGGTGCGGACCGGGATATTCTGGAGATTGGGGTCGGTCGAGGAAAGACGGCCGGTCGCCGTGACCATCTGCTGGAAATGCGTGTGGATGCGGTTGTCCTTCGTGTCCACGACCGCAAGCAGGCCGTCCACGTAGGTGCTCTTGAGCTTGGTCAGGCGGCGGTATTCGAGGATATGCGCGATAATCGGATGCTCATCGCGCAGACGTTCGAGCACCTCGGCACTCGTCGAGTAGCCGGTCTTGGTCTTTTTCGGGGCCGGCAGACCCAGCCGCTCAAACAGCACCTCGCCCAGCTGACGGGGGCTGTTGATGTTGAACTCCGCGCCGGCGTCCTGATAGATACCGTCCACGAGGTCGCGGATACGGGTTTCAAGGCGTTCGCCGAACGTGCGAAGCTCCTCGGGCGCAACGGCGCAGCCCGCATTCTCCATCTCGGCAAGCACCCGCTCGAGCGGCAGCTCGATTTCGTAGTACAGCTTTCTCATGCCGAACTGCTCTATCTTGTCGTTCATCTCGCGGAAAATCTCGCGCATCGCGGCAAGATAGCGCGCCGCCGCACCCTCTGTTGCCTCGCGTCCGCCGAGGGGCGAAAGCGCCGCCGGGTCATCGAGGTCGAGGTCGGGCAGCATGGCGTTGCAGCAGGCAAGCGCGAGCCGCGGCAGCTCGTAGCTCGACTGGGTCGGGTCGATGAGGTAGGCCGCGAGAGCGGTGTCGAAGCTGATGCCGCGCGGGTCGAGGCCGCTTTGAAGCAGGAGCTTAATGGTGTCCTTCGCGTCATGGAGGGCGAGGTTGATGCTGCCGTCAAACAGCCGCGCAAGCACGTCGTTCCACGCCTCGCCCATGTCGTCCGCATACAGGCAGTACGCCTCCTCCCCGTCCATCAGGCAGAGCACGCGCACGGTCTTGCCGGTGAGGGCAAAGACGCGGTCGCTTTCGGTCAGCGAGTCGAGGAGCGTGAACGCCTCGAAGGCGGACGATACCGCGCGGCACGCGGGTACTGCCAGCTGTGCGGCGGGCGCCTGCTCCTCGGTCAGGCCGAGGCGGCGGATAAACTGGTCGAATTCGAGCCGCGTCAGCAGCGCATAGAGCGCCGCCTTGTCCATTTTCGGCTCGGGCAGGTTCTCTACGTCAAGTTCGAGCGGCACGCTGCGGTCGATGGTCGCAAGCCAGTAGCTGTCGCGTGCGCTCTGCTCATCGGCGAGCAGCTTGGTGCGAACGCCCTTCTTGATGCGCTCGTCGTCTATGTGCTCATAGATGCCGTCGAGCGAGCCGAAATCATGCAGCAGCTGCATCGCGCTCTTTTCGCCCACGCCCTTGACGCCCGGAATGTTATCCGAGGAGTCGCCCATCAGGCTCTTGAGGTCGATGAGGCGGATGGGGTCGAAGCCGTATTCCTCACGGAACTTCTCGGTCGTGTAGCTCGTGTAGGTGGTCTTGCCCTGCGAGGACTTGACCAGACGCACGACCGTGCCGCCGCCGGCAAGCTGAAGCGAGTCGCGGTCACCGGTGAGGACAACGCACTCGTCGCCATGCTCGTTTGCGCGGCGGCTGATGGTGCCGAGCAGGTCGTCCGCCTCGTAGCCCGCCATTTCGCAGCGCACGATGCCAAGCGCGTCCAGGACTTCCTTGATGATCGGCAGCTGCACCGCCAGATTTTCCTCCATCGGCTTGCGTGTCGCCTTGTAGAAATCGAATTTCTTATGGCGGAAGGTCTTTTCCTTTACATCGAAGCAGACAACGATGCGGTCGGGCTTTTCCTCGTCCTCCTGCTTGAACAGCGTGGAGAGAAAGCCGTAGACCGCGTTGGTCGGCGTGCCCTCGTGGTTCGAGAGATTGCGAATGCCGAAATAGGCGCGGTTCAATATGCTGTTTCCATCTATCACCATGATCTTCATGCGTTTTTTCCTCACATCTTCGAGTTCGGCACCGGACGTGCCGCTGCCATTATATTTATTATAC
>UQVU01000101.1 GCA_900544475.1 uncultured Butyricicoccus sp.
CGGTCTTGAGCGCCTTCTCTTCCAGACCGTCCAGCTCGGTGCCCTGACCGACGTTGCCGGAAACCGCGATGACCTCGCAGCCGTAGTGCTCCTTGAGCCACGGGATCAGTACCGAAGTATCCAGACCGCCGGAATATGCCAGAACAACCTTGTTATATTTCTTTTCCATATCGTTTGACCTCGCATTCGTCATTTTTTCGATGTCTTTATTATACTCCCCCATTGCGCATTTGGCAAGAAAAATTTATAATTATTTTGTTAAATGTATATTTATACGTTTTGTGTATTTTCCTGCCTTTCCGGTATGATATAAGGGAGCGTATTTTTCTTGCTATATTTAATAGGTAGGAATGCACGTTTTTTTCGCAGAATTTTTCCGCCGCCGTTTTTCCCTCATTATCAATGTTTCGTATAAATTCCGCACGCATTTCCCGGCCGCGGCCGCGTTTTCCCGCGCATCTTCCCCTGAATCCGAAGCCGCCGCACCCCTGCCGCCCTCCCCTCTCTTTTGAAAATTCGACCCTTCTAACCGAAAGAAATACTTGCACTTTTGTCCCAAACGTACTATTATATGTTTAATACTGTGTGTCAAGACAGCACACACGCTATGAATTTATCGCGTGCCATTCCGCACGCAAAGGGGCGTTTATCGCAATGACCGAAAGAAATCTTACCATGCTGACGGACTTTTACGAGTTCACGATGGCAAATGGATATTTTGAAAAAGGAATGGGCAACCGCCGGGCGTATTTTGATATGTTCTTCCGTCGAGTTCCGGACGGCGGCGGCTACGCCATCATGGCCGGCGTGGAGCAGCTGATCTCCTACTTCAAAAATCTGCGCTTCACCGAGGAAGACATCGCGTACCTCCGCCGCCGCGGCTGTTTCTCCGAGGCGTTTCTCGATTACCTGCGCAACTTCAAGTTCGAGTGCGACGTCTGGGCCGTGCCCGAGGGCACCCCGGTATTTCCGAGCGAGCCGCTCGTGACCGTTGCCGGTCCGATGATTCAGGCGCAGTTCGTCGAAACCATGGTTCTGCTGACCGTAAACCATCAGACCCTCATCGCCACCAAGGCCAACCGCATCACCCGCGCCGCTCAAGGCCGCACGGTGCTCGAGTTCGGCTCCCGCCGCGCACAGGGCTACGACGGCGCGATCTATGGTGCGCGCGCGACCTACATCGGCGGCTGTCAGGGCACGGCCTGCGTACTGGCCGACCGCGACCACGGCATCCCGGCCGGCGGCACGATGGCGCATTCGTGGGTGCAGATGTTCGACAGCGAGTACGAAGCCTTCAAGGCTTACGCGGACATCTATCCGGATAACTGCGTATTCCTTGTCGATACCTATAATGTGCTCAAATCCGGCGTACCGAACGCCATCCGCGTTGCCAAGGAAATGGCCGAAAAGGGCATCCGCGCCAAGGGTATCCGTCTGGACTCCGGCGACATCGCGTACCTCTCGGTAGAGGCCCGCAAGATGCTCAACGACGCCGGTTTCTCGGATATGCAGATCATGGCGTCCAACTCGCTCGACGAGTATCTGGTGCGCGACCTCATCGTACAGGGCGCACAGATCGACTCCTTCGGCATCGGCGAGCGCCTGATCACCTCCAAGTCCGAACCGGTATTCGGCGGCGTCTACAAGCTGGCGGCGGTCGAGAACGAGGAAGGCGAGATCATCCCGAAGATCAAGGTCTCCGAGAACGTCGAGAAAATCACCACGCCGCACTTCAAGCAGGTCTACCGTCTGTTCGACAACAAGACCGGCAAGGCGCTGGGCGACGTGCTGACCATCCACGATGAGGTCATCGACCCGGCTCTCCCCTACGTTCTGTTCCACCCCATCCATACGTGGAAGCAGCGCGTCGTGACCGACTACACCGTTCGTCCGCTGCGTCAGCAGATCTTCAAGAACGGCGAGTGCGTCTACCAGTCGCCCTCCATCAACGATATTCGCAACTACTGCATGCGTGAGGTGGACACCCTCTGGGACCAGATCAAGCGTTTCGAGAACCCTCAGACCTACTTCGTAGACCTGTCCAAAAAGCTCTGGACCTGCAAGAACGAGCTTCTTGAGTCCTGCCGCATCTGATTTTAACCTTTGCAGTGAGTCTTTACCGGCTCACTGTTTTTTTGCGTCTATCGCAAGATTTTATAAACGCCGCATGGCGGCTTCCCGTTTTTTGCCGCGGCTGCCCTGCGATTTCCGCCGAAAACTGCTACATTTTCGTGTCATTTTCCACCGCGATTTCGCAAGAAATTCATAGCAAACCTGCGAAGAAACGTGTATACTGTTAATCGCAGTGAGGAAAAGCAGCTTCACTCATTTCACAAGCAAAAGGGGCAAAACCATGAAAGCATTTCTGTCATCCATCAGCCGGAACAAACGCTATGTCGTTGCTGAGCTGTTTCTCGTTTATTTCGCGCACGGCCTCGGCTCTATCATGCTGGGCTCGGTACTGCCCGACCTTCGAGCCGCTTATTCGCTCGATTATCAGGTCGGCGGTGCACTGATTTCCTCGCAGTCGGTCGGCTACCTTCTCATCGGTCTGCTGTCCGGCGCGGCAGTCGTCAAATGGGGTCTCAAGCGCTCTTATCTTGTTTCCTACTATCTGTTTGCGGTCGGCTTCATCATGCTGCTCGTGACCGGCTCGCCGGTCCTGCTGCTCACCGCGATGTTCCTGACCGGCATTTCCAAGGGCGCTATCACCGACTACAACAACCGCGTCATGAGCGAATACGCAAACGGCAGCGCCACTCCGCTCAACATGCTGCACGCTTCCTTCGCCTTCGGTGCCTGCGTTGCGCCCCTCGCGGTTCTCGCCTGCCACAAGATTGCCGGCGACAACGGATGGCGTCTGGCACTTGAAATCGCGGTCGTGCTGCTGACCGCCGCGCTGATTTTCGGTCTTTTCATGAAGATGGACGAGGAAAAGCCGGCGCAGCAGACGCAGAAATCCGCGACTGACTACGGCTTTTTCCGCGAGCGGCTGTTCTGGTCCACCACGGCGCTGTGCTTCTTCTACGAGGCTGTCGAGGCGTCCATGATGGGCTGGCTGACCACGTTCTACATCGACTCCGGCGTACTCCGGGCGAGCGCGGCGCAGGTCGTTACCTCCCTTCTCTGGATTTCCCTGCTCATCGGCCGCTTCTCGTGCAGCGTTATCGCGGCGAAGTTCCGCCCGTGGCAGATGATCCGCGTCATGTGCTTCGGCATCGCGGCCTTCCTGCTGCTGCTCGTTCTCGGCACAAACCTGCCGGTTCTGATTATCGCGACCATCGGTCTCGGCCTATGTATGTCCGGCATGTACGGCACAACGGTTTCGAACGCCGGCGACCTGTTCTCGCGCTATCCGGCGTCCATGGGCATTTATGTCACGCTGAACGGTCTGGGGGCTGCTCTCGCGCCCGCGGCCATCGGCGTGGCGGCGAACCACGGCGGTATCCGTATCGGCTTCGCCCTGCTGCTCATCGCGGCGGTATGCCTCGTACTCTCCGCTCTCTGGAACGCGAGATACTTCAAAAAACGCTAAAACCTCTTCTCTTCTTAATCCCGGCGCAGCACCCTTTCCGCTGCGCCGGGACTTTTCGTTCTCTGAACACTCATAAATTTCATAGCCAGTTGACGACACCTGCTCAGTATGGTATAATAATTATCGACATATGACGGAAATGGAGTGACAGCAATGGCAAGGCCCTGCCGATGGCGGCGCATCTGCGATGAGCCCATGTACCGCCGGTTCACGCCCGATGGTATTCCTGCGGTACAGAATGTTGAGCTAATGTTTGACGAATACGAAGCAATCCGCCTGATCGACCTTATGAAATACACACACGCGCAGTGCGCCGCTCAGATGGATATTTCGCGCACCACCGTGACTGAAATCTACGAGTCTGCACGCGCGAAAATTGCGGACAGTCTGATAAACGGCAAAACGCTCATCATTACCGGCGGCCATTATCGTCTTTGCGGTGATGTCGCTCCGTGCTGTCCACACTGTTCCCGCCGCACAGTATCGTCACAGCAAATCATCAGAAGCAAAGGAGAAAACATAATGAGAATCGCAGCAACATTTGAAAACGGCCAGATTTTTCAGCATTTCGGCCATACAGCGCAGTTCAAGCTGTATGACGTCGAAAACGGAGAAATCCGCAGCAGCGAAGTCGTTAACACGAACGGAGCCGGTCACGGCGCACTTGCCGGCTTCCTGAGCGCACACCATGTCGATACGCTCATCTGCGGCGGCATCGGAGGCGGTGCGCAGAACGCACTCGCGCAGGCAGGAATCCAGCTATACGGCGGCGTTTCGGGCAGTGCAGACGAAGCGGTGCAGGCGCTTCTCACCGGCGCTCTTTCCTTCGACCCCAACGTTCACTGCAACCACCACGAGCACAGCGAAGGCCATACCTGTGGCAGCCATGGCTGTGGCGAACATCATTGCGAAAATCATTAAGAACCGCAACACGGCACCCCCCTTTCGAGAGTGCCGTGTTTTCTTATGGAAATACCGTATAATTGGACAAGAGCGATTTCATTGTGCGGTGTTGCCCTATAACATATTGACGACCCCGAGCACGCCGTGGGACGCGATGAGCATGATAATACCGGCCGTGATAACGCCGCAGAAAATCGACAGCAGCGCCCGCGTCTTGGGCATTTTGAGCAGCGTCGCAATCAGTGCGCCCGACCACGCGCCGGTGCCCGGAAGCGGGACAGCCACGAAGAGATACAGACCCAGGCGGGCGTATTTCGTGACCTCACTGCTCTTGCTGAGCAGCTTTTTCTTATAGGCCGCGGCGAATTTCTTGAACGGCGGCAGGGTTTCCGCCCACTCGAGCAGCTTTTCGCCGAACACGAGCAGCAGCGGGATGGGCAGCATATTGCCGAGTATCGCCAGCGGAAACAGCGTCGTCCATGGGATACCGGCGGCCGCGCCGAGCGGTACGGCTCCGCGCAGCTCTACGAGCGGCACCATAGAGATAATAAAAACGGCTGCCTCGCGCCCTGCTCCGAGCAGCCAGTCAAATAATGCAGAAAACAAATATTCTACTCCTTTTTACGTGATTATTTTTATTGTACCCGTTACGCACAGAAAACGCAAGAGATAGCGCGATAAATTTTATGTGAATTTCCCCTCCGGTTTGACGCGGCGCTCCGCTTCGGGTATACTGTAAGAAAAGGAGTCTGGAGGTGTGGTCGGATGCTCGAAAAGAAGAACGCGCCTGTCGGCACGTGCAATCTGCTGCTTGTGCTCGGCATGCTTGAGGACGGAGAGCGCGCCGGGCACGAAATCATCACCGCGCTTGAGCGCCAGTGCGACCGCACATTTTCCGGGCAGGAGGGCGCGATTTATCCTCTGCTGCATCAGCTTGAAGAGCGCGGCGACATCCGCTCCCGCGAGCGTACGGATGGCGGACGGCCGCGCCGTGTGTACCGTCTGACCCGTCAGGGCACGAAAACGCTCGCCCGCTGCCGCCGGGAGTGGGAGCGCTACCGGCTGAAATGCGGCAGTCTTGCGGCAGGAGGTGAAGCCTGTGCACGAAGAAAATGAACGCCTCGCGGCCTTTCTCGATGCCGTATGCGAGCCGCTGTTCTGGCCGCCGTACCGCCGCCGTGTGCGCCGCGAGCTTACCGACCACATACTTTCCCGCGCGGCGCTTCTCGAACGCTCTGCGGGCTGCTCACACGCCGAAGCGGTCTGTCTGGCTGTTCTCGCCATGGGCGAACCGCACGCGCTCGGTCTGCGGCTGCGCCGCTCGCGGTTTCCGCTGCGCGGACTGCTGCTGACGCTGCTGACCTGCCTTGTCTGGACCGCAATCGCCGCCTGCCTGCTCTATCTGCTGTGCCGCGTGTAAAAACATAGATGAACGGATACGCCCAATCGGCTTTCCGGAAGCATATCTTGAGCAGGCGGAGTATCCGCTTCCGCTCGCCATGCAGAAAAAGCCTCCGTATGTTCCCTTTCCGGTTCATACGGAGGTATCTTTTTGCAGAAAACGCCTGTGTCTTACAGCAGCGGCGCGAACAGACGCAGCACGCTCGCCGCGATGGATTGCAGCCACGGCACGCGGCGCAGCCATGCGTCGTTGATTGCGCGGCTGACGTTGATGGTTTCCAGAATGTCCTGCTTGACGGCCGCCACGACCGAGCTGTTATAGAAGCAGGTCGCGCACTCGAAATGCAGGAAGAACGAGCGGAAATCCATGTTGATCGTGCCGACAACTGCGGTATCGTCGTCCGAAACGATGGTTTTCGCGTGCAGAAAGCCGGGACGGTACTCGTATATTTTGACGCCCGCGCGGTGGAGCTGCTGATAGTACGAGCGCGTAATCATGTAGACGAGCTTCTTGTCCGGAATGCCCGGCGTCAGGATGCGGACGTCCACGCCCGACTGCGCCGCGATGGTCAGCGCGGTGATCATCTCGTTGTCGAGCACGAGGTACGGCGTTGTGATATAGACGTACTTGCGTGCGTTGTGGATGATCTGGAGGTAGGTGGACTCACCGATGTTCAGATCGTCGAGCGGCGAGTCGGCGAAGGGCTGCACCCAGCCGTCCTGCGGCAGCTTGACCGTCGGGAGATAGCTTTCGAAATTCGTGATCTTCTCGCCCGTGACGTACTCCCACATCTGGAGAAAGAGCGA
>UQVU01000102.1 GCA_900544475.1 uncultured Butyricicoccus sp.
GATGAAGCTGTCAATGCCAGAGAAAAGGGATTTTTTTGCCCGGAAACAGAGAGGAAAGAGGGAGAAACAGTGCTGACCTATCATCTTGAGCCGAGCAGCGGCACGCCGCTCTATGAACAGCTCTACCGCGCGGTGCGCCGCGACATCATGGACGGGACCCTCGCGGGCGGCACGCGCCTGCCGAGCAAGCGGCAGCTCGCTGCGAACCTCCGCATCAGCCAGATTACGGTCGAAACCGCCTACGGTCAGCTGGCCGCCGAGGGATACATCGTTTCCGCGCCGCGCCGCGGCTACTTCGTGCAGGAGCAGATCGCGCCGCCGCCCGCCCCGCACACCGAAATTACGCACAAGCCTGTGGACAAACGCCAGAGAACCGAGCAGTTCGACTACGATTTCAAAACAAATATCGTGGATAACGGCTGCTTTCCGTTTTCGACCTGGGCGCAGCTTTCGAGGCGCGTGCTGAGCGAATACTCGGCGCGGCTGCTGGAGGCGACCGACCCGCGCGGCGCGCTTTCGCTGCGGCAGGAGATTGCGCATTACCTGCATGACTTCCGCGGCATCACGGTATCGCCCGAGAACATCGTGGTGGGCGCCGGTCTGGAGTACCTCATCGGTTTGCTCATTCAGCTGCTCGGCCCGGGGCACGTGTACGCCGTGGAGAACCCCGGCTACCGCAAGCTCTACCAGATCGTCACGCAGAACAGCGCCCCCATCCGGCCGATTCCGCTCGACAAGAGCGGTCTGCGTGCGGATGTGCTGAGCGAAAGCGACGCCTCGGTCGTCTATCTCACGCCCTCGCACCATTTTCCGCTCGGCACGGTCATGCCGGTCGCGCGGCGGCTCGAACTGCTCCGCTGGGCGGCGGGGCGGCCCGGGCGCTACATCATCGAGGACGACTACGACAGTGAGTTCCGCTATGCCTCGCGCCCCATTCCGGCGCTGCGCGACCTCGACCGAGAGGGCCGCGTCATCTACGTCAACACGTTCTCGCGCAGCCTCGCGCCCGGTCTGCGAATCGGCTATCTCGTGCTGCCGGACGCGCTCATGATGCGCTACCGCGAGCGGTTTTCGCTCTATTCTGCGACCGTTTCCAGCTTCGACCAGCAGACGCTTGCCGCGTTCATGCAGTCGGGCGGCTTCGAGCGTCATATCAACCGCAGCCGTAAGGTCTATCAGGCGCGGCGCGATGCCCTGATGGCGGCGATAGAGCGTGAGTTTTCCGCGCTTCCGCACGAAATTTCGCGCTCGGAGGCGGGTTTGCACCTGCTGCTGCATATGCGCAACGGAATGCTTGAGCGGGAGCTTGTCGAGCGGGCGCGGATGGCAGGCGTGCGCGTTTACGCGCTCTCGTCGTACTACACGCCGCCCGTCCGGCCGCCGCGCGCGACGCTCGTTCTCGGCTACGCCGGCATGACCGAGCAGCAGATAGACGAGGCGGTGGCGAGACTCCGGCAGGCGTGGACGCAGCCTGTGTGAAAAAAATTTCTTGACATTCCAGAAACTGCGCTCTATACTGGAAGAGCAAGCAAGGGTGCCGTGATGAACGGCTGAGAGGGCGAGAGCCTAACCTTTTGAACCTGTTGGTTAGTACCATCGTAGGGAAGCTGTCGCATCAATCGAAATTCAATGCCCCGGTTTTACCGAAATGGTAGACCGGGGCATTTTGTATGCCGCGAAGCGACTTTGCGGCGAAAAGAAAGGAAGGATGAGCATGAAAGTCAACGGAGAAGAACGCGCCGTTCCCGCGGAGGGAACCGTGCTGTCGCTGCTGCGCGAGCTGGGGCACGACCCGCAGCGTGTCGCGGTCGAGAAGAACGGCAGTATCGTGCCGAGGGCGGCGTTCGCTGAAGAAAAACTCGCAGACGCGGACCATCTGGAAGTTGTGTGCTTTGTGGGCGGCGGCTAAGACTGTCGCAAAGCTGACGCTTTGCCGACAATCTGTGTTTTGACTTCGCAAAACACGGACGGAGAAAAGTTCCTATGCAGAAACTTTTCTCTCTCTAGAGGTATAAAAACCGAGGTACACGCCCCCGGTTTTTATCAATCTGCTGCGCAGATTGTATTTTACTTGCGCTTCCGCGCGGGAAACGGGAGGACAGGAGAACCTACATGATTTTAACCAGAGAACAGCTGCATGATGCGCTTGTCGAACGGCACGGCGCGGAGATACAGAAAAAACTTGACGGCGCGACGGTCGGCATCGCCGGACTCGGCGGACTCGGCTCCAATCTTGCCGTGTTTCTCGCCCGTCTGGGCGTGGGGCACATGATTCTCGTCGATTTCGACGTTGTGGACATCACCAACCTCAACCGCCAGCATTACACGATGAAGGATCTCGGCGTGCCGAAAACGCTCGCGCTCGTCGAGCAGCTCGAAGCCATCAACCCCTATCTGACCTACGAAACCTACACCGAGCGCGTCGTTCCGGCGAACGTCGAGCGGCTGTTTTCCGGCTGCGATGTGATCGTGGAGGCGTTCGACAAACCCGACCAGAAGGCGATGCTGATCGAAAACGTGCTGACAAAGCTCCCGGAAAAGCCGCTCGTTTCGGGCAGCGGCATGGCAGGCTACGGCTCGGCCAACCTCATCCGCACGCAGAAGCGCTTCGGCCATCTGTACCTGTGCGGCGATGGCACGAGCGACGTTGCGGACGGCCTCGGCCTGATGGCGCCGCGCGTGGCGGTCTGCTCCGCGCACGAGGGCACCATGGTGCTGCGCCTGCTGATTGGCGAAACCGAACCGTAACTGCCGCGGAACGGATAGTCCGGCGTTCCCTCGGACAGGCATTTCCTCTCCGGGTATCCCGCTGCGCTCACCGCTTTCCGGGCAAAACAAAGCCGCCTTTTCGGGCGGCTATATGTACGAAATTTACTTTTCGTCCTTCGGAAGCTCGGAGGCGCAGTGTGCGCACTTAACGGCTTCGATCGGGATTTCGCTGCAGCAGAACGGGCACTTCTTCGTGGTCGGTGCGGCCGGTGCTTCCGGCTTCTTGCCGATAGAGAGCAGCTTGTTGACGCCCTTGAGCAGGCAGAACAGCACGAACGCCATGATGAGGAAGTTGATAACGGACGTCAGGAATGCGCCGTAGCGGAGCTCGATGCCGCCGAGGCTGAGCACAAAACCGCTCAGGTCCGTGCCGCCGGCAAGACCGAGGATCGGGTTGATGAGGTTTTCGGTCAGCGAGGTCACGATGGTCGTGAACGCGCCGCCGATGATGACACCGATCGCCATGTCCATTACGTTGCCGCGCAGCGCAAAGGCCTTGAACTCTTCGATAAACTTTTTCAATTTGTTCACCCCATTTACATTATAAACCTTAGTTTACACGCTTGACCGTGACGGGTCAAGGCACAAAAGGAGATTTTTATTATGACAGACAAGCTGATTCTCGGCGGACACGAATTTAACAGCCGCTTCATCCTCGGTTCGGGCAAATACTCGCTCGAACTCATCAACGCCGCCGTCAAGAACGCCGGTGCGGAGATCATCACGCTGGCGCTCCGCCGCGCCAATCAGGGCGGCACGGCAAATATTCTGGACTACATCCCGGAGGGCGTAACGCTCCTGCCGAACACCTCGGGCGCACGCACCGCAGAGGAGGCCGTCCGCATCGCCCGTCTGTCGCGCGAGTGCGGCTGCGGCGATTTCGTCAAAATCGAAATCATGCGCGATAGCAAGTACCTGCTCCCTGACAATCAGGAAACCATCCGCGCGACCGAAATTCTCGCGAAGGAAGGCTTTGTCGTCATGCCGTATATGTACCCCGACCTGTACGCGGCGCGTGACCTCGTGAATGCGGGCGCGGCCTGCGTCATGCCGCTCGCGGCCCCCATCGGCACGAACAAGGGCCTCGCAACGCGCGACTTCATCAAGATCCTCATCGACGAAATCGACCTGCCGGTTATCGTTGACGCAGGCATCGGCCGTCCGTCGCAGGCGTGCGAGGCGATGGAGATGGGCGCGGCGGCCATCATGGCGAACACCGCAATCGCGACCGCCGGCGACATCCCGGCGATGGCAGAGGCGTTCAAGCACGCCATCGAGGCGGGCCGCACGGCGTATCTCGCGGGTCTGGGCCGCGTGCGCGACACGGCTTCCGCCTCCTCGCCGCTGACCGGATTTCTTCAGGACTGAGCAGGGCAGGAGGGATATTTGTCATGGAAAACGAAAAAACCGAAATCATTTCCGCAAAATACATCACCGCCGAGACCGACCACATGGCGTATCAGCCGGGCATGGACAACATCGGCTCGGAAATCCAGGACGAGGTCATTTCGCGCATGAACGCCTATGACGCGGACAGCTACACCGCGGCCGATGTGCTGCGTGCGCTGCGCAAGGAGGTTCTCGCGCCCGAGGATTTCGCGGCGCTGCTGTCGCCTGCCGCTCTGCCGTTTCTCGAGCAGATGGCGCAGCGGGCGCAGCTGGAAACGCGCAAGCACTTCGGCAACTCGGTGCAGATGTTCACGCCGCTCTATATCGCGAATTACTGTGAAAACTACTGCATCTACTGCGGCTTCAACTGCCACAATAAAATCCGCCGTGCAAAGCTCGACATGGACGAGGTCGAGCAGGAGCTGAAAGCCATCGCGGACACCGGATTGCAGGAAATCCTGCTGCTGACCGGCGAGAGCCGCACCATGTCGCCGGTTTCCTATATCGGCGAGGCGGTCAAGCTCGCGCGTAAATACTTCCGCGTCATCGGCATCGAAATCTATCCGCTGAACGTGGACGAGTACGCTTATCTGCACGAGTGCGGCGTGGATTACGTGACCGTCTTTCAGGAGACCTATGACGACCAGAAGTACAAGACCCTGCATCTCGGCGGTCACAAGCGCATTTTCCCGTACCGCCTGAACGCGCAGGAACGCGCCATCATGGGCGGCATGCGCGGCGTCGGCTTTGCGGCGCTGCTCGGCCTGTCCGACTTCCGCCGCGATGCTTTTGCGACCGGAATGCACGCCTACCTGCTTCAGCGCAAGTATCCGCACGCGGAGATCGCGTTCTCCTGCCCGCGTCTGCGCCCGATCATCAATAACGACAAAATCAACCCGAAGGACGTCCACGAGCCGCAGCTCCTTCAGGTCGTCTGCGCGTACCGCATCTTCATGCCCTACGCCTCCATCACCATTTCGACCCGCGAGCGCGCCGGTTTCCGCGACAACATCATCGGCATCGCCGCAACCAAGATTTCGGCAGGTGTCGATGTCGGCATCGGCGGCCACTCCGGCGAGGAAAA
The DNA here is from genome assembly GCA_900544475.1 of uncultured Butyricicoccus sp. Lineage (GTDB taxonomy): Bacteria > Bacillota > Clostridia > Oscillospirales > Butyricicoccaceae > Agathobaculum. Next base: position 5,243 of record UQVU01000102.1, read on the forward strand.
GGGTGACGAGCAGTTCGAGATTTCGGACGGCCGCTCGGTGGACGAGGTGTATAACGCCATCTGCGAGCACGGCCTCCAGCCGGTCATGGCGGATTATCTGTATGTCTGATATATGATTGCCTCTCGCAATTTGTCGAAACCTCTGGTATAATAATATAATGAGGAAAATCAAGAGGATTTTCACCGCTTTCCGGGCGGTTTCGACAAGGAGGATATTTACATGAGCATGAACGGCATTCTGCCGGCGCCCGAGGACATCAAACGAGTCAAGGGCCTCGGTTTTCTGCACGACAAGACCACAGCGGACTGCTTCAACGCGCGTGTCATTACGCGCAACGGCCGCTTGCAGGCGGACGAGATCCGCGCCATTGTAGACGCGGCGGAGAAGTTCGGCAGCGGCGAAATCGCCATGACTACCCGTCTGACCATCGAGGTGCAGCGCATTCCGTTCCGGAATATCGAGCCGTTCTGCGCATTCCTCGCGGAGCACGGTCTGGAAACCGGCGGCACGGGCGCGAAGGTGCGTCCGGTGGTGGCCTGCAAGGGCACGACCTGCCAGTACGGCCTCATCGACACGGTTGCGTTTTCGCGTACCATTCACGAGCGCTTCTATAAGGGCTGGCACGACGTTAAACTGCCGCACAAGTTCAAAATCGCGGTCGGCGGCTGTCCGAACAACTGCGTCAAGCCTGACCTGAACGACCTCGGCGTAATCGGTCAGCGCGTGCCGTCGCACGACCTTTCGAAGTGCCGCGGCTGCAAGGTCTGCCAGATTGAAAAGGCGTGCCCCATCGGCGCAAGCGTGCTGGGCGAGGGAAAGCTCGCGTGGGACAGCGAGATGTGCAACCACTGCGGACGGTGCGTGAACAAGTGTCCGTTCGGCGTGGTCGGCACGGAAAAGCGCGGCTACGCGGTCTATATCGGCGGCCGCTGGGGCAAGCGCACCGCACAGGGACGGATGCTCGCGCACGTGTTTACGAGCGAGGAAGAGGTGCTCGAGGTCATCGAGCGGGCGCTGACGCTGTTCCGCGATGAGGGAATCGCCGGCGAGCGCTTCTCGGACACGGTAAGCCGCCTCGGCTTCGAGAACGTGCAGAAACGCCTGCTGGGCGAGTAATCTCCCTCCGGGGGAGAGCGGCCCCCAAAATGCCCTCCGAGGGCAGACGCGAAATTTTCTGCCGTTCCTGCGGCGTTGGACGCAGGAGGCGAGATAGACCCCATTCCCGGGGGCGGGGAGTTGCTGCCGGGCGGCAGCCGGGGCATTGCAAAAGGGGGTACAGGACACCACTAAAGACGTGGTTTCGGCCGTAGCCCACTAAACCTTATTCCCGCGCCGTGCGCGGATTAAATGAGCGCTATACCCCCTCTTGCGAC
>UQVU01000103.1 GCA_900544475.1 uncultured Butyricicoccus sp.
GTGAATTTCATATTGTCAAACCGGACGACGCCGTAGCCGATGGTGCCGTAGCCGGGATCGATGCCAAGGATAATCATAGTTGCCTCTGTTACGATGAAACGGAAAAATATTTCAAGCTGAACTATTATAGCATGAAAATGTGCATTTTGCAATATATATCATGACGAATGCAGGGATGAATGTCCGTAAAACACTCACCCCTGCCGGAATTATCTGCTGTTTTTGATTTTCTCTGCGGCAAGCAGAATGCCTGCCTTGCCGGAAGAATATGTCAGACCACCCTGCATATAGCAGACATACGGTTCGCGCATCGGCGCATCGGCGGAAAGTTCGATGGATGCGCCCTGAACGAAAGCGCCTGCCGCCATGATGACCGGGTCGTCGTAGCCGGGCATTGCCCACGGCTCAGGCGTAACGAACGAGTCTACCGGTGCGCCGGACTGGATGCCCTCGCAGAATCGGCACAGCGGGTCGGGTGCACCGAAGGCGATCGTCTGGATAATATCATAGCGCGGCTCCTCCGCCTTGGGACTGACCTCGTAGCCGAGCTTTTCCATGACCTTTGCGCAGAAAATCGCGGTTTTGAGCGCCTGTGCTGTTACGTGCGGCGCCATGAACAGACCCTGGAACAGCAGCCGGTTCTGCCCCATCGTGCAGCCGCACTCGCCGCCGATGCCGGGAGCAGTCAGCTTGTAGGAGGCATTCTCAACGAGGTCTGCGCGGCCTGCGATATAGCCGCCGGTCGGTGCAAGACCGCCGCCCGGATTCTTGATGAGCGAGCCGGCGATGATGTCAGCGCCGACCTGCGTGGGCTCGATTTCCTCGGTGAACTCGCCGTAGCAGTTATCGACCATGACGGCGGCATTCGGATTGACCTCATGTACTACGTCGCAGATCTCGCCGATTTCCTCGACCGAAAGGGTCTTGCGCACGGCATAGCCGCGGCTGCGCTGAATGAATACGAGCTTTACGTTCGGGTCCTTCGCGGCCTCGCGGATCGCAGGCAGGTCGGGAACGCCGTTTACAAGGTCTACCTGCTTGTAGCCGATGCCGTAGCTCTTCATGCTGCCGCAGTAATCGCCGGTGATGGTGTTCTGGAGCGTGTCGTAGGCCGGGCCGGTCACGGACAGGACGGTGTCCCCTGTCTTGACGGCGGAGAACATCGCGCAGGACAGCGCGTGCGTGCCGTTGACAAAGCCGATGCGGACGAGCGCGGCTTCCGTGCCGAAAATATCTGCATAAATGCGGTCGAGCGTATCGCGGCCGTAGTCGTCGTAGCCGTAGCCGGTCGTGCCGGCGAACAGGTTGTCCGAAACGCGGTTCTTCGCGAAGGCAGCGAGCACCTTTTCGGTGTTGCGGTCGCAGATTTCCTCGATGCGGGAAAAATACGGACGGATCTCGCGCTCTGCTTCCAGACCGAGCGCACGAATATCTTCAGAAATCTTTAAGTATTCTGTCATTTTAACTGTTTACTCTCCTAATAATGTTTTGCCGCCGGGCAGAGAAAAATAAGCCTTGTCCGGCGCTTCGTTCACCATGCTGGAAACCGTGACCGAGCGGGTCAGCGTATCTCCCGAGTAGAACGAGGCGCTTTTCAGCAGGCCGGAGGAGGCAGAAATGCTGTACGCACAGCGATAGCCGTCCAGCTCAAAGCTGACAACGATGCACGGCTCGCCATCGGTGGTCGTGCGTCCGGCCGTGAGCGGCACTACGCCGTCGGCCAGTACATCCTCATAGGTCGGCAGCATGGCGGCGGCGTCGTCGGAAAAATTGCCTGCACTGCCCTCGAAAACGGCGGAGTTATCCGCGTTCCACGAATAAATCGTGTCGCCCCTGCGTATCAGCGAGGAACGCACCGAACCGGTTTCTGTCAGCGTATCCGTGCGGATGAGGCCGTCGCGCACATAGCGGCGGCAGCGCAGCGAGGACGAGCTGCCTGCGTAATACAGCCGGTTTTCGATGATGCAGATGTATGCGTCGGGACGCGACAGAGAGGCAATGACACTCCGGACGTTGTCGGTCGTGATTTCCACATCTGCAACGTTCTGCGCGGTCAGAAGCTGACTGCCCGTGCTCGTGACCGGAACCTCTGCGTCCCCTGTCGGCAGCGTGATGCCGATGCTGCGGCGGTGCAGCAGGCCGGACGACATGATATAGCTCAGAAACAGGAGCGTTACAAGCACGCCGGCGCAGATGGCCGCCGCCATAGGTGCAGAGGGCGTTTTACGTTTTTTCACGGGTTAAACGGCGCAGGACCGTCCGCACGCAGGCCGAAATAATGCTCGATGGCCTGCACGATGCGCTGGGAGGTCTTGCCGTCGCCGTAGGGGTTGACTGCGTGCGCCATAGCGGAATAAGCGGCCTCATCGTCGAGCAGCTCGCGTGCGAGCTTTACGATGTTCGCCTGCTCCACACCCGCCAGCTTGACGGTACCGGCCTCGATGGCCTCCGGGCGCTCGGTCTCGCGGCGCAGGACCAGAACCGGCTTACCGAGGCTGGGAGCCTCCTCCTGAAGTCCGCCGGAGTCGGTCATGATCATGAAGCAGCGTGCCATCAGGTTGTGCATTTCGTCAACCGTCAGCGGATGGATCAGATGAATGCGCTCGTTGCCGCCGAGGAACTTTTCTGCGGTTTCACGGACGTACGGGCTGAGGTGCACCGGATAAACGAAGTGCACATCGGGATATGCTTCGCTCAGCTCCGCAATCGCGCGGCAGATGTTCTCCATCGGTTCGCCGTAGTTCTCGCGGCGGTGCGCGGTTACCAGAACCACGCGGTTGTTCTCGAAATCGAGCGTTTTCAGCTGCTCGTCACGGAACTGGAAGTCCGGCTTTACGGTGATGTGGATTGCGTCAACGACCGTGTTGCCGACAACGGGTACGCCGTCCGTGATGCCCTCGCGCGCCAGATTGTCGCGGTTGCGCGGCGTGGGCGCGAAGTGCAGCGTCGCGATCTGACCGGTCAGCTTGCGATTCATTTCCTCCGGGAACGGAGAATATTTGTCGTAGGTGCGCAGACCGGCCTCTACGTGACCAACCGGGATTTTGTGGTAAAATGCAGCAAGCGCACCGGCGAAGGTCGTCGAGGTGTCGCCGTGAACGAGGACGATGTCCGGCTGCGCCTTTTCAAGCACCTCGTCCAGACCGTGCAGGCTCTTTTCGGTGATGGTCGCGAGCGTCTGGCGCGGCTGCATGATGTTCAGGTCGTAATCCGGCTTGATACCGAAGATATCGAGCACCTGATCGAGCATTTCACGGTGCTGTGCGGTAACGCAGACGATGGACTCGGTGTTCTCGTTCTTTTCCAGTGCGTGTACGAGCGGCGCCATCTTGATGGCCTCCGGGCGGGTGCCGAAAACGGTCATAACCTTGATTTTATTCATGTTTGTTCTTCTCCTCCTGTGCAGCCTGATTGCTGTTTTTGTTCTGCTGTTTTCCCCAGTGCTCCGCACCGTAGATGATGCAGGCACCGACGAGAATGGCCGCAAGCACTGCCGCGAGCAGTACAACAGCCTTTACTTCACCTGACGAAGTCAGCACGACGGCGGTAAGGCCGAGCGTTGCGCTGATAGCATAAAGAATAGCGACCGCCTGCTTCTGGTTGAAGCCCATGTCGATCAGCTTGTGATGCACGTGGCCGCGGTCAGGACTCATCGGGCTGCGGCCCTCAGCCAGACGGCGGATAATGGCATTGGCGGTGTCGAAAATCGGTAGACCGAGAATAAGGAACGGTACTGCAAACGAAATGACGGCGTAGAATTTGAACAGACCCATGATGGACACAGTCGCCAGCATATAGCCGAGGAAGGTCGAACCGGTGTCGCCCATGAAAATCTTTGCCGGGTTCAGGTTGTACGGCATAAAGCCGATGCACGCGCCGGTGAGCGCCGCCATGGTGATGGCGATGGCCATGTTGTCGGTCAGAAGCGCGACCGCAAGCATGGTGATGGAGGCGATGGACGAAACGCCGACCGCCAGACCGTCCAGACCGTCGATCAGGTTGACAGCGTTCGTGATGCCGACGATCCAGATGATCGTGACCGGCACGGCGAGAAAGCCGAGATGCCAGAACGGCGAGTCAGAAAAGGGATTGAGATTGGTGAAAAGGCGGATCTGCAGACCGCCGACACAGACCGGGATAGCCGCTGCGATGATCTGCACAACGAACTTGAGCTTGGCGCCAAGTGCGAGCACATCATCGAAAATGCCGAGCGCTACGATGATCGTCGCGCCGAGCAGCACGCACAGCATGGTCTGGTCGAGCTGACCAAAGACGAGAATCGAGCACAGAAAACCACCGAAAATAGCAAGACCGCCAAGCCGCGGGATAGGCTCCTTGTGCATGCGCCGGTTGTCCTTCGGAACGTCGATCGCGCCGACCTTGTGCGCGAACCGCTTGACCGGAGGCGTAAAGAAATATGACAGCACGCCCGCCGCGATAAAGGCCGCGACGACAACGCCGATTACAGTATATTCATTCATTGCGTTTTCCTCTTTAACTGTTGCATTTGCCTATGCGGAAATATACAGACTTCCCCATACTTGTTTTTAATCATATCATATTCTGCGCGTTCTTGCAACGATATTATCGCCCTTTCCTCCCCTTTTCCCTCTGCGGTTGACAATCGGGGAGAATACAGAGTATGATAAGGGTAAAGAGTCCCCCGCAAAGGAGAGAACAAATATGGGAAAATACATACTGGCTTTGGATCAGGGCACGACGAGCTCCCGAGCCATCCTGTTTGACAATGAGCAGAACGTTCTGGCCGTCCGACAGCACGAGCTGACGCAGTATTATCCGCATGAGGGCTGGGTCGAGCAGGACCCGATGGATATCTGGTCTACACAGTACGCGGCGATGCTGGAGGTGCTCGCGGCGGCGGATGTTTCGCCGGCGGACGTTGCCGGTATCGGCATCACCAATCAGCGCGAAACGACCATCCTCTGGGACCGCGATACCGGTCGCCCGATACATAATGCAATCGTCTGGCAGTGCCGCCGCACGGCGGACATCGTGGACGCGCTGGTCGAGGACGGCCTCTCCGACCACATCCGCCGCACGACCGGCCTTGTGCCGGACGCTTACTTTTCCGGCACCAAGATAAAATGGCTGCTCGACCATGTCGAGGGCGCACGGGAGAAAGCGGAACGCGGAGAGATCCTGTTCGGTACGGTGGATTCCTGGCTCGTCTGGAAGCTGACGGGCGGCAAGGTGCATATCACGGACGCCACGAATGCTGCGCGAACGATGATTTTCGATATTCACCGTTTGGACTGGGACGATACGCTTTTGAATGCGCTCAATATTCCCCGGGCCATGCTGCCGCGCGTCTGCTCGTCGAGCGAGATTTACGGATACGTTTCCCTGCCCGGCGGCGATGTGCCGATTTCGGGCATTGCGGGCGACCAGCAGGCGGCGCTGTTCGGCCAGACCTGCTTTGAAGTGGGCGAGGCAAAGAATACCTACGGCACCGGCTGCTTCCTGCTCATGAATACGGGCGACAAAGTCTGCGAAAGCGAGAACGGCCTGCTGTCCACCATCGGCATTCAACTCGGCGGACATACGCAGTACGCGCTTGAGGGCAGCGTTTTTGTCGGCGGCGCGGTCATTCAGTGGCTGCGCGACGAAATGCGTTTCTTCTCCGAAAGCCGGGACGCGGAATACTACGCGGGCAAGGTGAAAGATACCGGCGGCGTCTATTTCGTTCCGGCTTTCACCGGACTGGGCGCGCCACACTGGGATATGTACGCCCGCGGCTGTATGATCGGCCTGACGCGCGGCACCACGCGCGAGCATATCATCCGCGCCGCGCAGGAGTCGATCGCCTATCAGGTCAACGATCTGCTGACGGCCATGAAGCGCGACACAGGCGTATCGCTCGCTTCCCTTTCGGTCGATGGCGGCGCGAGCCGCGACAGCTTCCTGATGCAGTTCCAGGCCGATGTGTCGAACTGCACCATCCGTCGTCCGGTCATCCATGAAACGACAGCGCTCGGCGCGTGCTATCTTGCGGGTCTGGCAACCGGCGTCTGGGGAAGCCGGGACGAGCTGAAGCAGCTCTGGCGCTGCGACACGCTGTATCAGCCGCTGATGGATGAGGAACGCCGCCGGAACCTGCTTGCAGGCTGGGATAAGGCGGTCGGCCGTGCGCTCGACTGGGCGAAACACTGAGAAAAGCAAAAATCCTGCCGGGAGAAAAATTCTCGGCAGGATTTCTTTTATTCAGGGCGTTCCTTTTTCTTGCGAAGGATAGCAAATCGGTCTACTGCGAACGGGAACTTGAAGTGCACCTTCATCTGCGGCACGTTGAACAGGTCAAGCGCTTCCCCATCGTCGTTTACCGCCTCTGCGCGGAACGTGTAGGGTGCGTGGCCCGGCTGAAGCAGCTCCAGCTCCTCGCCCTTGAAGAAGCGGTTCTTGAGGGCGAAAACGGCGGTGCCGTCCTCGCGGCAGTCTACCGGCATACCCACGACCTCGTATTCGCGGATGTACTGGCTGTCGCCGTAGTGCTGACCATTCTCCGAAGAACCGAAGTAGAAGCCGGTGTAATACTCGC
>UQVU01000104.1 GCA_900544475.1 uncultured Butyricicoccus sp.
CCCATGCGCTTCTTTTCTCCAGTATACGCGCAAAGCGCATGAAATGCGCAACCGGAGCGCGGCAAATTTTTTATTCCGAAAAATAATGCAGGACACAGAACACTCCGGGAAAATACACGAAAAGTTCACGAAACCTACATATTCCACCGAAAAACCGCCTTATGATATGTAATTTAGGTGTACGGAACATGAATATTTGGTTAAAAGGCAGTTTTTCGCGCACGGGAGGATTATAATACCATTACTATCACTGAGCAGGTATTACGGGAGGGAATGAAACTTGAAACTGCCACTCGACAGACTGCGGCATCTGAAAGGGAAAGCCGCCGATTCCGCAGGCGGTGCGCCGGACGGAAAGAAAAAGAAGCGCCGAAAGCGGAAAAAGCCGGTCGTTATCGCGGCGGCGGCCGTTGTGCTGCTCGGCGGCGCGGCCGTTTTCCATCATGCCTCGGCCGCGAAAAAGAATGACGCGGCGCAGAACTACATCGAAGCCACAGCCGCGCGGCAGGACATACAGAAAACCCTGTCCGCGACCGGCACCATTCAGCCGGCGAACCAGTACAATGTAACTTCGAGCGTGCAGGGCGAGGTGCTCTCCTGCACCTTTGAGGAGGGCGACACGGTAAAAAAGGGCGATACGCTCTACGAAATCGACAAGACCGACGCCCAGAACCAGATCGACCAGGCGAAGCTCCAGCTTCAGCAGAGCCGCAACAGCTACAACCAGACGGCGGAAAGCCTCAAGGACCTGACCGTGACCTCGAAAAAGTCCGGCATGATTACCGAGCTGTATGTTGAGGTCGGCGACGAGGTGCAGGCCGGGGCGAAAATCGCAGACGTCCGCGACTCCTCGTCGATGGAGCTGCGCGTGCCGTTCAATTCGTCCGATGTTTCGAAATTCGGCGTCGGCTCGACCGCGACGGTCACGATGGACGGCTCGTTCGAAACGCTTTCGGGCACCATGACCGCCATCGACGCGCAGGAAACCGTGCTTGACGGCTATCAGATCGTAAAATACGTCACCATCCGCGTGTCCAACCCGGGCGGCCTGTCCACCTCGTCCGCCGCAACCGCGACCATTAACGGCGTGGCCTGCAATCAGGGCGCGAACTTTACCTATCTCAGCGAGTCCACCATCACCGCGGAAGCCTCCGGCACGGTCGCAAGCCTGTCGGTCAGCGAGGGCTCGCGCGTGTCGGTCGGCTCGGTCGTGGCGCATCTCAGCTCGACCTCGACCGAAAATCAGGTGACAAACAGCAAGCTGTCGCTCGAACAGCAGCAGCTTTCCTACCAGAACACGGTCGATAAGCTGAACGACTACACCATCACCGCGCCGATTGACGGCACCATCATCACCAAGAACATCAAGGTCGGCGATACGCTCGACGCAACAAACGGCCAGACTACCCTCGCGGTCATCTACGACCTGTCCTATCTGACGTTCGACATCTCGCTCGACGAACTGGACGTGGGCGAAGTCGCGGTCGGCCAGACGGTCAACATCTCCTGCGACTCGCTCGGGGACGGCGCCTCGTTCGAGGGCAGGGTGACAAAGGTTTCGGTCGCGGGCACGACTTCGAACGGCGTGACCACTTACCCGGTCACGGTCCGCATTGATAACGCGCCGGACGGCCTGCTGCCCGGCATGAACGTGGACGCGACCATCGTTGTCGAGGAGTCGAAGGACGCTCTCACCGTGCCGGTCGCGGCGGTTCAGCGCGGCAGCACCGTTTATGTCAAGGACGACTCCGCGAAGAACACGGACGGCGTGATGGTCGGCGGAACGGTACTTCCGGACGGCTGGCGCGAGGCCGAGGTCGAAACCGGCCTTTCGGACGATAACAACATCGAAATCACCTCGGGTCTCAGCGAGGGCGACGTCGTTTACGTGCCGCAGATGCAGGCGCAGTCCTCCTCGGACGAGCAGATGATGCCCGGCGGCGATATGGGCGGCGGCCCCGGCGGTGACATGGGCGGCGTTCCCGGCGGCGGTGGCGGCGGAATGCCCGGTGGCGGCGGAGGCGGCAGATCGTGATGAATACCGCAAATCAGACGCCGCTCATCGAGCTGCGCGACATCTATAAAATCTATCACATGGGCGACACCGAGGTGCACGCTTCGGACGGCGTTTCGCTCAAAATCTGCAAGGGCGAGTTCGTTGCCATCGTCGGCCAGTCCGGCTCGGGCAAAAGTACGCTCATGAATATCATCGGCTGTCTGGACGTCCCGACGACCGGAAAGTATTTTCTGAACGGCGAGGACGTTTCCGAGCTGACCGACGACGAGCAGGCGGAAATCCGCAACAAGACTCTTGGCTTTATCTTTCAGCAGTACAACCTCATCCCCAAGCTGACCGTGCAGGAAAACGTCGAGCTGTCGCTGCTCTACGCCGGGATGCCGGCAGACGAACGCGCCCGCCGCGCCCGTTTCCAGATCGACCGCGTAGGACTCAAGGGCAAGTACAAAAACCTGCCGAGCCAGCTCTCCGGCGGCCAGCAGCAGCGCGTTTCCATCGCGAGAGCGCTCGCCGGGGACCCGTCCGTTATCCTCGCGGACGAACCGACCGGTGCGCTCGACTCGCACACGAGCCGCGAGGTGCTCGACTTTCTGCAAAAGCTGAACAGCGAGGGAAATACCATCGTGCTCATCACCCACGACAACAGCATCGCGCAGGAAGCAAAGCGCGTGGTGCGCGTCGCGGACGGTCACATTGTCTTTGACGGCCCGGCGCACGACGCTTTTCCGAGGGGGGACTGACGCATGGGATTTTCACAGGCCTTCAAGCTCGCCTTCAAGAGCCTTTCGGGCAGCAAAATGCGCGCCTTTCTCACCATGCTCGGCATCATCATCGGCGTCGCGTCCGTCATTATCCTCGTGTCGCTCATGCAGGGCATGACGGGCGAGGTCACCTCGATGTTCGAGGACATGGGCACGAATACGCTCACCGTTTCGGTCACGGGACGCGGCTCCTCGCGCACGGTGGACGCGGACGATATGTACGAGCTATACGAGGAAAACTCCGACGTCTTTTCCGCCATGAGTCCGACCGTTTCGGTCATGGGGCAGGTCAAGAACGGCACGGACTCCGACTTGTTCTCCTCGACCTCGGTCACGGGCGTTTCCGAGCAGTACGACACCATCGGCAAGCTGACCCTCGCGGAGGGACGGTTTCTCAGCTACTCCGACCTCGAAAGCCGCAGCAAGGTCGCGGTGGTCGGCAGTTACCTCAATAAGAGCGTGTTCGGCGGCCGGGCGGTCGGCCAGACGCTCAAAGTAAACGGCAACATCATTACCATCGTCGGCGCACTGGACGAAAAGGACGACTCGACCGCAGGCTCGTCGGACGACTGCCTGTATCTGCCGTACACGACCGCCTCCAAGCTGACCTTCGGCATGATTTCGAGCTATACCTTCGCGACGAAGGACTCCTCGCTCAACAGCCGGGGCACGACCATTATCGAGAACAAGCTCTATTCGGTGTTCCAGAACAGCGATTACTATAACGTTTCGGATATGCAGAGCATCGTGGATTCGATGAACGAAATGACGTCCATGATGACCATGGTGCTTGTCGGCATCGCGGGCATCTCGCTGCTCGTCGGCGGCATCGGCATCATGAACATCATGCTCGTGTCCGTCACCGAACGCACCCGCGAAATCGGTATCCGCAAGTCGCTCGGCGCCAAGCGCCGCGACATCATGCGCCAGTTCGTCATTGAAGCCGGAACGACCTCGGCGCTCGGCGGCGTGATCGGTATCGTGTTCGGCTCGGCCGTCGCGGTCATCGCGGGCAAGATCATCGGCATCAACGCCTCGCCCTCGGTGTCCGCCATCGGCCTCAGCTTTGGCGTTTCGGTGTTCATCGGCGTGTTCTTCGGCTTCATGCCGGCGAATAAGGCGGCGAAACTCAATCCGATTGACGCTTTGAGATATGATTAACAAATCTGCACACGCTAAATCGCAGGGCGGGGTGCCCTCACCCCGCCGTTTGTAACGGTGTGCAGGAGATTTACAGCGGCGGGCTGAGGGCAGCCCGCCCTACAATACCGATAAAAAAGGTGGAAACTCTCCATGAAAAAACTCATTTCTCTGCTTCTGGCGGCGGTGATGCTGACCGGGAGCCTGCCGGCGGCGCTGGCGGCGTCCGACACCTCGGACAGCGTCATTGAACAGGTGGTCCGGGCCGCCGAGATCATGGTCGGCGACAGCAGCGGCAACATGAACCTCGGCAGCACCGTCACCCGCGCGGAATACGCGAAAATGCTCGTCTGCGCCTCGGCCTATAAGGATCAGGTTTCCGGCGCATCCAACTCGTCACCGTTCAAGGACGTTCCCTACACCCACTGGGCGGCCGGCTACATCAAGACCGCCGTGCAGCAGGGCTGGATCTCCGGCTATCTGGACGGCAGCTACAAGCCGAACCGCACTGTAACGCTTGAGGAAGCCGCGACCGGCGTGCTCAAGCTGCTCGGCTACACGACGAGCGACTTCTCCGGCTCGTACCCCAACGCGCAGCTCGCGCTTTACAAGTCGCTGAACCTCAATACGCGCATCACCGCCTCGCAGGGCTCGTCCATGACGCGCCGCAATATGATGTATCTGTTCTACAACCTGCTGAACACCAAGACTAAGGACGGTCAGGTTTACGCGCAGACGCTCGGCTATACGCTGAACAGCAGCGATGAAATCGACTACCTCAGCATGATTTCGGACACGATGGAGGGCCCGTTTGTCGTGCAGAACGGTCTGTCCTCCATCGTTTCGACCGCCGGAAAGACAGTCTACCGCAACGGCTACGCCTCCGCGGCGGACGCGGTGCAGAAGTACGATGTTGTCTACTACACCGGCTCGACCGTCTGGGCGTACTCGAACGCCGTGACCGGCACGTATCAGTCCGCGTCCCCCTCGGCGGCGTCGCCGACTTCGGTCACAGTCGCGGGCAACACCTATGAAATCGAAACGAGCGACGCGGCGTTCGCGCTCTCGACGCTCGGCGGACTTCATACCGGCGATATTGTCACCCTGCTGCTCGGCCGCGACGGCAAGGTAGCCGCAGCGCTCTCGGCGGAGGATTATTCCTCCGCTGTCGCCGGTCTAGTCACCTCGGTCGGCACTGGTACGTTCACCAATTCTGTCGGCAACAGCTACACCACCCGCACCATCACCCTGACCGCCATGGACGGCCAGAGCTATACCTACCCCTGCTCCAAGACCTCCATCGACGAGGGAAACATCGTTTCTGTCGGTTTCGGCTCGTCCGGGACCGATGTTTCTATCCTGAAGTCCACGAATATCAGCGGCAAGGTCAGCGGCCGCACCATCGGCAAGAAAACCATGGCGAATGACGTGCGCATTCTGGACGTCAACGACACCTCGGCGAAGCGGATTTACTACTCACGTCTGAACGGCGCGGAGCTGGAAAGCTCGGATGTGCGCTACTGCGCGGTAAATGTCAATGGTGAAATCACCGACCTCATCCTGCGCGACTTTACGGGCGACCTTTACGAATACGGCATCATCACGAGCGCCAAGGAAACCTCGGACGATATGTCGCTTTCCGGCACGTACACCTACCTGCTGAACGGCGAAAAGCGCACGCTTACGACCATGAACATGACGCTTGGCGCGTCCTACGGTCCGGCGCGGCTGACCATCGAGGACGGCCAGCTTTCCGCCGTGCGTGCGCTCTATAAAATCAAAAACCCGGACAGCGTAACTCTCCTCGGCGTCACCAAGGACAGCGACAGCTGGCTTTTTGCGGACGACTGCGCGGTTTATCTCTACCGGAACAGCACGTACAGCCTGCTTTCGCTCACCGAGCTGCGAAATAACTTCGACAAATACAATATCATCTGCTACTACGATAAGGACACCAAGGACGGCGGCCGCATCCGTATCGTGACTGTGCAGGAGAAGGCATAAACAGAACAGACGCACGAAAGGTGCAAAAAGAAGGCGCTCCCGACGGGAGCGCCTGAGACTGTCGAAAAACTAACGTTTTTCCGCGGGTCTGTGTTCTGACTTCGCAGAACACGGACGTCCGAAAGTTCCCATGCGGAAACTTTCTCCCTCTAGATGAATAAAAACCGTGATACGTGCTCCCGGTTTTTATGATTTTGCGCAGCAAAATCTATTTCATGCGCGCTCCCGCGCGACAGCGGAAATACCGGATAAAAGAGCTTTATCGACAGACTGAGGCGCTCCTGACGGGAGCGCCTTTGGTCGGCCCATATTCTCAGGGCAACACCTTCGGTCCGGACGACCGGGAAACCCCGGCGGTCCGCATCAACGACGGCGCGTCCATCGCGGAGGTCACGGGCAAGTACCTCGGCCACACGATGCAGAACGTCATGCGCGTGTTCTCGGTCGTACTGCTTATCATGGTCGGCACGGTATTCGCGGTCGGCCCGGCCGGTCTTATCGTAACGCTGTGCAAGAACAGCGGCGTTTCCGGCGTTCTTTCGACCACGCTGTTCTGGCTGATTCTCATTCTGGTTTACTATTTCATCGCAACCTTTATTTCCATCGA
>UQVU01000105.1 GCA_900544475.1 uncultured Butyricicoccus sp.
ATTTAGTATATCAAACTCAAAACCATTTGTCAAGAACTTTTTTCATTCTTTTCAAATCTTTTCAGTTCGACCGCCGCGCCTCTCGGCGACAGCTTTAAAAGGATACCACAGGAACTACCTCCCTGTCAACAACTTTTTTTATTTTTCTGCGATTTTCTTCTTTGCGAGGCTGATTACGAATGCGGCAACCGAAAGGCCGACGCTGACGGCGGACAGAGCGCACGCAACAACATCAAGCACTACACTGGAATTTTTCTTCTTTCTGCGCGGATTTTTCATTATTATCTCTCCTTTTATACAAAAGGCCCGCCGTTTGCGCGGCGGGTCCTCTCCATGTTTCTATGCTTACTTCATCAGCTCGGCCAGCAGCATGACTTTGTCGAAGTTGCCTTCGATCTTAATCTTGCCCTCGGCGACCGCGACCTGCGGCACCAGCTTGCCGTTGATTACCTTTTCGATGTTGGTCAGCGAACCGGATACGATTGCGTCATGGTCGATGTATTCATACGGCATGACGGACGGAACGCCGTTGAGAATTTCAACGTAAAAAACGCCCGTTACCTTTCCGGTGAGATTGAACTGAATGGCAACCTTGCCTTCTGCTCCTGCGAGGTTGGCTTTGCTGAGTTTGTTATAAATCTTTGCTGTTAACTGGTCTACGGCCATCGGACTCGCCCCCTGAGTTTTATGTTACTCTTATTATACGGCATTTTGCAGAAATTGCAAGAGATATTTGGCATTTATTCCTGCAAATTGCGTCCTTCCCGGGGCGTCCGTTCCCGTTATCGCGTCCGAAAACGCATTTCTGTCGCTTTTCGGAGGCTTCTTCCTTTTTTCAGCTTTTCCGGACAAACTGCGTGCGGCAGTGCGGACAGGTGATCGTGATTTTTCCCCTGCCCTTCGGCACGCGCAGGCGCTTATGACAGTTCGGGCATTTGAAGTACCGATGGGTCTTGCGGTCGCGGAAGCGCAGCACGGCGTTGTGCAGGCGGCGGGAAATCGGCCCCCAGTACCGGAGGAACTTCTGGTTCTCCGAATAACGCGCCTGAATATTGCGCGAAAACATACGGAAATAGCACAGAAGCAGCAGCGCAAGGATGAACATGCTCATCCAGCGCCATCCGAGCACCCACTCAATCACCATGAGCACGCACGCGAGCAGCAGAAAGGCATTGTTCAGCTGGTCGCTGCCGTAGCGTCCGGCCATAAAACGGCGAAGAAAGTCCATTATGCCTTGTCCTTTCCTGCTGCGTGGTCAAAAATCATCGCGAGCACCTCGTCGCGGCCCATGCCCTTTTCGGCAGAGAACGGAATGACCGGAACCTCCTCGGGCAGGAGAAGCGTCTGGCGAATCTCCGCGATATTGCCCTCAAGCTGACTCTTCTTGATCTTATCCAGCTTGTTCGCGATGATGATCCACGGCTTGCCGGACGCGCGGAACCACTCCGCCATCGTCATATCGTCGCGGGTCGGCTTGTGACGGATGTCCACGATCTGAATGCCGAGCGTCAGCAGACCCATCGCAAAATAGGTCTCCATCAGAGCGCCCCAGCGCTGCTGCTCGGCCTTGGATACGCGGGCATAGCCGTAACCCGGCAGGTCAACGAAATACAGCTGCCTGTCGATCGTGAAATAATTGATATGAATGGTCTTTCCCGGCTGAGCGCTCACACGCGCAAAATTCTTGCGGTTGAGCAGCTTGTTGATGACCGAGCTTTTGCCTACGTTGGATTTGCCCGCGAAAACAATCTGCGGCAGACCGTCAAACGGAAAATCACTTTCCTTGACCGCCGAGCGCAGAAACTCCACGTTATGGAGATTGGGGGCCTTTTTTTCGTTACTCATTGTACCACCGCCGTTGTGTCAGCGTCGGCCTTGGAAGGCACGCGACGCGCTGTTTTCTTCTTCTTGGGACGGCGCGAAAAGTCGATCGCCGTTTCCATGACCGTATCCATATGCTCCGCCGGGACGAAGGCGACGTTCTCGCGGACGATCGGCTCGATGTCCTGAAGGTCGCTCTCGTTGTCCTTGGGGATAACAATCGTCTTGATGCCCGCGCGGTAGGCCGCCATGGTCTTTTCGCGCAGACCGCCGATCGGCAGCACGCGGCCGCGCAGCGTTACCTCGCCCGTCATGGCAACGTCATGGCGCACCGGCGCCTCGGTCAGCGCGGAGATGATAGCGGTCGTAATAGTCACGCCGGCGGACGGGCCGTCCTTCGGGATAGCCGCCTCAGGGAAGTGGATGTGCAGGTCGTTGTTCTTGTAGAACATCGGGTCGATGTTCAGCTGTTCGGCGCGCGAGCGCACAAACGTGACCGCCGCCTTGGCGCTTTCCTGCATGACCGTGCCGAGGTTGCCGGTGACTTCGATTTTGCCCGTGCCGGGGACGACTGCCACCTCGGCCTCGAGCATTTCGCCGCCGACGCTCGTCCACGCAAGGCCGTTGACGATGCCGACCTCGTCCTTTCCAGTCACAACGTCCTTCTTGAATGGTGCAACACCGAGCAGGTCCTCGAGGTTCTTATTCGAAACAGTGAGGCGTCTGCCGCCGTCCGCGATATGGCGGGCCGCCTTGCGACAGAGCTTGGCGAGCACCTGCTCCAGACGGCGCACGCCGGCCTCGCGGGTGTAGCCCGTGATGACCTTCGCGAGCATTTCTTCGGAAATGACGAGCTGACCCTTTTTAAGGCCGTGACGCTCCATCTGGCGCGGCAGCAGATGATGCAGCGCAATCTGGCGTTTTTCCTCCTCGGTGTAGCTCGGCAGCTCGATGACCTCCATGCGGTCGAGCAGCGGGCGCGGCACGGTCGAGAGGTCGTTCGCGGTCGTGATGAACAGCACGTCCGACAGGTCGAACGGCAGCTCGATGTAATGGTCGCGGAACGCGGCGTTCTGCTCGGTGTCGAGCACTTCGAGCATGGCGGACGCCGGGTCGCCGCGGAAGTCGTTGCCCATCTTGTCGATTTCATCGAGCAGGATGAGCGGATTGGACGTACCGGCGCGGCGGAGCGCATCCATGATGCGGCCGGGCATTGCGCCGATGTAGGTTTTTCTGTGGCCGCGGATGTCGGCCTCGTCGCGCACGCCGCCAAGGCTCATGCGGGCGTAGTTGCGTCCCATGGCCTCCGCAATGGATTTCGCAATCGAGGTCTTGCCGACGCCCGGAGGGCCTGCGAGGCAGAGCACCTGACCCTTCAGGTTGGGCGCAAGGCTGCGCACGGCGAGAAACTCCATGATGCGCTCCTTGACCTTCTTCATGCCGTAGTGGTCACGGTCAAGGACGCGCTGCGCCTCTTCGAGGTCAAGGCGTTCCTCGCTCTTGCTGCGCCACGGCAGGTCGAGCACGGTATCGAGGTAGGTGCGCACAACGCCCTGCTCCGCGTTCGAGCCGCCGAGCTTTGCGAAGCGGTCTACCTCGCGGATGAGCTTCTCCTCGCACTCCTGCGGCAGCTTGAGGTCAAGGATGCGCGTGCGGTAGGCTTCCGCCTCGGCCGCCGCGTCCTGCTCGCCGAGCTCGGTCTGGATGACCTTGATCTGCTCGCGCAGGTAGTATTCCCGCTGGTTCTTGTCCATCTGGGACTTAACTTCATCCTGGATCTCGTTTTCGAGTTTGAGCACCTCGGTCTCCTCGCCGAGCAGGCGGATGACCATGGTCAGGCGGCGCGTGATGCTGAGCTCTTCGAGGATGTCCTGCTTGACGCTCACCTCAACGCTGATGTTCTGCGCGATGTAGTCCGCGAGGAAGCCGGCATCGCCGCCCTCGGCCACCGTCAGCTCCACGTCGGGCGAAATGCGCGGCGCGTTGTCGGCGTACTCGGTGAAGCGCTCCTGCGCCGTGCGGACAAGCGCCTGTGCGCGGCGCTCGGTCACGCCGAACACGTAATCCTCAAGCGGCTCGACCTCGGCGTAGATGCAGCTCTTTTCGTCCTGCGCCGCGAAGAACTGGTGCGCGAGCGCACGCTGCTTGCCCTCGACGAGCACGCGGATGTTGTCGCCCGGCAGGCGAAGGATCTGCTTCACCTGGCAGATGGTGCCGACCTGATACAGGTCGCTCGGCGACGGGTTGTCGGTTTTCAGGTCACGCTGAGCGCTCAGAAAGAGCGTCTGACCGTTTTTCATCGCCGCTTCCAGCGCTCGGATGGACAGCAGGCGTCCCACATCGAAGTGGATGATCATATTCGGGAACGCTACAAGGCCGCGCAGCGGAAGCACCGGCAGGCGGCTGAGAGCCGTTCCATTCTGTTCTGTCATAGTCTGTCTCCTTGCAGGGAAATTTGTATATAAAGACAGTATAGTATTTTTTCCCTTGTTTGTAAAGCGGTTCTGTCCGGTATTTTTACCGAAAGACGCCATATTGGCGGCATTTTCGCAGTTTTTACACTTTGTTCATCAAACCGGGATAAAAAGACGCGGGCAGGAGCCGTTTCCCCTGTCCGCGTGATTTTCACTGCGTGTTATGCACTTTTAGTCGTGCGGCGCGTGCGCTTTTTCGGCGGCTCCGGATTGTTTTCCGGCTTCTCGCCGTGTTCGACGATCGGCTCGCCCGTGCCGTCGATGACCGCCGGCGTGACAGTGACCGAGGTCACGGTCTTGTCCGACGGAATGCGGAACATGATGTCGGTCATGACGCTTTCGAGTACGCCGCGCAGACCGCGTGCGCCGGTCTTGCGGTCGAGTGCGATCTCCGCAACGCGGGTCAGCGCCTCCGGCTCGAACGACAGGTCTACGCCGTCCATCTTGAGCATGGTCTGATACTGCTTGACGAGCGCGTTCTTCGGCTCCTGAAGGATGCGGACGAGCGCCTCCTTGTCGAGCGTGTCGAGCGAAACGACGGCCGGCAGACGGCCGATAAGCTCGGGAATCAGGCCGTACTTCATCAGGTCGTGCGGCTCGATCTGCGCGAGCAGGCGGTCGGTCTGCGACTCCTCCTTGGCGGTGATCTCCGAGCCGAAGCCCATGCCCTGACGGCCGGTGCGCTTCTGGATAATGCCCTCGATGCCGTCAAAGGCGCCGCCGCAGATAAACAGGATGTTGGTCGTGTCGATCTGGATAAACTCCTGATGCGGATGCTTGCGGCCGCCCTGCGGCGGAACGTTCGCGGTCGTGCCCTCAAGCATCTTGAGCAGCGCCTGCTGAACGCCCTCGCCCGAAACGTCGCGGGTGATGGAGGGATTTTCGCTCTTGCGGGCAATCTTGTCAATCTCATCGACATAGATGATGCCGTGCTCGGCCAGCTCGATGTCGAAATCCGCCGCCTGAATAAGACGGAGCAGGATGTTCTCGACGTCCTCGCCGACGTAGCCCGCCTCGGTGAGCGTGGTCGCGTCCGCGATGGCGAACGGAACCTGAAGCGTCTTGGCGAGCGTCTGCGCGAGCAGGGTCTTGCCCGAGCCGGACGGACCGAGCATCAGAATGTTGGACTTCTGAAGCTCCACGTCGGCGTCCGGGTTGTAGATACGCTTGTAGTGGTTGTAAACCGCAACGGACAGCGCAATCTTGGCGCGGTCCTGACCGATAACGTACTGGTCGAGCACGTTCTTCAGCTCCTGCGGTGTCGGCAGATGCTCCGGACGGCCCGCGGCCATCGTCGCACCGTGCGCCTCGGGCGCGAAGTCCAGTTCATCTTCCAGAATGCTGGTGCAAACGCCAATGCACTCGTCGCAGATATACACGCCCGGTCCCGCAATCAGCTTGCGGACGCGGTTCTGGGGTTTGCCGCAGAAGGAACACTTGAGCGGCTTCTCATCATTATAATTCGGCATACTGCACCTCTGTCCAAAGGAAATTCATCAATGCTTATCGAAAACCTTGTCGATAAGGCCGTACTCAACAGCTTCCTGCGCGGTCATGAAGTTGTCGCGCTCGCAGTCGTTGTGAACGACGTCAAACGGCTTGCCGGTGTTCTCGGCCAGGATGCGGGTCATGCGCTTCTTGATGATTTCGAGGCGCTTGAGATGAAGCGCCATATCGGTGATCTGACCCTGGGTGCCGGCGCTCGGCTGATGGATCATGATCTCGGCGTTCGGCAGCGCATAGCGCTTGCCCTTTGCGCCCGAGGAGAGCAGGAACGCGCCCATCGAGGCCGCCATGCCGATGCAGATGGTCGATACATCGCACTTGATATAGTTCATGGTGTCGTAGATCGCCATGCCTGCGGTGACGGAGCCGCCGGGGCTGTTGATATACAGAGAAATGTCCTTGTCCGGGTCCTGCGCTTCCAGATAGAGAAGCTGCGCAACAACGAGCGATGCGGTGGTGTCGTTGACCTCCTCGCACAGCATGATGATGCGGTCGTTCAGCAGACGGGAGTAGATGTCGAACGAACGCTCACCGCGGCCGGTCTGCTCGATTACCATAGGGACTAAGCTCATTGGAAAAAACTCCTTTCGTAAAAGGGTCTTGGTTTTTGCGTACACAGGGCGGCGCGTCTTATG
>UQVU01000106.1 GCA_900544475.1 uncultured Butyricicoccus sp.
CGCGGCCAGCGGAAGATCAGGGGGAGTCGCAAGAGGGGGTATAAGAAACCGCAGGTGTCTTGTACCCCCTTTTGCAAGGAGCCGGCTGCCCTCCGGCAGCATCCCCCGTCCCCGGGATTGGGGACCTTCTCGCCTCCTGCGTCTATCGCCGCAGGAACGGCGGAACCGTTCGCCCTCTCCCTCGGAGGGAGAGAAAACGGGCGTTCCTCTGAGTGCGTTCAGCGGAATTTACTCAAATTTCAGCTGATCTTCGGTCAGCAGCGCGCCGATCGACGGAATGCTGCGGCAGCGGTACCGCGCCTCGTCCAGCAGATTCGCCTCCGCCGTCAGGCAGGCGCGGGTGACTGTGTGCTTGCCGCGCAGCACCATGGTCTGCACGCCCTGCGTCGAGCGCGTCGCCTTGATGTCGAGCATTCCCGCGCGGAAGGTCAGTGCGCGGTTCGCGGTCGAGAACATGGTGATTTCGGTTTCGTCATCGACCGGGAAGAAGAAGCCGACCGCAGGCGACTTATCCGAGTAAGCGCCGGTCAGGCGGCGGCGGTTGGTCTTGGTTTCGAACGACTCCATCAAGAAGCGTGCCGCCTTGCCGTTGCGGAAAGCAACGATCATGCTGCCCTTGTAGTCGCCCGGAAGCAGCGCGTAAACCGGCGTTTCGCCCTCGTCCATGCCGAGCTTTGCCGGCAGGTAGTCGCCCAGAACGGACGCCTTGCTGTCGTCAAAGTCGTACAGCCGCGCCTTGTACGCCTGCTGCATATTGGTGAAGAAGATGATTTCGCTCTTGTTGGTCGCTTCGAGGTTCCAGACGACCTCATCGCCCTCCTTGAGCTTGTGGTCCTGCGACATACGCCACGACTGCGGCGTAATCTTCTTGAAGTAGCCCTCGCGCGTCATGAACAGCTGCACCGGGTAGTCCTCGATATGGTCCTCCTCGGCGAACTCGGTCACCTTGTCCGCCGTCACGATGCGCGTTCTGCGCTCGCACGGGTACTTCTTGATGACCTGTTCGAGCTCTTTTACGATGATATTGCGGATTTTCGCCTTGGATTTTACGATTTCCTCCAGCTTTGCAATCTCGTTTTCGAGCGCTTCGGTCTCCTGCGTGCGCTTCAGGATATATTCCTTATTGATGTTGCGCAGACGGATGTCAGCGATGTATTCCGCCTGAATCTGGTCGATGTCGAAGCCGCGCATCAGGTTCGGGATAACCTCGGCGTCCTCCTCGGTGCCGCGGATGATGGCGATGGCCTTGTCGATGTCGAGCAGGATCTTGCGCAGGCCGAGCAGCAGATGCAGCTTGTCCTTCTTCTTGCCAAGCTCGAAGAACACGCGGCGGCGGACGCATTCCGTGCGCCACGAGGTCCACTCTTCGAGAATCTGCGACACGCCGAGCACGCACGGCATACCGCCGATGAGGACATTGAAGTTGCAGGAGAAGCTGTCCTGAAGCGAGGTCATTTTCATCAGCCGCGCCATCAGCTTCTCCGGGTCGGTGCCGCGCTTGAGGTCGATGGCGATTTTGAGGCCGGAAAGGTCGGTTTCGTCGCGGACGTCCGCGATTTCGCGCACCTTGCCGGTCTTGACAAGCTCCGCGATTTTGTCGATGATGGCTTCAATCGTGGTCGTATACGGGATTTCCGTAACCTCGATGAGGTTTTCCTTTTTGTCGTACTGCCACTTGGCGCGAACCTTGAACGAGCCGCGGCCGGTGGCGTAAATCGAGCGCATTTCGTTTTCGTCGAAAATCAGCTCGCCGCCGGTCGTGAAGTCGGGCGCGGGCAGCGTCGAAAGAATGTCGTGCTCCGGGTTTTTGATGCACTCGATGGCCGTGCGGCAGACTTCACCGAGGTTGAAGCCGCAGAAGTTGGACGCCATGCCGACCGCGATGCCGGTGTTCGCGGAAACAAGGATATTCGGGAAGGTCGTGGGCAGCAGGGTCGGCTCTTTCATCTCGCCGTCGTAGTTGTCCACGAAATCCACCGCGTCCGTGTCGATGTCGCGGAACAGCTCAGCGCAGATGCCGTCGAGCTTGGCCTCGGTGTATCGCGGCGCGGCGAACGCCATATCGCGCGAATAGACCTTACCGAAGTTGCCCTTGGAGTCCACGAACGGCGTCAAAAGCGCCTCGTTGCCGCGCGTCAGGCGCACCATGGTTTCGTAGATGGCGGCGTCGCCGTGCGGATTGAGCTTCATGGTCTGGCCGACGATATTCGCGGATTTGGTGCGGTTGCCGTTCAGCAGACCCATTTTATACATGGTATAGAGCAGCTTGCGGTGGGACGGCTTGAAGCCGTCGATCTCCGGAATGGCGCGCGACACGATAACGCTCATGGCGTAGGGCATATAGTTCTCGCGCAGCGTGTCCGTGATGCGCTGGTCTACCGAAGGATGCTCTTTATATACTTTCGGTTCATCGTTTTTCTTTTTTGCCATTTATAAATCTCCTGTTCAGGATCGTGTTTTCCGGCGTGCGCCGCCGAGCAGCGTGCCGAAAGGCAGGAAGGACAGCAGCACCGCCGCAGCGAGGCCGCCGCCGAACCCCAGCAGATACATCTGCGACAGGCGCAGATAGATAACGGGCGGATGATGGGTCGTCCATGCGTTCCACAGGCGCAGCACCATCGGATGGACAAGATAAAGCCCGAAGGAATGCCGGGCGATAAAGCGCACCGGCGCGGGAAGCGTTTGCGTGCGGCTGCACAGCGTCCACAGCAGAAGTCCCGTCGTAAAGACATACAGCACGAGATCGGGGCGCAGCGAGGACGGCGCGAGCGAGGGAAAGAAATGTGCGGTCAGCAGAACGCACGCCGCCGACAGCAGCCAGAGCGGCAAGCTCAAACGCAGCGGACAGTGCTGCCAGCCGTCATGCAGCCGCAGCCAGATGCCGCCGGTGTAGAAAATCACCCAGCTGAGGAAATACCGCGCAGGCGGCAGCGGCGAGTAAAACGTGAGATAGCCGTTCACCGCACACGCGATCAGTCCCTGCATCGCAAATGTCACGGCGGCGGAAAGCACCATCGTGCACGCTGGGTGCCGGTGCATGGCTGCGCAGAACAGGTCGGACAGCAGGATAAACTGCACGAGCACGAAAATGTAGTACAGATGCACGTAGGCGCCGCCCGTCAGCAGGTCGCGCAGCGGATGCTCATGCGGCGTGCCGAGAACAAAATCGAGCGCCAGATAGGCCGCCGACCAGATGAAATACGGTATCAGTACGCGCGAAAGCCTGCGGCGTACCGCTTTGAGGCCCTGCCGTTCGAATTTTCCCTCCGCGAGTGCGCCCGCGTGGCCGAAGCCGGTCAGCACCAGAAACAGCGGCACCGCGAAGCGCGACAGCTGATTCCAGACGAGCGCTGCGTCCGATGTCTGCCCCGCCGAGGCGTGTATCATCACAACGGCAAGCGCTGCCGCGGCTCTCAGGCCGTCCATTTGCCGAAACCGCATATTTTACCCCCCTGTAAAATGCTTTTGCGTTTTCTTCCTGCTCAGCTGATGTCAGCCAGTTCGAGGTAGTCCACGCCGTGCTCGGCGATGTACTCCTTGCGTCCGGAAAGGTTGTCGCCGAGCAGCAGGTCGAACATTTCGCTCGTTGCGGCGGCGTCGTCCGGCGTGATGCGGATGAGGCGGCGCGTTTCCGGGTTCATCGTGGTTTCCCACATCATGTCCGCCTGGTTCTCGCCAAGACCCTTGGAGCGCTGGATGAGGATTTTCTTGCCCTCCAGCTTTTTGAGGATAGCCGCCTTTTCGGTTTCGTCGAAGGCGAAATAGCTCTTGTCGCGATAGGTGATCTCGTAGAGCGGCGACTCCGCGATATAGACGTAGCCAAGCTCGATGAGCGTCGGGACCAGACGGTACAGCATGGTCAGGATAAGCGTGCGGATCTGGAAGCCGTCCACATCGGCATCGGTGCAGATGATGATGCGGTGCCAGCGCAGATTTTCGAGGTCGAACGCGGACAAATCCTTCGCCGCCTTGCCGCGCACCTCGATGCCGCAGCCGAGGACCTTGAGCAGGTCGGTGATGATGTCGCTCTTGAAAATCTTGTCGTAGTCCGCCTTGAGGCAGTTCAGAATTTTGCCGCGCACCGGCATGATGGCCTGAAATTCGCTGTCGCGGCCCTGCTTGACCGAGCCGAGCGCGGAGTCGCCCTCCACGATGTACAGCTCGCGGCGCGTGACGTCCTTCGTGCGGCAGTCTACGAACTTCTGCACGCGGTTTGCGAGGTCGATGTTGCCGGAGAGCTTCTTTTTGATGTTCAGACGCGCCTTTTCCGCCTGTTCGCGGCTGCGCTTGTTGATGAGGATCTGCTCGGCGATCTTGTCGGCCTCGGCCTTATTCTCGATGAAGTAGATTTCGAGTCCTTCTTTCAGGAACTCGGTCATGGCCTCCTGAATGAAGCGGTTGGTGATGGCCTTTTTGGTCTGGTTCTCGTAGGAGGTCTGGGTCGAGAAGCAGTTGGTCACGAGCACAAGGCTGTCGAAAATGTCCTGATAGGTGACCTTGCTCTCGCTCTTGTTGTACTTGTTGTTCTGCTTGAGGTAGGCGTCGATAGCGGACACGAACGCCGAACGTACCGCCTTGTCGGGTGCGCCGCCGTGCTCGAGCCACGACGAGTTGTGGTAATACTCGATGCGGGACACCGCCGAGGAGAAGCAGAACGCGCAGGACAGCTTGACCTTGTACTCAGACTTGTCCGCGCGGTCGCGGCCGCGGCGCTCGCCTTCGAGAAACTGCACCGAGGTCAGCGGCGTTTCGCCCGCCAACTCGGTCACGTAGTCCACGATGCCGTTCTGGTAAAGGAACTCGGTATTCTCGAATTTGCTGCCGCTCACCTGATTTTTGAGCACGAACTTGATGTGGCTGTTGACGACCGCCTGACGCTTGAGCGTGTCGAGGTAATAGTCCACCGGGATATTGATGTCGGTAAAAACCTCAAGGTCGAGCTTCCAGCGAATAGTCGTGCCGGTTTTCTTCGCGTTTGTCGGCTTTTTCGTGAAGCCTTCCTTGGTTCCGGTCTTGTTTACGCCCTTTTCGAAGTGCAGACCGTACTCGAACCCGTCGCGCACGATGGTGACGTCCATATATTCGGAGGAATACTGGGTCGCGCAGGTGCCGAGGCCGTTCAGACCGAGCGAGAACTCATAGTTTTCGCCGGTGTCGTTTTTGTATTTGCCGCCGGCGTACAGCTCGCAGAACACGAGCTCCCAGTTGTAGCGCTGCTCCTTTTCGTTCCATTCGACCGGAATGCCGCGGCCGTGGTCGGCGACTTCGATCGAACCGTCCGCATAGCGGGTGGTGACGATTTCGGTGCCGAAGCCCTCGCGCGCCTCATCGATCGAGTTGGAGAGAATTTCGAACACCGCGTGCTCGCAGCCCTCCAGACCGTCCGAACCGAAAATAACGCCCGGGCGCTTGCGCACACGGTCGGCGCCCTTGAGGGCGGATATGCTTTCGTTGCCGTAAGACGGCTTTGCTTTGCTCATATATTACTTAACCCCTGTATTTCTGAAGTTCTGAAATCCATAAATAGCTGTCGCGAAACCACTGTTTCACCGGCAAACTGCTATTTATTATACGCTGTTTTCGCGCTTTTTGCAACATTTATTCTGTTCATGCCCCGTAAGCGCCGAAAAACGGGCGAGCGATACACTGTTATGCCGCAGTGTCCGCGTATTCATTATAGCACAAATGTTCGTGTTTTCAAGGCAAAAAATAACGCACCATCTCTGGTGCGCCGGGTGCGCCGCGAACAGTGGAGACTGCGGCACACCCATTTATCTGTAATGAAGCGAAAAGGGGGATAAACGCTTCTTGTGTTTGGACTGTCCGGGAGCCTGCGCGGTATTCCGTCCCACAGGGCCGAACAGATTTGAGAAGGATGGTTGGTACGAAACGTACCTCAGAAAAGAAATGTTCCCATGAAGTATCTATTTTCAAAGGGAGTGTTTCCGGCAGCACCGCTGTGCGGTATTGCCTTTATTCCCTTGCTGTGATTATATGATACCGTTTTTTCGTGTCCAAAGTATGTGGAAAGTTTGAAGAAACCGTAAACAGTCCATGGCATTTCCGTGAACTATGCTGTCGCCGGACTTCGTCCGGCCGACAAGCAGTGTTTTGACAGCGCTGCGCACCGCAAAACACAAACGTCCGATAGTTCCCATACGGAAACTTTCTCCCTCTCAGAGTATAAAAACCGAGGTACACGCCCCCGGTTTTTATGGTTTTGCAAAGCAAAACCTATTTCAAGCAGTCATGCCGCAGGCATGACTGGAGCCTGTCGAAAAACTAACGTTTTTCCGACAATCTGTGTTTTGACTTCGCAAAACACGGACGTCCGAAAGTTCCCA
>UQVU01000107.1 GCA_900544475.1 uncultured Butyricicoccus sp.
GTAAAAGTCAGGGCGTGTACCTGACTTTTACACCTCTGCCTCGGGACACGTGTCCCGAGCCGCCCCTGCCGTGCAGGGGCGAGGGGGGTATCTCAAAAAGTTTCTTCGGAACTTTTTGAGTATCTAGGGGGGACGCAGTCCCCCCTAGACAGCCAAGGGGAGTCAGAAGCATTTCCCTTCTCACTCCCCTGTATATATCCTATTCTTTCAATCAGCGGATATATTCCACGACCGAGGAAAACCACTCTGTCAAACCGGAAATTGCGCTGCCGAGCGAATGCCCGCTGCCCGAAACGGTCACAACGTCCGGTCGGGTCAGTTCAACGTATTCGATCTGCGAATTATCCATCTTGACCATGCCGAGATCGTCAACGGCGTGCTGCTCTACCTCGTCCATGTCCATGCTGTTCATTTTCTTGGTCGTCAGCGAAACATTCTCTGCCTGCATCTCGGTGAGCGTGTCGCTCTGCTTGCTGACCTCGGCGGTCAGATGCGTCAGCTGCATCTGACAGTAAAGAATGTACGCACACACGCCCGCCGCGGCAAGAACGCTTAGAATGACGTTCCGGCGCAGGCTCTTTCTGCGGCGCTTCTTCGGCGGCTTGGCGAGATGAAGATCGCTCTTTTTCTCGCTATTCACTGCCGGCAGTTTCTCGTTGTATCGTTTATAGGCGGCACTGTCTCTCGTTGCTATTGCTGCCATAAAGCATTACCCTTTCTGCTGAGTCCGTGGCACGGCGGAGCCGCACCTTATATCTTTTCGCATACGCGCAGTTTCGCGCTGCGTGCACGCGGGTTCTCCTCGATTTCTTCTTCGCTCGGTAAAATCGGCTTGCGCGGCGTCAGACGCACCTTCGGCTTGTTGCCGCAGACGCACACCGGAAAATCCTTCGGGCAGGTGCAGCCCTGCGCCGCCTTCTGGAACGCCGCCTTGACGATGCGGTCCTCCAGGCTGTGGAAGGTGATGACGGCGAGCCGTCCGCCGGGATTCAGGCACTCGATCGCCTTTTCCATCGCCTCGCGCACCGCTCCCAGCTCATCGTTCACCGCAATGCGGATGGCCTGAAAGCTGCGCTTGGCCGGGTGCTGCTTTTCGCGCAGCGCCTTCGAGGGCATAGCGCCCCGGATGATGTCCACCAGTTCGAGGGTGGTTTCGATCGGCTTTTTCTCCCGCTCGCGCTCAATGGCCGCAGCGATCAGAGGGGCATAGCGCTCCTCGCCGTATTCAAACAGGATGTGGCGGATGTCCTCACGGCTCCACGTATTCACAACGTCATACGCGGTGAGCTTCTGCTGCCGGTCCATGCGCATATCGAGTGGCGCGTCCTTCATATAGGAAAAGCCGCGCTCCGCATGGTCGAGCTGGGGCGAGGAAACGCCGAGGTCGAACAGGATGCCGTCCGCACCGGCAAGACCCTGCCCTTCGAGGACACGGTCGATGTCGCGGAAGTCGCTCTTGACGGTCGTCACGCGAGCCCATACGGGCGCCAGACGGGTCTTTGCGTTTTCGAGCGCTTCGTCATCGCGGTCGATGCAGATCAGACGTCCGCCCTCCCCGAGCGCCGAAGCGATGCGCAGCGAATGACCTGCGCCGCCGGTCGTCGCGTCCACATAGACGCCGTCCGGCTTGATGTTCAGAGCGTCCAGACAAGGCTGGAGCAGAATGGAAACGTGATGAAATTCCATCGTGACAGCCTCCTTCCGGTTGCGAAATTTCATTTCTTTTTTATCGTTTACTGCGGATTTTCTCAGAAATCCATGCCTTCCATGTCGGCCGAGATGCTTTCGGCGTCGATGTCCGCGTTGTACTCGTTCCACCGTCCGGTGTCCCAGATTTCGGCATGGTCGAGCAGACCGACGATCGTCACATTTTTTTCCAGACATGCAAAATCACGCAGACTCCCCGGAATGAGGATGCGTCCCTGCGCGTCGAGCTGTACATCGGAAGCATTGGCGAAGTAGTATCGCTTGATGCGGCGCGCCTTTTCGCCGTTGCCGAGGCTGCGCAGGCGCATTTCGAGCGACGCCCACTCCGCATCGGGATAGACAGAAAGACAGCCGTCAAGACCCTTGGTGACGGTGAAGTGTTCGCCGAGCTCCTCGCGGAGCTTCGCGGGCATAGCAAGGCGGCCCTTGGCGTCGATAGTGTGCCTGTATTCGCCCTTCACGCTTTCTCACCCTGCCTCTCCGTCCTGCCGCTTCGATGGAGAAGCATGACACTTTGCCCCACTTCTCACCACTCTCATATAATTATAACGGCACAGCGCTTTGAATGCAAGATGCAATTTGTTATATTTTGCAGAAGTTTACCGCCCGGTATTCATGGTTTTGCGTTCTTTTTGCTATTTTAGAACACTTGTTCGATAGCCTGTCGAAAAACTTCGTTTTCCGACAACCTGTGTTTTGCGCTGCAAAACACTGACGTCCGAAAGTTCCCATTCGGAAACTTTCTCCCTCTCAAAGTCATAAAACCGAGGTACACGCCCCCGGTTTTCTGGAATTTGCAAAGCAAATTCTATTTTACTCGCGCTATCGCGCGGCAACTAACAACCGTAACAAATACCTTTGCTGACAAAGAAAAAGGGGCTGTCAAAGCAGCCCCCCGTTACTCTGTTTACGTGTTCCCTGCCGGCAAAGCGACAGTTTTTCGACAGTTTACTTTGCGATGCTCTTGAAGCGCTGGCGAGCCTTGCGGACCTCATCGAGCGAGAGCGCAACCGCTTCTTCGGTACGCTTGAGGGTGCCCTCGCAGTACTCGTTTGCGACTCTGCGCAGCTCACGCGCCTGAATTTCGGCGTTGCCCTGCACTTCCTTCGCCTTTTTGCGGGCCGCGACGACGATCTCGGTCTCGGAAACCATCTGACGCGCGTCCTCCTCGGCCTTGCGGCGGATGGCCTCCGCCTCGCGCTTGCCGGAGGCGAGCAGGTCGTTGCGCTTTTCTACGATGTCCTTTGCGGCCTGAAGGTCGTTCGGCAGGGTGGAGCGCAGCTCGTCGAGCAGGTCGAGCATATGGTCGCGCTCAAGGATACACTTCTCGCCTGCCAGCGGAATTCCCTTCGCGTCCTGCACCATGTCGTACATACGGTTGATCAGTTCATCTAAAGTTGCCATGTTCAGTCTTCCTTTCGTGTGCGGCGCACAATATCCTGCACGATCTCATCCGGAACGAAACCGGCGACGCTGCCGCCATGTACTGCTATGTCTTTTACCACCGAGGATGACAGGTACATATACTCCGAACTGGTCATAAGGAATACCGTATCAAGCTCGGCATTGAGCTTCCGGTTGGCCAGAGCCATTTGAAATTCGTATTCGAAATCCGACACTGCGCGCAGGCCCTTTACAAGCACGCAGGCGTTTTGGCTGTGGGCGTAGTCCGCCAGCAGCCCGCCGAAGCTCTCGATCTCCACGTTCGGGAGGTCTGCCGTCGTGCGCCGGAGCATTTCCTTGCGCTCCTCGACGGAGAACATCGGTTTTTTGTTCTGGTTGTGCATCACCGCAACGATCAGCCGGTCGAACAGACCGGAAGCGCGGCGGATGATGTCCAGATGTCCCAGCGTCACGGGGTCAAAGGAGCCGGGATAAATCGCAATTCTCATATTCTCTTACTCATCCGTTCCGCCGTCCTGCCGACGCAGAACGGTAATCATGGTCGCGCCGTAGCGGCGTTCGCGCACGACTTCAAATCCGTGGGCAAACTTATCCTCAACTGCACTTTCACAAATTATTATACCATTTGCAGAGAGAATGTCAAACCTTTCTATGCTCCGAAGCGCATTTTCCAGTATAATTCCGCCGTAAGGGGGGTCGAGGAAGATGAGCGAGAAGCGTTTTGCCCCCGCTTTCGCGAGAAAAGCGTCCGCCTCCATGCGGTGGGTGCGGGCGCGTTCCTGCACGCGGGCGGTCTGAATGTTCTTCGCAACGACATGATACGCCGTGCCGTTGTGCTCGACAAAGTCGCAGGACGCCGCGCCGCGCGAGAGCGCCTCGATACCGAGCTGACCGGTCCCGGCGAACAGGTCGAGCACCGCCGCCTCGCGGATATGGTCCTGAATGAGATTAAAAACGTTTTCCTTGACCCGGTCGGTCGTCGGACGGGTGTTCATGCCGGGCACAGGCTGGAGCTTGCAGCCGCGTGCCGAACCGGATACAACGCGCATCGGGGTACCTCCTATGTAAATTCTGCTGTGTATCTTCTATCGTAGGGCCGGGTGCCCTCACCCGGCCGTTCCCTACCGTCTGCTCACCGTTCAATGCGGCGGGCTGAGGGCAGTCCGCCCTACGGTTTCAGTCGATGCAGTTACTCGTTTTCGTGAAAAAATTCATATACGCTCTGCGCCGTATTCCTCGGCAGGATTCTCGCAAGCTCCTGCTCGCTGGCCTGCCGGATGTTTTCGATGCTGCCGAAATGCTTCAGCAGCTCGGTGCGGCGCTTGTCGCCGACGCCCGGAATGCGGTCGAGGGTCGAGCCGCGCACGCGCTTGCCGCCGAGCTTGCGGTTGTACTCGATGGCGAAGCGGTGGACTTCCTCCTGCAAGCGGCCGACAAGGCCGAACAGCGCAGGCGTCGCCGAAATGCCGAACTCCCGGCCGTCCGGCGCGACGAGGGCGCGGGTGCGGTGGTGGTCGTCCTTGACCATGCCGAAGCACGGAACGGAAAGGCCGAACGAGTCGAGCACCTCTTTGCAGATGCGCACGTGGCCCAGACCGCCGTCAATCATGAACGCACTCGGGAGCGGCGCGAACTTTTCATCCCCGTCCACGTAGCGCTGCACGCGGCGCGTCAGCATCTCGCGCATCGAGGCGTAGTCGTCCTGCCCGCTCGCCGCACAGGCGATCTTGAACTTGCGGTAGTCGGACTTTTTCGGCTGTCCCTCCACGAAAACCACCATCGAGCCGACCGTGTCCTGACCGGCGAAGTTGGAAATATCGTAGGCTTCGAGCCGCAGCGGCAGCGCCGCCATGCCGGTGACGTTCTGCAACAGCTCGAGCGACTTGAAGCGCCGTTCGGACTGCTTTTCGCGGCGTTCGATTTCCTCGAAGGCGTTTTTCTCCGCGAGCCTAGTGAGCACGCGCCGCTCGCCTCTCTGGGGAACGGCAAGCTCGACCTTGCGCCCGGCGAGGGAGGCGAGGAACTCGCCTATCGTGTCCGCGTCCTCGATTTCATGCGTGAGCAGCACGGTTTTCGGCACAGCGCCGCGCTGCGCGTAATACTGCTTGACGAACGAGCCGAGCACCTCGCCGGGGTCGCTTTCGGTCAGGTGGAACAGGGTGTATTCCTTGCTCTGGAGCGAGCCGCCGCCGTAGTGCAGCACGCACACGCACGCTCGCGTCTGTCCCTGCACGAAGCCGATGGCGTCAAGCTCGGAGAACGAACCCGCGACGACGTGCTGCCGGTCGCCCAGCTTTTTGATGGCGCGGAGCCGGTCGCGCAGCACCGCCGCCCGCTCGAACTGCAATCCTTCCGCCGCCTCGTTCATTTTTTCCGTCAAATCGCGTACAAGCTGCTTTGCGTTGCCCTCTAACAGCGAAACCGCCTGCATGATGAGCGCGTGGTACTCCGCCGGGCTGACCTTTCCTGTGCACGGGGCGCAGCAGCGGCCGAGGTGCTGATTGAGGCAGGGGCGGTCTTTTCCGATGTCGCGCGGAAACGAGCGCTGGCAGGTCGCAAGCTGAAGCGCCTCACTGATGGTGTCGATGGCGCTGCGGGCGGCCTTGCGTCCCATGTACGGGCCGAAGTAGCGGGCGCCGTCCTCCGCCGGCTGCGACACGACCGAAAAGCGCGGATAATCCTGCGTTGTGTCCAGACGGATGAACGGATAGCCCTTGTCGTCCTTCAAAAGGATGTTGTACTTTGGCTGATACTTCTTGATCATCTGGTTTTCGAGCACGAGCGCTTCGAACTCGCTGTCGGTCACGATGATGTCGAAGGTGTCGATATGGCTGACGAGCTGGCGCGTTTTGGCGTTCAGGCGCTCGGGCGGCTGAAAATAGTTCGCCACGCGGTTGCGCAGCAGCTTGGCCTTGCCGACGTAGATGACCGTGCCGCTTTTGTCCTTGTGCATATAGACGCCCGGCTGCATGGGAAGCCGCCGCACGCGCTCCTTAAGCTGTTCTCTTGTCACGGCGCTCCCCTCCTCACGGTTTCTGCCTGCGTTCGATAAAAAAGCACCGACCTAAAACAAAAGATCGGTGCTCATTCAGGATGCGATAACTTAAAGATCAGTCAACAAAGTTGGAAGTGATCAGATCAACCAGTGCTGCAACAGCCTC
>UQVU01000108.1 GCA_900544475.1 uncultured Butyricicoccus sp.
ATAAAAGTCCAGCTCTGCCGGACTTTTATACCTCTGCCCGCGCCGCGGCGGCGCGGCCGCCCCTGCCGTGCAGGGGCGAGGGGGGTATCGTTTTCGGTTTCTCCGGAACCGAAAACGTATCCAGGGGGGACAGCGTCCCCCCTGGACGAGTGCGCTCAGCGCACGAAATTTGTCATCGTGCGCGGCTTCGTGACCGGCGGCTCGATGCCTGCCTTGTCAATCACCTTGAGCATCCATGCGATGTTGCGGCCCAGCTTCTCGATGACCTCGACACCCTCGGTGTCCTGCATGACCTCGCCCTTGTCCGCGCCGTGGACTGCGTTCCAGTAGTCCGACGTCACGAGCACCATCTCCATCGTGTTGATCGTGCCGAGCAGCTGCTGATAGGTCTCCATGCCGCCCGAACGGCGCAGCGTGCACAGAGCCGCGCCGACCTTGTGGTGCAGCTGATTTTCACCGCAGCCCGCCGCCAGAATCAGCCGGTCGAGCACGCACTTCATGCCGCCCGCAATGCCGCCGTGGTATACCGGAGACGCGAGCACGATGCCGTCCGCCTCGATGCACTTGGCGATGATTTCGTTTACCCCGTCGTCGTCCTGCACGCAGCGCAGCGTGCCGTTGTCGAGGCAGTGATAGCACGCCATGCACGGATGCACCTTCGCGCCCGGCTGGCAGACCTCGAACTCGATGCCCTCGCCCTCAAGCACCTTGCCCAGAACCTCAAGCATCTGTGCACAGTTGCCGTCCTTGCGCGGCGAACCATTGATTGCTACAACTTTCATTTTTTCCTGTCCTCCTGTATGTTTTTCCGGCGCGTCCGCCGGTTTTTCCTATTTCAAATGCGCCGTATGCTCCATGCGGTACAGCCGCATGACAACGAGCGTGTGGTTGAGCTGCGGACCCATCAGCAAAATCATGCTGACAAGATACAGCCAGAGCATGAGCACGATTGCGGTCGCGAGCGAGCCGTACAGCACGGAATACTGCGCCATATTGTCCACATAGAACGAAAAGCACCACGAAACGAGCACCCATGCCACAAGCGAGAAAAGCGCACCCGGCCAGACCTCGCGGAACCCGAGATGCAGGTTGGGGACGATTTTGTTGAACAGCATGAGAAACACGAACACGAGCGCAATCATCATCCAGAACCCCGTTCCGCGCACCGACTCGATCAGGTGCACCGGCAGCGGCACCATCCGCGCCAGCTGATGCAGCAGCATTCTTCCCGCGACCACGAGCACGAAGCTGCACACGACCGTCAGCAGAAAGCCTGCCGTCATGGCAAACGACAGCAGAATATCGAGCACCGCCCGGCGGTGCACCTCCACGCGGTAGATACGGTCAACCGTCCGCATCATCGAGCGCACCGCACGCGACAGAAAGTACAGCGTCAGCAGCGTTCCGATGAGCATGGGACTGAACGAGGGCGAGACGGACAGCTGCCCGAAATACGACAGGATAAGCTCCTGAAGGCTTTTCGGCATCAGCTCGAACACCGGTCGGAAATCCTCGACCGAAATATTCAGCCGACCGATGATGGCGCCCACGAACATCAAAAGCGGCAGCATCGAAAACAGCAGAAAATACGACAGCGCCGCCGCCGCCTGCGAAATGCCGTCCTCGAAAAAGCGCACCACCATGCGCCGCACCAGATAAATCAGCCTGTTCTGTCCGTTCAATCAGCCACCCCTTTCTCTCGTCTTATTGTATCAGCTTTTCTCCCGGTTTACAACCACCCGCCATAAAGTGCCGCCGCCCCTTCGGCAATTTCTTGTGTTTTGCGGACGCATGGTGTATACTGGAGGAAACAGACGCCCGATTTTACCGCTGCTGTCGCAGCCGGAGGTGGAATTATGCAAGACCCACGCAGCCATACCTGTTGTTTTTCCGGATACCGGCCGGGGAAAATGCCGTTCAATGTCTACGACCCTGCCGCCGTCCGTGCGCTCGAAATCCTGCTCGACCGCGCCATCGACCGCGCCGTAGCGGAAGGATACGACAGCTTCTGGTCGGGCATGGCGCTCGGCTTCGACATCTGGGCGGCCGAGGCGGTCATCCGCGCGAAAAAGCGGCATAACGTCCGCCTGCTCTGCGCCATTCCGCACGAGCATCAGTCCGACCGCTATCCCCCGGGCTGGAAAAAGCGCTACAATGTCTGTCTGGTTCACTCGGACGGTGTGCACATTTTCGCGCCGCAGTATTTCACCGGCTGCTTCGCTGTCCGCAACCGATTCATGGTCGATGCCTCCTCCCTGCTCCTCTGCTACTACGACGGCCGGAGCGGCGGCACCGCACAGACCGTTTTCTACGCCAAAAAGCAGCACGTCCGGACGATAAATCTCGCTACATCCGCGTTTTCTTTGTGATAAACCGAAAAGCAATGCCCCTGCCGTTATATCAAAAGGCAGGGGCATTTTTGCTTTGCGACAGCTGAGTTACAGCATCTGGAGCAGTTCGATCTGCTCGCCGGACGGGCCGGTAAAGAACCAGTTCTGGAGACCGCCGAAGGTGTTCGGCAGGACCTTTTTCTCCGGCTCGGTGAACGAGATGATACCGGCGGCCTTGAGGTCGGCTGCGGTCTTGTCGAGGTCGTCCACGTAAACCGCAAAGTGCGGAATGCTGCCCTCGCCGGACGGCACGAGCGAACCGACGGGCGGCTCGATCAGCTCCAGCAGGAAGCCGCCGAACTCCACGAGCGCCAGCTTCTTTTCGCCGGCAGGCGTCTGCACGCCGTCGCGCTTGTATACGCTGCCGCCGATTTTCTCATAAAACGCGATGCTCTGCTCCATGTCCGCCGTGTAGATAGCGACATGACCCAGACCCTTGTAATGTTCTTTCATTTAGTATTCCTCCTCGCTGCGAGGCCGTGCGCCTCCGCTATGTAAAGCATAGCATCTCGCGCACGGTTTGTACAGAGGTTTTTCCGTTTTGCATATTATTATCCGTTCATGCTCCCGTAGGGCGGGGTGCCCCCACCCCGCCGCATTCCGCGTGCCGTCCATTCCTATCGTTTTTCTACGGAAACGCAAAAAGCCCCCGACTTTCGTCAGGGGCTTCATAATTATGCGATTGCGGTTTTACCGCGCACGATTAGTAGTGGCGAGCCTCGTAGAGGTGAGCCTCAATTGCCTTGCGTGCAGCCTGAACTTCCGGCTTGTTGGAAACTTCAGCTACGCCTACACGCCACCAGTTCTCGTAACCAGCGGACATGGTCTTCGGCAGAACCTTCATGTCGATGAGGGTGGAAACGGTCTGCTTCTTAGCGTCCTCGATTGCAGCCTTCAGCTCGTCAAGGGTCTTGACGGTGTAGGTCTTGCAGCCGTAAGCCGCGCCGATTGCAGCGTAATCTACCTGGATTACCTTGCCCTTGTGGATACCGTTGGTAACGCCCGGCTCGAGCATGTTCTTCTCGGTGCAGATGGACGCGTTGCCCTGACCTACCTCGAGGTTGTTGATGCAGCCGAAGGAAGCGTTATCAAACAGCATAACGTTGATCTTGTGACCGGTCTGAACAGAGGTGATCAGCTCGGAGTGGAGCATGTCGAAGGAACCGTCGCCGCACATAGCGTAAACTTCCTGATCCGGGCAAGCGATCTTAGCGCCCAGAGCGGATGCAACTTCGTAACCCATGCAGGAGTAACCGTACTCCATGTGGTAGGTGTTCTCCTTGCGGGCACGCCACAGACCCTGCATGTCGCCCGGCAGAGAGCCTGCTGCTGCACATACGATAGCGTTGTCATCGATGAGATGGTTGATGGTGCCCAGAACGGTGGTCTGGCACAGCTTGCAGCCGGTATCCTCGATGTACTTCTCAACGCACTCACGGTTGTCGTCGTTGCACTCCGGAGTGAAGTGCTCCTTGTCGGTGTACTCAACCTTATCCAGACGCTCAACCTCAGTCCACCACTCCTTGCGCAGAGCAGCAACTTCCTCAGCGTAAGCCTTGTCGGTGTGGTAGCCGATCTTAGCCAGCTCCTCGCCGATTGCGGTCAGAGCCTCGTTTGCGTCAGCAACGACCGGCGTAGCGTCCATCTTGTATGCCTGGAACTCAGACGGGTTGATGTTGACGAACTTCGCATCGGTGCGGTACAGCCACTTGGAAGCGGTGGTGAAGTCGGTGTAACGGGTGCCGACGCCGATTACAACGTCTGCCTCGTGCGCCAGCTTGTTTGCAGCGATGCCGCCGGTGGTGCCCAGACCGCCGAGGTTCAGCTCGTGGTCCCAAACGATAGCGGACTTGCCCGCCTGGGTCTCGCCGAATGCGATGCCGAAGTCTTCAGCGAACTTCTTGAATACCTTGTGTGCCTCAGCGTAACGAACGCCGCCGCCGCAGATCAGGAGCGGCTTCTTTGCGTTCTTGATGACCTCAACAGCCTTGTCGAGTGCATACTTGGTGATCGGACGGCGGTCAACGCGCCATACGCGCTTCTTGAAGAAGTCAACCGGGTAATCGTATGCTTCCGCCTGAACGTCCTGCGGCAGAGAAATTGCAACAGCGCCAGTGTTAGCGGTGTCGGTCAGAACGCGCATAGCGGAGATCATGTCGGTCATGACCTGCTCCGGACGGTTGATGCGGCCCCAGTACTTGGTAACAGCCTGGAAAGCATCATGAGCGGAGATAGACAGGTTCTGCGGCTGCTCCATCTGCTGGAGAACCGGGTCCGGCTGACGGGAAGCGTAGATGTCGCCCGGCAGGATCAGAACCGGAATGTTGTTCGCGGTTGCGGTAGCAGCAGCGGTAACCATGTTGCAGGCGCCGGGGCCTACGGAAGAGGTGCAGGCGAAGATGGACTTGCGGCGCATCTGCTTTGCGTAGCCGACAGCAGCGAGAGCCATGCCCTGCTCGTTCTTGCCCTGATAAACGATCATGTCCTTGAGCTCCTGCTCAACGCCGTTAGCGAAGCCTACAACGTTGCCGTGGCCCGGGAGCATGAAGATGCCCTTAACGAACTTGTGCTCCTGCTCGTTGCCATCCATATCAATATAGCTGATATACTGGTTCTCGAGGAAGCGAACGAGTGCCTGAGACGCAGTCAGACGAACGGTTTCCATATGAATCATCGTGGAAATCCTCCTATAAATATTTTACAAAGGTAGCAATGCCTCCGCTCCCCAAAAGGAGGGGGCAAGGGGAACCTTGGTTCCCCCAAGGGTGCAGGGGCAAGCCCCTGCCTGCCGCGCGCACGCGGCAGCATTCAATTCCCCATAAAAGTCCAGCTCTGCCGGACTTTTATACCGCTGCCCGCGCCGCGGCGGCGCGGCCTCGTCCGCCGTGCGGACGAGAGGGGGGTATCGAAAAAAGTTTCTACGGAACTTTTTTCGTATATAGGGGGGACAGCGTCCCCCCTATACTCCGGCAGGCTTTAGTTGCCGGAGGGGCAGTGCCAGATATGGTCGTTTGCATCGTCCTCGAGCAGCCACAGATGCTCCTCGTCATCGATGCGGGTCTTGTCCCACGGGTCGCCCGGCAGATGACGGATGCCCCATGCGTAGCAGCAGGAGTAACCCGGTGCGGTTACCTGAGAGTGCATCTTGTCGGTGATGATCGCAAGGCCGTTGTGATGGGTCTCGTAGATCTCGCCGTTGCCCCAGCCTGCGCCGAAGCCCATCGGCTTGTCGAAGCGGTAGAAGTAGCACTCCGGCTGCGGATGATGATGCGGCGGGTAAGAGGACCACTTGCCCGGCAGGTTGACAACCTCGCCCAGTACCATGTTGGAGTACGGCGCGTTGTCCAGGTCGAAGCAGGTGCGGACGTCGCGCTTGATGCAGCCCATCAGCTCGCCCTTGTTGCCTCGTGCCCAGGTGTCGGTGTCTTCCGGCTTGTACATCTTGCTCGGGAAGGTCTTTTCGTTCAGCGTCTTCTGAATGTAGATGTTGCACGGGCCGTGTGCGATGATCTCGAACTTAACGCCCTTGCATACGTGCAGGCAGGACGGATTGTAGTCGAACGGGTTCGGACGGTCAACGTCGTAGGACTCATTGATCCTATATTACCCTTGTTTGCCCGTCCGTTACTGGACGGGCTTTTTTTAGCTGGCTAACTGCTGACAGAAAGCCTGCAACGTCTCTTCCGACATACCAATCTGCCGCGCCGCATCACAAATGGCCTGCCAGCTTCCCGCATCCAATGGAATCCCCTGCTCCTGCCGTTCGCGACGCGTGTTCACTTCCCACTCGCCCGGTAGCAAAATCGGCTTATCATCATCATGCGGCGAGGCTT
>UQVU01000109.1 GCA_900544475.1 uncultured Butyricicoccus sp.
TAACCCTCCCACCGCACGCCGCAGCGTGCACTCTCCCGCCGCCGAAGGCGGCAAAAAAGGCACCCGCCCTCCGAGGGCGACCCCCCCACCCCTTGGGCAAAGGTCTATCTTACCGCCGCCCAGAGGGCGCTGTTCCGATGGACAGCATCCATCACCGCCACCCCGCCGAGGCGGAACTCCGCCGCCAGAGCGCACTTCGAGCGATACGACCGCGCGTCCTCGAACCAGACCTCCTGCTCGGTGCCGCCGCGCCAGAAGTTGTAATGCGCGGTCTGGGAGCGCTCGTCGAACCGGATGGGCGCACCTGCGAGCACCGCTTGTTCCGCAGCCGCCGCGCCGCCCAGAGGCCGCGCCTGCTGTCCCTCGCGCCACGGGAGCGCCCACTGCCACCCGCCGGAGGCAAGACCGCACAGCAGCTTTCCGGGCGGTATCTCGCGCACGGCTTTCTTCACCGCGCGGCACAGCGCACCGATGTCTGCGGCAGGTCCCGGCTTAGCGTGCGCGGCCGAGGCATTCGCCAGAACGCACAGGTCAGCTGCCTCCCCGAGCGCTCTCAGGTCGTGCGCCGGGCTTTCCGTCCCCGGCAGGGCGACAAGCAGCTGTTTTCCGCCGAGCCGCGCTTTCATTTCGCGCACGAGCGCCGAGAGCGCCGCTCTGTCTTCGCCCGGCAGGTACGCAAGGTCGAGCAGCACGCCGTCCCACTCGCCCGCCTCGGCGTTCTGCGCCGCACTCCGGGCAAGCGTTTCGCGCAAGTCCTCGTCTGCTGTCACCCGATGCGCCGCCTCGCTCGAAAGCAAGCCGTCCCCGTCCTGCGCGGTCAGCACGAAAACCGCCTTCGCGCCGTACCGATGCGCCAGCCGCACGGGAATTTCCGCATGGGCGGCGCGGACACGCCCCGTCCGGTCGAAACCGAAGGTCTGCACCGCTAAGTAATCCAGATACGGCAGAACGCGCCGCAGCGTCCGCACATCTGCGTTCCGGGGCACGCCCCCGAGGACGGAGAGCCGACGCGCTTTTCCGCCGAGAGCAAGCGTCTGCCCGGGCGTCAGGCGTTCCTGTCCCGCGAGATACGGGTTGTGCCGCAGGAGCGTGCGCTCGTCCGTGCCCGCCTGCCGGGCGACCGAGGCAAGGGTTTCGCCGCGCCGGACGGTGTGCGTCCTGCCCTTTTCCGGCACGAGGAGGCACTCGCCGGGCGTCAAACGATTGGGGTCCGCTCGCTCGTTCTCGCGCAGCAGCGCCGCCGGCGGCACGCCATAGTGAGCCGCGATGCGGTACAGGCTCTCGCCCGGCTGAACCACATGAATTTCCATCTTCTTACGCCACCTTTCCCTCTCAGACTATGCCGGGAGGGATTTTTTGTGCCCCCACGCGGGGCACGGGGCGTTTTCCCTCCGGGAGGGCGGGACATTGCCGCCACCCGGCGGCGGGGGCAAAAGGGGACAGGACACCAAGGTTTCCTGTCCCCTCTTGCGACTCCCCAACTTTCCTTTGGCCGCTCAGCGGAGCATTCGCGGCTAAAAAGCGGGGGCGGCTCGGCTGCACGCTCAATCCTCGGTTTCGCAAAGGCGGTTAAGGAGAGCCATGCGAAGCACTCCGGATAACCGGTTATCCCCTTTCGTCCCGCTGCCGCGCACTGATATGCGCGGAAAGACGCGCGAAGCCAGCCCTAAACAGTGGCAAAAAAGAAAAGAACGGCGAACCGGTCTTAATTGCGTCTCCCGCGCCTTAGCCGCGAAGCTCCGCTGAGCGGCAGACCGGAAGGTCAGGGGGAGTCGCAAGAGGGGGTATAGGAAACCGGGACGCAAGTCCGGGTGTTCTGTACCCCCTTTTGCAAAGCCCCGGCTGCCGCCCGGCAGCAGTTTGCCCCTCGCCCCGGGAGGGGCGCGTCCCCGCACGCCGCAGCGTGCGAAATCCCCCCGCCGCAGGAACGGCGGCACCGTTCGCGCTCACCCCCGGAGGGGTGAAAAAGAGCGGCTCCCTGCGGAACCGCTCTCTTTTCTATCTGATTTACTTTTTCTGAGGCGTCTGCTTATGGGCACCGCAGCCGCCGCAATGGGCGCAGTCGCCGCCGCAGCCGCCCGACTTCTTGACGAATACCGAACGCGCCGCGAAGAACACGATAAGCGCTACGATCAATGCAAGAATAATGTCACCCAGACTCATGATAAATGCCTCTTTCTAAAATCAGTTGTTTGCGTCAACGCTCATGCGGCGCAGGCCGTCGGTGGAGTCAGCCTTGGCCGGCTTGCGGACAAGCAGGAAGATGATGAGCGCGATGAACGCGATGGCGACCACAGAGCCGACGCCGAAGGTCAGCTCGCCCGTGATAAGGCCGCCGATCTGATAGATGATGGTGGATACAACGTAAGCGTAAGCGCACATATAGCCGATGGCCAGTGCGGTCCACTTGCCGTTGTTCATCTCACGCTTGATGGCGCCCATTGCCGCGAAGCACGGTGCGCACAGCAGGTTGAACGCCATGAAGGCATACGCGCCGACCTGCGTAAAGTCCGCAGCCAGCTCGCCCCAGATTTCGGAGCCGTCCTCTGCAACCTCGCCGACGAAGTGATACAGCTGACCGAAGGTAGCAACAACGTTCTCCTTTGCGACCAGACCGGAGATGGCGGCAACGGCGGATTTCCATGTGCCGAAGCCCGGCAGCGTGAAGATCGGAGCGATAACAGAGCCGATACGCGCCATGATGGAGTTGTCAATATCGGTAACCGCGCAGAATGCGCCGTTCTCCCAGCCGTAGCCGAGGGTGAACCACATAAAGATAGTGGACAGCAGGATAACGGTGCCTGCCTTCTTGATGAAGGAGGAGCCGCGCTCCCACATGGAGCGGAATACGTTGCCGGCGGTCGGAACGTGATAACTCGGCAGCTCCATGACGAACGGAGCCGGGTCGCCGGTGAAGATCTTGAACTTCTTCAGCATGATGCCCGAGATGATGATGGACAGCACGCCCAGAACATAAGCAGAGAATGCGATGGTGCCGGAGCCATTAAAGAACGCGCCTGCGAACATCGCGATGATCGGCAGCTTAGCGCCGCACGGTATGAAGCAGGTGGTCATGATGGTCATACGGCGGTCGCGCTCCTGCTCGATGGTACGGGAAGCCATGACAGCCGGTACGCCGCAGCCCGAGCCGATGAGCATCGGGATAAAGGACTTGCCCGAAAGACCGAACTTGCGGAAGATACGGTCCATGATGAACGCAACACGCGCCATGTAGCCGCAGTCCTCGAGGATAGCGAGGAAGAAGAACAGGATGAGCATCTGCGGAACGAAGCCCAGCACCGCGCCGACACCGGCAACGATACCGTCCATTACCAGGCTGTAGACCCAGCCGTCCTCGTTAACGCCCATGGAGGCGAACAGCTTCTCCAACAGCACCGGGATACCCGGAACCCAAACACCGAAGTCAGCCGGGTCCGGCTCCGCGGCGGTCATGGTTTCCTCAAAGGTTGCGAGGTTTACGTTCTCGGTGGTGACTTTACCGGAGTCCTCGTCCTTGAACTCGGCGGTGCCGACAACCGATGCGGCAGCCGGGTCTGCCTCGATGGCAGCAGCTGCGTCAGCGATAGCGGTTTCGTCCGCCTCTTCGGCCTCGAGCGCCTCGGTCAGCGCAGCGGTGTCGATGCCGGCCTCGTCGGCAGCCTCGAGCCATGCGTCGCGGCGGGTGATCTGGTCATCGTACTCGGCAGTTGCTTCCTCATAGTCGGCAGCGCCGATGGTGAACAGATGCCAGCCGTCACCGAACACACCGTCGTTTGCCCAGTCGGTGAAGATGCCGCCCGCGGTGGATACGGAAACGAAGTAAACCAGCCACATGACCAGTGCGAAGATCGGCAGAGCGAGGATTCGGTTGGTAACGATGTGGTCGATCTTATCCGAGGTAGACAGACCGGTCTTTTTCTTCTTTACGCAGTCCTTGACCAGCTTTCCGATGTACTGATAGCGTGCATCGGTGATGATAGACTCCGCGTCGTCGTCCAGCTCCTCCTCAACGGCGGTGATGAGCTTCTCGATCTTGTCGAGAACGTCCTTGCCGAAGGAAAAACGATCCAGAACCTTGCTGTCGCGCTCGAAGAGCTTGACGGCGAACCAGCGGCGCTGCGCGGGCTCGGTCACGTCCGCGATGAGCGTTTCGATTTCGGAAACGGCGTGCTCTACCGTGTCGGAGAAGGTCAGCTTCTCGGGCGCCTTGCCGGCCTTTGCGGCCTTCTTCGCGGCCTCGACAAGCTCCTTGGTGCCCTCGCCCTTGATAGCGGCGGTCTCAACGACCGTAACGCCCAGCTCCTTGGAGAGCTTCTTGACGTCGATGACGTCGCCGCGCTTCCTGACAATATCCATCATGTTGAGCGCGATAACGACCGGCAGACCCATTTCGATCAGCTGCGTGGTCAGGTAGAGGTTGCGCTCGATGTTGGACGCATCGACGAGGTTCATGATGGCGTCCGGCTTCTCGTTTACGAGATAGTCACGCGCTACGACCTCTTCCAGCGTGTACGGAGAGAGCGAGTAGATACCCGGCAGGTCAGTGATGCTGACTTCCTTATCGGCCTTGAACTTGCCCTCTTTCTTCTCGACCGTAACGCCCGGCCAGTTGCCAACGTACTGCGTTGCACCGGTCAGATCGTTGAACATGGTCGTCTTGCCGCAGTTCGGGTTGCCGGCAAGTGCCAAACGAATTGACATATTGTTTCCCCTTTCTCGTAAGCCTCCGCAAACTCAATTAACAGAGGCTAACTTATATGTAAAAAAAATTTTTTTGACCCGGTTTCGAAGCGAAGAAGTTCAATCTTCGTTTCAGTCCACCTGAATCATTTCGGCGTCCGCCTTGCGCAGCGACAGCTCGTAGCCGCGAACGGTGATCTCGACCGGGTCGCCGAGCGGCGCTACCTTGCGGACGTAGATTTCCGCGCCGCGGGTGATGCCCATGTCCATGATACGGCGGCGGGTCGCGCCCTCGCCCTCAATTTTGCGGACCGTGACAGTCGCCCCGACCGGCGTTTTTCTCAGATTGCTCATTGTTGTGTACCCCCTGTTCAGACCATGATACGCGACGCCATCTGCTCGGAAATTGCAACGCGCGCGTCCTTTACGGACACGATCACATTTCCGGCGAGAGACGACACA
Source organism: uncultured Butyricicoccus sp. (assembly GCA_900544475.1). GTDB lineage: Bacteria > Bacillota > Clostridia > Oscillospirales > Butyricicoccaceae > Agathobaculum. The sequence continues at coordinate 5,143 of UQVU01000109.1, forward strand.
ACTGTAACCTTTGCGCCCTCTACAAAACCGAGATTCTGTAAAAACTTGCGTGTCTGGTCCTTTCCTCGGATGGCTTTGACGGTGGTTTCCACTCCGACGTCCATCAGTGTCAGCGGCATGATAGTAACCCTCTCCTTTACTGTGATCTATGTCTGTTTCTTCGTGGGTTAGTATGCTCTAACCTCTTTAACATTTGCAGTTTATCACTGCTAACCCGACTTGTCAACGGGGTTGAGTTAACTTTGGCTAATCTACACAAGCGTACTATGAGTTTGCCGAAGCTAATTGTACATTCTCGCAAACAGCCGGAGCACCCGTTTTGCAGACTGTCCGTTTCCGTCTTTCATTTTTATCTCAAAAAGACAGCACTATCTCATTCGGACAGGAGGAAGCCCGCGATCGTTGTTCCGGACAATCGCGGGCTCTGTTACGGGTACGCCGGGCAGCGCACCTAATTTGGGGTTTCCCCGGGACAAGAAAGGATATTTGTATCATAACCGATGCCGTCGCATCAGTTACGACCGAAATTAGGGAGCTTTGCCGAACGGTATCCGGTAAAGCTATGTTATGGCGCTGCGCGCGAATGTGGCGCACGCCGAAGAAAGTTGCTTGTTTAGGTTGTCTGCCGTAAAACCTTGCGGTTTCGTGCGGCAGCACGCATTAAATAGAATTTGCGAAGCAAATTCATAATTTCCGGGAGCATGTATCACGGAAATTATACAAGGGAAGAAAAAATGTGTCCGCAGGACGCGGTTTTTCGTCAGCCTCGATTGAAAGCGTGCTTTCAATCGAATATTAGAAAGCTGCGAAGCCCTTGCCGAACTCCTTGCACTTTGCCAGCGCATCGTCGTCCGGGGTCTCGTTTACGATCAGGCCCTCGTCGGTGTAGATGACAGCGTTCGCGTCGTTGGTGCGCTGAACCCAGTCACGCATCCACTGACCGTCGCCCCAGCCGTAGGAGCCGAACAGGGAGATGTTCTTTCCTGTGAGGCGGGACTCCAACTGTTGGAAAAACGGTTCGAACTCGGCTTCTTCCAGGACCTCGTC
>UQVU01000110.1 GCA_900544475.1 uncultured Butyricicoccus sp.
AGGGCACAAAATTTCCGCAAAGCGCCGCAGCTTTAATTGTGCGGTGTTGCCTTAAAAATAAACGCCGGGATGGGCGGGTCGTTTTTCCGGTTCGCCCAGTCGCACAGCAGCACGCTGTACCGGCGGTCATCGAGCGTTCTGAGGTGTGCGAGGATGGCGTCCCGCTCGCCGTAGCCGTTTTCGCCGCCGTAGTAGATGGCGAGCGCCATCGCACCGCCCGGCTTCAGCAGCCGCAGACCGGCGTCAATCGCCGCGATGGACGAGTCGGCGTGGGTGAAGATATGCGGATCGCCGCCCGGGAGTCTGCCGAAGTTGAAAACGATGCAGTCCGCGCTCTCAGGCTGCACGTACCGCTCCATGTTCGCGTGGCTTTCGAGCAGCACCTCGGCGTGCCTGCCCTGCGCCGCGAGAAGCGCCTTGGTCTGGCGCACGGCGTCCTCCTGCACGTCAAAGGCGAGAACGCGGCCCGTGTCCCCTGCAAGCTCGCACAGAAGCGCCGTATCGCGCCCCTTGCCTGCCGTCGCGTCAATGCACAGACTGCCCGGGCGCACCGTCCGACGCAGAAAATCGTGCACAATGGATAATGTATTCATTGAAATCCTCCGATGATTTTGCTGCTTTTATCATACGGCATTCCTCCATAGCCGTCAAGCCATAAAAAAGGCCCCGGAAAATCCGGGCATTTCGCCTTTCCTTTCCGGGACCTTGGAGAGAAGTTATCTGTTTTTACGCTCTTGTGACCTTCTTGATCCACTTCCAGCTGTGCAGGCGGATGCCGACCGGAATGGCCTTATAAAGCTGGTCCCACTTGAGCAGGAAGAACACCACGGCCGGCGGGCACTTCCACCAGAACGCCGCCATCGCCGAGAACGGCACGATGATGCCCCACATACTGATGAGGTTCATCATGGCGCTGAAGCCGGTGTCGCCGCCGCCGCGGATGATGCCGTTATCGCACGCCATCTGGTACGAGGTGCCAACCGTCGTGACCGCGAGGACAAGCATGAACTGTCGGCTGAGCCGGTACGAGCTTTCGGTCAGCGTGCCGCCGAAGGCCGCGAGAATAGGCCCTCTCAGCAGGAAAATCGCGAGTCCCGAGCACAGGCCGATCGAGATAAACACCACCTGAAGCGTCGTGACGAGCGGATGCAGCCGCTTTTCGTCCCCCTCGCCGATGGTGCGGCCGACCACGATGCCCGCCGCGCTCGCCGCGCCGTAGCAGACAACCGAGAGCACCTGATAGACCTGCACCGAGATGGCGTTCGCCGCCGTCACGTCGCCGCCGAGGTGGCCGAGAATGCCGGTCTGAACCATCTGCGCCACGCCCCAGAGCGCCTGATTGATGAGCACCGGGAGCGAAACCCTCATGTAATCGCGCACGTAGCTCGTGTCGATGTGCAGCAGCTTGCGCAGGTTGAGATTGAGGACGTTTTCCTTGTATTTGAGGAACCAGATGACGATGAGCAGCTCAACGCACCGCGCAATCAGGGTCGCGCAGGCCGCGCCGCGCACGCCCATCTCCGGGAAGCCGAGGTTGCCGTAAATCAGCAGATAGTTGAGGCAGACGTTGATAACGAGCGTCGAACCCGAAATCATGTAGCCGATTTTAACCACGCCGATCGAGCGCAAGGACGCCACAAGGATGTTCGTGACGGTGAAAATCACGTAGGTGAAGCGGATGATACTGAAATACTTCGCGCCCTCCGCGATGACCGCCGGATCGTTCGAGAGCAGCTGCAAAATCTGCGTCGGCCAGCCGCACACCAGAATGAACAGCAGCACCGCCAGTGCGCCGCCGAAGCGCAGCGCCACACCGATGATGTTCGGGATGGGTTCGAGCTTCTTTTTGCCCCAGTATTGCGAGCCCATGACGACCGCGCCCTCGCCCGCGCCAACGACGAGCATCTGGAGCAGGTATTGTATCTGGTTGCACAGGCTGACGCCGCCCATCGCGTCCTGACTGTACCGACCGAGCATGAGCGTATCCATCATGTTGACGCCGTAGGTCAGCAGGTTCTGAAGCGCGAGCGACAGCGCCAGAACCATGAACGACTTATAAAACGTCTTTTCTTTTATCATACCGTCTTTCCCCCAGTTTGTCCGCCGAAACCATGCAGCTGCGTGTTTCCCGCCTGTCTGCGGCGGATTTTTTTCGGCCGGACGCTTTTACTGTTTCCATATTACAGGATTTTTCCGTCGATAGCAATAACAAAACACTGCAATCTATTTATATTTTGTGCTATAATATCGGTATCCGTTACAAGGGAGGTCGAACGCTGTGAAGGTTCTCGGAGAGCCGGGCGTGCTCGCGCGGTCGGAGCGCTTTTTCTCTACGCCCGGCACTGTCGCACGCAGCCTGTTTTACTACGTGACCCGCGCCGGGCATTATTACTATGATAAAAATTATGATTTCCGCGACAACTGCGAGATCGCGCATCTTGAAAGCCACCGCAACTTCTATCTGCTCTATGTGCGCGCCGGGACGATGTGCGTCCACACCGACCACGAGTTTTCGGTCGAGCGCGGACAGGCAGCGCTGGTGGACTGCCGCAAGCCCCACCGCTTCTTCACGAAGGGCGACGCCGAGGCCATCTGGATTCACTTCGACGGAGCGAACGCGGCGGCGTTCTTTGCGCAGATCGTCGCCTTCAACGGCGGCCGCCAGGCCTTCTCTCCCCCGGCATCGCTCCATCTGGAGCAGGAGCTGGCGCAGCTGGTGCTCGGTCTGCGCACGGGCGAGATGAGCGAGGTCGAGCGCTCGCAGGCACTTTACCGCATCCTGTGCGGCCTGCTGCTCCCACAGAGCACGCGCGGACAGCGCGAGAACGACGCCGTAGCGTCCGCTGTGCGCTTCATCGACAGCCGCCTCACCGAGGAGCTTCCCGTCCGGCGCATCGCCGCCCACGTCAACCTCAGTGCCTCGCATTTCTCCCGGCTGTTCCGCGCCGCGACCGGCTTTTCGCCCCACGAGTACATCATGCTCCACCGCATCGACGAGGCGAAGGCGCTGCTGCACTCGACTGCGCTCTCGGTCAGCGAAATCGCCTTCCGGGTCGGCTTCCGCAGCGAGGTAAACTTCATCACAGCCTTCCGCTCGAAAACCGGCCAGTCCCCCACTCAGTTCCGCAGCAACCCCTTTTAAGTGCCAAAACGCCCTCCGGAGCACGCGCAGATACGTTTTCCGGAGGGCGTTTGTCTGTTCAGTTGTCGCTTTCCTCAGCCATGCCCACAAGCTGGCACAGCGTCATGAGGCTGTCCGACAGATGCACGTTCTCGACCGGCACGCCGAGTCCTTCGAGGTGCAGGTCCTCGCCCGTGAAGTTCCACAGGCCGCGAACGCCGCGCTCCACGAGGTCGCGGGCAATCGCCGGGGCGTTGCCGCGCGGAATGGTCAGCACCGCCACATCCGGGTGGTGCTCCGCGATGTAGGCGTCCAGCTCGCCTGCCGCCTTGACCTCGTGCCCGCCGAAGCTGCGGCCGATGAGGCCGGGGTTTGCGTCGAACGCGCAGAGCAGCTCAAAGCCGCTCGCAGAAAAGTTGAAGTTGTTGAGCAGCGCACGGCCGAGGTTGCCGACGCCGAGCAGGATCGCCGTGCGTCCCGCACGCAGTCCCAGAATGGCGCCCAGCTCCTCCTGGAGCTTTTCGATGTTGTAGCCGTAGCCCTGCTGACCGAAGCCGCCGAAGCAGTTGAAATCCTGCCTGATCTGTGACGCGGTCAGTCCCATTCGTTCCGCCAGTGCGCGCGAGGAGATGCGCTGCGCGCCTTCGGCTTTCAGCTCGCAGATATTTCGATAATACCGCGGCAAACGCTGAATGACCGCCTTGGATACCTCTTGCCTGTGTTCCACCGTCTCTCCCCTTTCTCTGGTATTTTCTTTTCTTTTTACTGTGAAAAATGCGGCGCGTGCCATACAAAGGACCCTTGCACGGCACGCACAGCTTCTCTTAAACTATCTTACAGCTTTGCAATCGTGTCGAGCACGTAATCCGTAAACTCCTGTGCGGTTGCGCCGGTGTCGCGGCCGGTGACCACGACCTTGCGCTCCTCGACCATGCAGATATCGAGTGCGCGGTCGAGCTTGTGCGCCAGCTCGATTTCGCCGATGTGCTCAAGCAGCATGACCGCCGCACGCAGCACGGAGGACGGGTCTGCGTACTTTGCGCGGCCTTCCTTGACCATGCGCGGCGCAGAGCCGTGAATCGCCTCGAACATCGCGTAGCGCTTGCCGATATTGGCCGAGCCTGCGGTGCCGACGCCGCCCTGGATTTCCGCCGCCTCGTCGGTGATGATGTCGCCGTAGAGGTTGGGCAGGACAACGACCTTGAAGTCGCGGCGGCGCTTGTCGTCGAGCAGCTTTGCGGTCATGATGTCGATGTACCAGTCGTCAAAAACGACCTCCGGGTACTCTGCGGCAACCTTCTGGCAGGTATCGAGGAACTTGCCGTCGGTGGTCTTGATGATATTCGCCTTGGTGACGCAGGAAACGCGGTTCTTGCCGGTCTTGCGTGCGTAGTCGAAGGCCAGACGCGCGATACGCTCGCAGCCCTGCGAGGTCGCAACGGTGAAGTCGATGTACAGGTCATCGTCGATCTTGACGCCCTGCGAGCCGACGGCGTAGCCGCCCTCGGTGTTCTCGCGGTAGAACGTCCAGTCGATGCCGAGCTCGGGCACCTTGACCGGGCGGACGTTGGCGAACAGGTCGAGCGCCTTGCGCATCGCAACGTTCGCGGACTCGACGTTCGGCCACGGGTCGCCCTTGCGCGGGGTCGTGGTGGGGCCCTTCAGGATAACGTGGCAGGCTTTCAGCTGCTCCATGACGTCGGGCGGGATTGCGCAGCCGAGCTCGGCGCGGCGCTCGATGGTCAGGCCGTCGATGACGCGGAACTCGACCTTGCCGGCCTTTACCTTGTCCGCAAGCAGAACCTCAAGGGCGTGCTGCGCCATGCCGGTGATCATCGGGCCGATGCCGTCGCCGCCGCACACGCCGATAATCAGCTTGTCCAGCTTGGAGTAATCAATAAAATCGTCCTGCGCCTTCATATCCATGATACGCTTGCGCTGGCTCTCTACTACTGCTTCAAATTTATCCAGAACAGACTGGTCGATAGACATTTGTGTGTCCTCCTGTCGCATTGATATTATTTTAACAAAGAAATCTTTATCTGTCAAGCGGGGCGGACGGAAGGCGCGTCGGCCTCTCCGCCCTGCCCCGGTGCGGTTTTACTTCGCAGCCGCCTGCTGACGCGCGTAGAGCAGCGTGCCGCCTGCGAGCAGCGCGTGGCGCTGACGCTCGGAAACTTCGCAGTCCGCCTTGAAGGTTCTGCCGCCGCAGACGACAGTGACCTGCTCACCGTTCTTGACCTCTTCGAGGACGTTCGGCAGCGAGATGTCGTCGAGCAGCTTGATGGCGTCATAATCCGCCGGGTCTGCGAAGGTCAGCGGGATAATGCCGGAGTTTACCAGATTTGCCTTGTGAATGCGTGCAAAGGACTTGCACAGGACAGCCTTGACGCCGAGATACAGCGGAACGAGCGCCGCGTGCTCACGGGACGAGCCCTGGCCGTAGTTCGCGCCGCCGACGATGATGCCGCCGCCCTGCTCCTTGCAGCGGGACGGGAAATCCTTGTCCACGTTGATGAAGCAGTAGTTGGAGTAGAACGGCACGTTCGAGCGGTACGGCAGCAGCTTCGCGCCGGCCGGAAGAATGTGGTCGGTGGTGATGTTGTCCTCGGTCTTGAGCACGACCTTGCCGGTGTAGGACGCTTCGAGCGCCTTGCCGAGCGGGAACGGCTTGATGTTCGGGCCGCGGACGACCTCGACCTCAGCCGGGTTCTCTGCCGGCTTTACGATCATGTTGTCGTTGATGACGAAATGCTCAGGCATCTCGATCTCCGGCATCTCGCCGAGCGTGCGCGGGTCTACCAGATGGCCCGCAAGAGCGGACGCCGCCGCGACTTCGGGAGAAACGAGGTAGATTTTCGCGTCCTGCGTGCCGGAGCGGCCCTCAAAGTTGCGGTTGAAGGTCCGCAGGCTCACGCCGCCGGAGTTGGGGGAGAAGCCCATGCCGATGCAGGGGCCGCAGGCACATTCCAGCAGCCGGGCGCCGGAAGCCAGAATGTCGGACAGGGCGCCGCAGTTGGCCAGCATGGTCAGGACCTGCCGGGAGCCGGGGGACACGGACATGCTG
>UQVU01000111.1 GCA_900544475.1 uncultured Butyricicoccus sp.
CGCCTTACGCGGCGTCTTTCGGCGGAAACGCTGCACCGCGCCGGGTGGAAGGGAAAAACACCCGAGCGGGTGTATCTCGCCGAAAAGCCTCTGCCGCGCACCGAACCGCCGGAGCCGCAGAGCGCGCCGCGCGTGGAGCCGCCGCCCGTGCCGCCCGTGCGGACGACCGGGGACGAGGTGCTTGATGCACTCATCGAGGCGGGCGCAGTCAGCGCGGAGCGGACGGAGAACGGGGTCTGCCTGTCCTGTCCGTTTTCGCCGCACGAGCCGTTCGCCCTCGCACCGGCTTTCGTGCTGTGCCGGGTGGAAGGGAAAACGGCGAGCCTTGAATGGAAAATCGGCGCAAAGCAAAAGGGCGCAGCCGAGTGACTGCGCCCATAATCCACAGAATGGATGGCTTCCAGAAAACGTATTTTACTTTACGATTGCCTTTGCTTCGAGGTAGTAGCGCTTCTCGTGCGCCTCGCCCATGGAGAAGGTCTTGCGCGGCAGAACACCGTCAAAGACAACGCCGCGGAACAGGTCGTTCTTCGCGATGTCCGGCAGGATAAAGCCGAAGTTGCCCGGCTTCTCCGCGAGGGAAACCACAACGTCCGCGCCGTGGATGAAGTCGATCTTGACGTCCTTGTGCTCGACGAGGAAAGCGTCCAGACCGGTCTGGATAGTCGCGACCGGGATGGCCCACTTCGGGTCCTCGACAACGAACACGCCGTTCTTCTCGGCGGAAACGAACGGATAGAAGTGCGCGTTTTCGATTTCGGGCGCGGTATCCGTTACATACGCCTTGCAGCCCTCGCTCTCGTAGAACGCGGTGAGCGACTTCAGCAGCTCCTCGCCGTCTACGCCGAAGAGTGCGCGGTGAATCGGCTCGATGATGATGCTCTCGTCATGGATGTTGACGATTTCCGCGAGGGCGTAGCGGGCCGGGTGATTCTCCTGCTCCTCGGGGGTCAGGGTCTTTTTGACCTCTTCCCAGTAAGCCTTTGCGGTCGCCATGGAGTGGTTGCCGTCGCCGACTGCGTAGGGGAGGAGCGCCTGCGCGTCCGTGCAGCCGTACTTCGCGTTGAAGGTCTCACGGTCGCACAGCGCCTCCAGACCGGCCTCGATGGTGTCGGTCTCCGCGCCCTTCGGGATAAACCAGCCGGTGATGTGGCCGCCGTTCTGCATGAGGTCGGTGTCGTACAGCTTGGAGAAGGAGTCGGTCTTGGCAAAGAGCGGCTCGATGATCTGGCGCTTGGGGTCGTCGATCAGGATCATGATATGCGGCAGCTCAAGGCACGCGCCTTCGCGCACCTTCAGACGGGGCGGGATGCGCTCAACGACCGTCTTTTCGGTTGGGCGGATAAGAGATACCGAACCCGGGGTGTACTCGTAAGCCTCAAGATCGACAGCCAGAACGATGCCGCGGCGCGGGCAGGAGCCGCCGGACCAGCGCTCGGTCAGCACGACACCGGCCGGAAGCGTGCGCAGCGTGCCGTCTGCAACGTACTGCTGCATGGTCTTGTGGATACGCTCGATGTGCGAAGCAACGTCCGCGTCCTCAAGGTAGACCTCGGGCAGGGTCAGACGCAGGGTAGACGGCGCGTCGCCAACGATGCGGTCGGTCTCCGCCCAGTATTCGGGCTGAGAGGTGTACTGGTCGCAGGCGATGACCGCCCATTTGGACAGGTCGGTGCCCTCGCGGGGCATCATGATTTCGGGAATTCGTGTGCAGCGATTTGCCATGAGAATCGTCCTCCTTACAGGGATAACATATGCTTTTAGTATAGCAGAAAAACGGCAGCATGGCATAGAAAATATCATTTTTCGAAAGATTTTTTTGAAAAGCCGCTGTTTTGCTTGACGAAAGCAACAAGATACCGTAAAATTGAAGTGGTAAAATTGTAAGGAATAACGTAAGTAAGGGAAAACGATACGCAGGGAAAAATATGAGTGGAGGAAAAAAGCTATGCTGAAAATCAAGGCGATCGGCGTTTCCGAGGGCTTGGCGAGGGCGAAGGCGCTCGTCATCCGGGAGGCTGATCTGACGGTTACAAAGACCGCGGTTACGGATACCGAGGCCGAAAAAAAGCGCGTGACAGATGCGGTGGCGAAGGCCGGAGAGCAGATTGCCGCGCTGCGCGACGAAACCGAAAAGAACATCGGCCCCGAGGAGGCGGAGATCTTCGACGCGCATCTGATGATGCTCGAGGACCCGGACTTTATCGAGGGCATGACGAACATGCTCGAGGACGAAAAGGTGTGCGCGGAGTACGCCTGCTCGGTCAACAGCGAGAACTTTCAGGCGATGTTCCGCGCGATGGACGACGAATATATGCAGGCGCGTGCTGCCGACATTGCAGATATTTCCATGCGCGTGCTCAAGAACCTCAAGGGCGTGGCGGACAATCCGCTCGACAGCGTGACCGAGCCGTGCATCGTGGTCGCAAACGACCTCACCCCGTCCGACACCGCCAAGATGGGCGGCAAGCCGGTGGTCGGCTTCATCACGAAAATCGGCGGCCGCACGAGCCACTCGGCCATCATGGCGCGCTCGATGGGCATTCCGGCGGTCGTGGGCGCGGGCGACAGCCTCGACCCCGTCACGGACGGCATGGAGCTGCTGCTGGACGGCGCGGCAGGCGAGCTTGTCGCACAGCCGGACGAGGAGACGCTTGCGGCGTTCGAGGAGAAGAAGGAAAAGGACGATGCACGCCGCGCGATGCTCGCGGAGTTCAAGGACCGCCCGGGCGAAACGAGCGACGGACACCGCATCATCATCGAGGGCAACATCGGCACGCCGGCGGACGCTGTCCGCGTTGTGGACATGGGCGGCGAGGGCGTCGGTCTGTTCCGCTCCGAGTTCCTGTTCATGGACCGCCCCGACCTCCCGAGTGAGGAGGAGCAGTTCGAAGCCTACAAGAAAGCGGTCGAAACCATGAACGGCCGTCCGGTCATCATCCGCACGCTCGACATCGGCGGCGACAAGGAGGTTCCGGCGCTCGGCCTGGAGAAGGAGCAGAACCCCTTCCTCGGCTACCGCGCTATTCGTATCTGCCTCGACCGCACCGAGCTGTTCATCGTGCAGCTGCGTGCGCTGCTGCGTGCGGCGCAGTACGGCGATTTGCGCATCATGTTCCCGATGATTTCTTCGGTCGATGAGCTGCGCAACGCCAAGCAGGTGCTCCGCGAGGCGCGCGACCTGCTCGACGCGGAGGGCGTTCCCTATAACCCGAACGTTAAGGTCGGCATCATGGTCGAAATCCCGGTGGCGGCGGTCTGCGCCGATGTCCTCGCGCAGGAGGCCGACTTCTTCTCCATCGGCACGAACGACCTCATTCAGTATTCCTGCGCGGTGGACCGCATCAACGAGAAAATCTCCTACCTGTACCGCCCGCTCCATCCGGGCGTGCTGCGCCTTATCGCCATGACGGCCAAGGCGGCAAACGAAAACGGCATCGAGTGCGGCGTGTGCGGCGAAATGGCTGGTACGCCCGGCATGGCAAGCGTGCTGTGCGGCCTTGGCGTTACCAACCTCTCGATGTCCGCGTCCGCTATCCCGGCGGCGAAGGCCGACCTTGCGGCGCATTCGTATGCGGAGTGCCGCGAGCTGGCGAACAGCCTGCTTGGAGCCGCAAGCGCCGAGGACGCGGAGAATATCTTCGCCGAGTGGTGCGAGGACGCGAAATAAACCCTGATAGACAGACGAAAAGACTGTTCCTGACCGAAAAAAACGGCTTGGAGCAGTCTTTTTTATGTATAAAACCGCGCAGAACGGCATACACTTAACTGTCAGCCGGAAGGAGGAAAACCCAATGGACGAACCGAAAAGCGCACGCTACACCGTCATTCTCGGCGTGTGTCTGCTGTTGTGCCTGCTGATGCTCGGGCGGATGCTGGTCGGCCGCGCGGACAGCGAAACGCCGCCCGACGGGACAGCGCCGGTCGAAACCGAACCTGTGCCGCAGGAACAGCCCGAGCTTTCGCTTGTCACCACGCTGAGCGAAAGTGACCTTGCGAATTTTCTGCTGCGGTACCTGCCGTTCACGCCGCAAGGCCTCACGGTCGAGATAAACGCGGACGAAACCGCGGCGCTCTCCATGGGCGTGGACCGGGCGGAGCTTGAAAACAGCGGCCTGCTGACCGGGCATTTCCGCGCGGCGGCTGAGCTGCTGCCCGAGCGGTGCGACCTCACCGGCACATGGCGTATCGCGGTCGGGGAGGGGACGCTGACGTTTTCCTGCGTCGAGGCGGCACTGAACGGCACAGCGCTCCCGCAGCCGGCGGCAGACCTTGTGACGGCGGCCTTCGCGGACGCCCTGAACCGCAAGCTCACGGAGCTGGACATCACGCCGCAGCGCCTTGTGTGGTCGGACGGGAAAATTCAGATTTACGCATAGAAAAAGCACCGACCCGAGGGCCGGTGCTTGGAATGAACCTGATTGAATTAGTCGAAAATCACGCGGCCGCCGCCCTGGAAACGGGAAGCGTAGGAGCCGCTCAGCGATTCATACTTGACAACATCGCCGGTGTGCGGTGCGTGAATGAACTCATCGTCACCGACGTAGATGCCTACGTGGCTGATCGAGTAAGCGCTGCTGCCGAAGAATACCAGATCGCCCGGCAGAAGCTCATCGCGGGAAACGCGGGTGGTGGTGTCGAACTGCGCCTGCGCTACGCGCTCGATCGAGCAGACCGTGTTCTTGTAAACGTAGGACGTAAAGCCGGAGCAGTCGAAGCCGGACGGGGTGCTGCCGCCGTAGACATACGGAACGCCGAGGAACTTCGCGGCGTAATCCAGAACTGCGGTGCGCTTCGCGCTCAGACCGGAGTAGGATGCCATGTTGGTGGACGAGGACACCGAAGTGCTTATGTAGTCAGCCTTGATGTAGCCGGACTTGCCGTTAACTGTTACCTTGTACCAGCCGTTCTCCTTCGCGCCGAGGGTGACGGCGGTGCCGTTCGAGAGGGACGCGAGAATGCCGGACGAGGTGTTTGCCTCAGCACGCAGGTTTACGGTCGAGGAGCAGGTAACCTTGCCGGTGGTCGGAGCCGCCGTGGTGGCTGCGGTCGTCGTGGACGAGCTGCCCGATGCAGCGGACGCGCCGCCGATGGTCACGTAATCCGGATGTACATAACCGGACTTGCCGTTCGCCGTTACCTTGTACCAGCCGCCGCTGACGCCGGTGACGCTTACGGCAGTGCCGTTCGAGAGGGACGCGAGAATGCCGGACGAGGTGTTAGGCTCGCTTCTGAGGTTTACAGTGGAAGAGCAGGTGATCTTGCCCGAACCGACGGTAAAATCGGTCGCGGTCGTGCCGGTCAGATAAGAGCCGCTTACGTAGCCCTCCTTGCCGTTGACGATCACCTTATACCATTCGCTGCTGTTGTTCATTACCGCAACGGTCGTGCCCTGGGAAAGCTCGGCGATGATGCTGCCGCCCGGAGCAGAACGCAGATAAAGCGAATCTGCCTTGACCTTTGCCTGATACACTGCCAGCGAGCTGGGAAGCAGCATAGACGCGGTCAGTGCACCGGAAACGAGCAGTCGAAACAGTGTTTTGGTGGATTTCATAATCAGCCTCCGTTTTTTAGTCGGAAAGTTTTGTGCGCCGGGGCGGCAGCTCACTTGCTGCCGAGTGCGCGGTTCAGCCAGATCGAGGCGATGTCCATCGCGCTCCACAGGCTGTTTTTCTCGGTTTTCTTCACGATACGGTCCTTGCTGCGGACGTTCGCGCCGGTCTGCTGAAGCTGTACGGATACGCGCTTTGCAACCGAAAGATCCTTGTTGTTTGCAGAGTCGAGAATCTGCATCATAATGATGTGCGAGTCGCTCATCGAACCGTAGTAGATGATGTTCTCCTTGCGCATCAGAGGATGATCCTTGTAGTTCAGAAGGTCATTCTTCTTGCTGGTGGTAGGCATTTTCTGCACTCCTTATAATCGAAACATAGTTACAAAATGGTTACATTCCGAAGTTACATTACGGTTACAGTATAACACGCAGACATGGCTTTGTCAAACATTCTTTTTGAATACGGCGAAAAAGTTCATAAAAACAGCAAAAGCAAACGTTTTCGACAAGAATAAAG
>UQVU01000112.1 GCA_900544475.1 uncultured Butyricicoccus sp.
GAGTTTTGGATCGATGATGCCCGAGCTGACCGTGAAGCCGTTAAGACCGATGACAAGGCTGAACAGCGTGGCACGGTCGCGCACCTGAATGGTTTTCGGCATATCGAGCATACTCAGCAGCTCCTCCGCAAAATAGAACGAGTTGCGCTCGCCCTGCTCGAAAATCAGATAGGGGTAGGGTTTCAGCTCTTCGAGCGTGATGCACGCCTTCTCCGCAAGCGGATGGTCTTTGTTGATGAAAACGTGCGGTGCGGCGGTAAACAGCTCCTCGAACGCCAGCTCGTTCCGGCGCAGCAGCTTGGTGAGCACGGTTTCATTCGACTCGCACAGATACATGATGCCAAGCTCGCTCCGCCCCGCGGCCACATCGTCGATGATCTCGCCGGTCTGCGTTTCGCGCAGGATAAAGCGGTAACGGTCGGCGTCGAACTGCTGCACGACATCGACAAAGGCGTTGACCGCGAAGGAATAGTGCTGGCACGACACGCAGAACTTGGGTTCGCGCTTCTTTCCCGCGCCGAAATGCTCCTGCATGAGGTCGGCCTGCTCCAGCAGCTGCCGCGCGAACGCCAGAAGCTCCTCGCCCTCGCGCGTCACGGTCACGCCCTTGTTCGAGCGTACGAACGCCGTCACGCCCATTTCCTTTTCCAGATTGTGTATCGCCGTGCTCAGGCTCGGCTGCGAGATGAACAGGCGCTCTGCCGCGTCCGTAATGTTGCCGCATTCCGCAACCGTCACCAGATAGCTTAACTGCTGTAACGTCATGGCGTACCTCCTTTATGTTGCTTCTACCATTATAAGCGCATTTTACAGGCCGCGCAATGCCTGAGAGGCGCACTTTCTCTCGCGGCGGCGGTCATAGGCCTTTCCGCTTTTCTCCACGCGGCTGACCGGCTTTACCGTGCCCCACGAGCCGCGCTGACGGCTGTGGAAGTCGCGCTGTGCCTTTTTGCTCTGCTTGCGCAGCGGAATCATGTTTTCCATCGGTTCTCTCTCCTTTTATGTGACAGTTATATTACATCGTCCGATTTTCTCTTGCTTTTTCCGCTTTTCGGGGGTATTCTGTAATATCCCGCTCGGGAAAAATCTGAAAGGAGGCGTTCCGAATGTGTCCGTATCCCTCGATCGACCTCGCCGCGACCGGCCGGAATATCGCGTGTCTGCGCAAGGCGCGGGGGCTTACCGTCCGCGCCATGCAGGCGTATTTCGGCTTCGATGACCCGCAGGCCATCTACCGCTGGCAGTGGGGCCGAAGTCTGCCCTCGGTCGATAATCTGTACGCGCTGAGCGTGCTTTTCGGCGTGAGCATGAACGAAATTCTCGTTCCGATACAATCGATACAGCATGAAAATGAGCAGCAGGCGGAAACCTGCTGCTCTGCTGTTTTATGGGATATGCGGCGCTTCCTTCTGTCCTTATTGTACAGGGAAAACGTCCGGCTGTCATTGAACCGGTGGTTCAAAATCAGGTCACGATCTCCACGCGGCTGCCGCTGCCGTGCTTGTCCTTGGTGACGATGAGCTGACGGTCGATTTTGTCGCGCAGCTCGCCCACGTGCGAAATGATGCCGACAAGGCGGTTGCCCTCGCTGAGGCTGCTGAGCGCACGGATGGCCTGCGACAGCGACTCCTCATCGAGCGAGCCGAATCCCTCATCGACGAACATGGTTTCAAGGCGTATGCCGCCCGCCGCCGACTGCACCTCGTCCGAAAGGCCGAGCGCGAGCGACAGCGACGCCTTGAACGACTCGCCGCCCGAAAGCGAGCGCACGCTGCGCTCCGAGCCGTTGTAGTGGTCGATAACGTCGAGTTCGAGGCCGGTCTTGGAACGCTGGTTATCGTTTTCGCGGCGGCGCTTGAGCTCGTACTGGCCGCCCGACATGATGAGCAGGCGCACGTTCGCGCGTTGCAGAATGCGGTCGAAGAAGGTCATCTGGATGTAGGTTTCGAGCGTTATCTTATCCTTGCCCAGAAGCGAGCCGTTCGCCGTGTCGGAAAGCGTGTGCAGCCATTTGTATTCCTGCTCCAGACGGCCGAGCTCGTCCGACTTGCTCCGCATATTTGCGAGCGCCGTCCGGTTGGTGTTCAGTCGGATACGCAGCGCGCTCTGCTGCCCGAGCACGGTCAGGCGTTCGGCGGCAAGCTCGTTTCCGCGCTGCTGCTGCGCCGGGGCGTCGATTTCGCCGATCTGCGCCAGCTGCGCCGTCAGCTGTGCCGCGGCCGCTTCGAGCGCGACAAGCGCCTGACGGCAGACGGCGGCGTTGTTCTCCGCCTGTTTTCTCGCGTTCTCCATGGCGGCAAGCTGCGCGTCGAGCGCATTTCTGTGCTGTTCCGCCGCCGCGGCCTCCGGGAAGGAAAGCGCACCATGCAGCTTTTCGCGCTGTTCGGTGAGCGCGGCGGCGCGGCTCTCGTCACGCGCCAGTTCTTCGCGCAGGGCGTTCATCTTCTGCTCCTGCTCTCGCAGGGCGTTTTCCCGCTGCGGCACGAGCGTGTCGAGCTGGCATCGGCGGTCGATTTTCGCGTCAAGTGCCGTGAGCCGGGCTTCGAGGCCGCGAAGCACCTGCTGTGTTTCCTGCTGCGCCGAGGCGATTTCTTCCGCCGCGTTTTCCGGCGCGCACTCCGTCAGGGTTTCCGCGAGGGCGCGTTTCACCTTGGCCGCGAGTTCCTCCTGCTGTCCGTGCAGACGGCTGCACGCGCTCTGCGTCTGCATGACAGTGCCACGCAGGGTTTCCTGCTTCGCCGACAGCGCTTCAAGACCGCTCTGCTGCGCCTTGATGCGCCGGTCGAGCGCCTTTCTCTCCTCGATACGCGCGTCCAGTTCCGCGAGCGCCTTTTCGGCGGCGGTGCGTGCCTTCCTCGCCTGCTCCGTGCAGGCGGCAAGCTGCGCGTCCGCGTCCTTGTACGCCGGTTCCGCGACAAACGCCTGCATCTGCGTGAGAAGCTGCTGTTTTTTCTCGGTGAGCGCGGCGTTCTGCGTGCCGGCGGCAAGGCTCTTTGCGCTGCTCGCCTGCTGCGCGGTTTCGCTCCGCTGCTTTGCTTTTTTGAGCTCCGCCTCGGTCGGGGCGTGACCCGAAGTCTGCGCCGGAGCCGGGTGGTGCACCGCGCCGCAGACCGGGCACGGCGTTCCCTCGGCAAGCTCCCGCGCGAGCACGCCCGCCTGCTCATCGAGAAAGGCGCGGTAAAGGCTCTCATAGGCTGCGGCGGCCTGCTCAGCCTGCGTCTGCGCGGTCAGGTAGTCCTGCTGCGCGGCCTGAACCGCCCGCTCTGCCGCATGGCATTCGCGCAGCAGACCGCCCAGTGCACCCAGTTCCTCTACGCGCGTCTGTTCGCGAAGCTGCGCCGCAAGCTGCTTTTCGCGTTCCGCTTCGAGCGTTCCGCCGGACTCCCGCTGCTTTTGGGCGGCGTCGAGCGATGCGGTTTCCGCCGCGATTTCCTGCGTGAGTTTCTCCTGCTGCACGTTCAGACCCGCAAGGCGGTTTTCCGCGTCCGCAAGCTGCTTTTCGCAGTTTTTCTGCGCACTGACGTCCTCCGTAAGCGCCGCGAGGGCGTTTTTCCGGCTTATCTGCTGCGTCTGCTCGGCAAGCACGCGCTGTTTCTCTGCCTCGGCATTTCCGAGGCTCGCGGCCTCCTGCTTCCATCTCTCGCACTCCGCACGCTGCACCTCCTGCGTCTGCTGCTGCTCTTCGAGCGCGGCGGAGGCTTTCGCGATGCTGAGCGTCAGCTCGCGCAGCGTCTTATCTATGTTTTCCAGTTCGGCGTAGCGCGGCAGTTCGTTTTCGAGGGCGGTCTTTTCGCGGCGCAGTGCGTCCGCTTTGGGCTGTGCGGCGGTTTCCGCGGCAAGCGCCGCGTCCGCGGCTTTCACCTTTTCGCGCTGCGCGGTCTGCTCGGCCTGATTGGCGTTCAGGTCGGCGGTCATCCGCTCGCGCGAGGCCGCCTGACCGATCAGCTTGTTCACGGCTTCTATCCGCTTGTCGAGCGTTTCCAGCTGCACCGCACAGCCGGTTTCCGCCTTTTCGTCCTGCTTAATCAGCGTTTCGAGCAGCTCGACCGTTTCCGCGAACGGCAGCTTCTGCGCTTTCGCCTGCTCCGCCTTTTCGAAAAGCAGGCTGTCCTCGCCGCAACTGATGCCGCCGATGTACTGCTGCACGCTTGCACGCGCCGCCTCGCACTCCCGGAAGAGGGCATTCGCGCTCTCTTTCAGGCGCAGCTGAAGCGTTTCATACCTGCCCGTTTTGAAAATGCGGCGAAAAATCTCCTGCCGCTCCTTGGTGTCCGCCATGAGCAGCTTGAGAAACTCTCCCTGCGCAATCATCGCAATCATGGTGAACTGGCTTCTGTCCAGACCGAGAATGCTTTCCAGTTCGGCGTTCGCGTCCTTGGGTCTGTCGATCACGCGCCCGTCCGGCAGATGGAGTTCCACTTTGGGCGGCTGTTTGACGAGTTTATCGCCGCGCAGCGCCCTGCGCATATACTCCGGATTGCGGCGCACGGTGTAAACCTTGTCCGCGCAGGAAAAGGTCATCTCGACAAAGGTCGGCGTTTTGTCGTCGGCGTACTTGGAGCGGAACATGGCAGGCGTGCGGTTTTCGCCGCTCGGCTTGTCGTAGAGCGCGTAGGTGATGGCGTCGAAAATGGTGGTCTTGCCCGCGCCGGTGTCGCCGGTAATCAGGTAAAGTCCCGCCGTGCCGAGCGTTTCGAGGTCGATTTCGGTCGTTCCGGCATACGGTCCGAAGGCGGACAGCGTTAATTTAAGCGGTCTCATTCTTTTCCCTCCCAGATGCGTTCCATCAGCTGCTTCGCAAAGCTCCGCTGCTCCTCGCTCATCGGCTGGCCGTTCTGGCTTTCGTAGAACTCCTCGAAGAGCGTCAGCGGACGCTTTCTCTCGACCTGCTCCGCGCCGTCCACATGGCTTTCCGTGCGCGTGCGGCGGTTGTCGTAGTCCAGGCGCATGATGTACGGATACACCGTGCGCAGGTTGTTCACCGCGTTCGGGATGTCCTCCTCGTCGGTCAGCGTGATGCGCAGATAATCGTTCCGGAACGGCTTGCCCTCGTAGTTCTCGCGCAGCATCAGCTCGTTATAGGCGCCGCACAGCTCGCTCATGTCGCGTTTCGGCACGAGCGGCACGGTGCGTATCTCGACGCTCCCCTTTTCCGCAAGCTCGACCACGGTGACGGACTTTTTGTGGCCGACCTCGGAGAAGGAATATTTGAGCGGCGTGCCGCAGTAGCGCACGGTTTCGCGGCCGATTTTCTGCGGCCCGTGGATGTGGCCGAGGGCGACGTAATCGAAATCGTCAAACACGGAAACGTCCACGTTGTCCGTACCGCCGACCGAAAGCTCCTCGGAGTCGCAGGTCTGCGCGCCGGTCACGAACTGGTGCGTCACGAGCACGTTGCGGTGGGTCTTATCGATGTCCGCCGCACCCAGAACCGCCGCCATCGCCTCGGTGTAGGTTGCGATTTCGCTTTCCGGGAAAAAGCGCCGCACCTGCACCGGCCGCAGAAACGGCAGGAGATAGAGATCCACCGGGCCGTATTCATCGCGGAGCGTCAGCGGCGCGAGCACGCCGTTGTAGACTCGCGCGATATGGATGCCGCTCTGCTCCATCAGGCGGCCGCCGAACGCCAGACGCTCGGCCGAGTCGTGGTTGCCGCTGATGAGGAAGGTCTGCGTATCGCGCTTCGACAGCTGCACGAGAAACTCGTCGAGCAGCGTGACCGCCTCGGCGGACGGAACCGTCTTGTCGTAGACGTCGCCCGCGATGAGCACGCCGTCCGGCTTCTCGCTGTCGATGATGCGCAGGATCTCCTCTAAAATGTACTGCTGGTCCTCTAACATGGAAAATTCGTTGACCCGCTTGCCGAGATGCAGGTCGGAAAGATGAATGAGCTTCATGTTTTTTCCTTTCACGCTTTTTCGCTTTTAAGGCAATACCGCATAATTGGACAAGAGCGATTTGCGAGTAAATTTTGCGTACTGACGAGGCGCGGTTTTGCGG
>UQVU01000113.1 GCA_900544475.1 uncultured Butyricicoccus sp.
GCCGAAGAACCATATGCAGGTGCTCGACGACGCGGATCTTTCGGTCATCTTCGAGTATATGACTCAGCATCATCAGGTAAAGGACATCGAGGCTACCCTCGGTGCACAGCAGTCCGAGCGCAAGACCGAGCAGCCGGCGGAAAAGCCGCAGGAGAAGCCGGTCGAGAAGGCGCAGGAGTCGGCTCCGACCTCTTCCAAGGTCAAGCAGGTGCACCGCATCGACACACGCGGCACCGGTGACGTCAACCTCGCCAAGTACGACGACCACGTTGACAAGCTCGTTGATGCAAAGGCGGAGCGCATGGAGTCCAAGGGCCCGAAGAAGCAGAAGCTCACCAAGAAGTCCGACCAGCGCTCCAAGCCGTTCGGCAACAAGCGCCGTCAGGAGGAGCAGGAGAAGATGCGCCGCCTGCAGCGTCAGCAGCAGATGGCAGCGCTCAAGAAAATTCCGGTCAAGGTCATGATCCCGGACGAGATCTCGGTCGGCGAGCTGGCTTCCCGCATGAAGCGCACCGCAGCGGACGTTATCAAGGGTCTCATCAAGCTCGGCGTCATGGCGTCCATCTCCGAGGTCATCGACTTCGATACCGCCGCTATCGTTGCGGAGGAAATGGGCTGCAAGGTCGAGAAGGAAGTTCACGTTACCATCGAGGAGCAGCTGTTCGACGAGCACGAGGATAAGGCAGAGGAGCTTCAGCCCCGTGATCCGGTCGTTGTCGTCATGGGTCACGTTGACCACGGCAAGACCTCTCTGCTCGACGCCATCCGCAAGACCAAGGTCACCGCAGGCGAGGCCGGCGGCATCACTCAGCACATCGGTGCATACCGCGTCACGATCAACGACAAGCCGATCACCTTCCTCGACACCCCGGGCCACGCGGCGTTCACCTCCATGCGTGCACGCGGCGCTCAGGTCACCGATATTGCCATTCTGGTCGTTGCAGCGGACGACGGCGTCATGCCGCAGACCATCGAGGCGATCAACCACGCCAAGGCGGCGGAGGTTCCGATCATCGTTGCGGTCAACAAGATCGACAAGCCGGGCGCAAACCCGGACCGCGTGCTTCAGCAGCTGACCGAGTACGAACTCGTACCGGAGGCATGGGGCGGCGACACCATCGTATGCGAAATCTCCGCGAAGTTCGGTCAGGGCATCGACAACCTGCTCGAAATGGTTCTGCTGACTGCGGAAATGGCTGACCTCAAGGCAAACCCGAACCGCAAGGCGCATGGTACCGTCATCGAGGCGAAGCTCGACAAGGGCCGCGGCCCGGTTGCAACCCTGCTCGTTCAGAACGGCACCCTGCACGCAGGCGATACGGTCATCGCCGGCACCTCTGTCGGCCGTGTCCGTGCCATGACCAACGACGACGGCAAGAAGATCGAGCAGGCAGGACCGTCTGTTCCGGTCGAGATCATCGGTCTGGCCGAGGTTCCGGGCGCAGGCGACATCTTCGATGCAGTTGACGACGAGAAGATGGCGCGCGAGCTGGTTGAGCAGCGCAAGGACAAGGAAAAGGAAGAGCGCAACAAGCTGTTCCACAAGGTAACGCTCGACAACCTGTTCGATTCCATTCAGCAGGGCGAGATGAAGGAGCTCAACATCATCGTCAAGGCAGACGTTCAGGGTTCTGTCGAGGCGGTTCGCGCTTCGCTTGAAAAGCTGTCGAACGAGGAGGTCCGCGTCCGCGTTATCCACGGCGCTGTCGGCGCGATCAACGAGTCCGACGTTATGCTTGCGGCGGCTTCCGGCGCTATCATTGTCGGCTTCAACGTCCGTCCGGACCGCACCGCAACCGACTCCGCTGCACAGCAGGGCGTTGATATGCGTATGTACCGCGTCATTTATGATGCCATCGAGGAGATGGAGCAGGCGATGAAGGGCATGCTCGAGCCGAAGTTCAAGGAAGTGGTTCTCGGCCACGCAGAGGTACGCCAGGTATTCAAGATCACCGGTGCAGGCGCGGTTGCAGGCTGCTACGTACAGGACGGCAAGATTCAGCGTAACGCAGAAGTCCGTGTTGTACGCGACGGCATCGTATTCCACGAGGGCCACCTCAACACGCTCAAGCGCTTCAAGGACGACGTCAAGGAAGTCGCTGCTGCATACGAGTGCGGCATGAGCATCGAGAACTACAATGATATCAAGGAAGGCGATATCATTGAGTGCTTCGTGATGGAGGAAGTAAAACCCTGACGGGTTATATAGGGGGGACTCTGTCCCCCCTATATACGAAAAAAGTTCCGAAGAAACTTTTTTCGATACCCCCCTCGCCTTTGCACGGCAAAGGCGGCTCGGGACACGTGTCCCGAGGCAGTGGTATAAAAGTCCGGCAGAGCTGGACTTTTATGGGGATTTTTATGGCCTCGCGCTGCGGCGCGGGCCTCAAAATGCGTTTTGCGCATTTTGTTCAGGGGCTGTATTGTGCCCGAAGTAACACTATAACCCATCCTGAAAAAGGAGGTTTCACCATATATGTCTACTCGAATTGATCGTATTTCCGAAGAAGTGATGAAGGCGCTCGCGGAGGCGCTGCGCTCGGTCAAGGACCCGCGCGTGCAGGAGGCCATGGTTTCGGTCGTTCACTGCGACGTGACGAACGACCTGCGCTACGCAAAGTGCTATATCTCGGTGCTCGGCAGCGAGCAGCAGGCGAAGGACGTCATGAAGGGTCTGAGGTCTGCGTCCGGCTGGCTGCGCCGCGAGGTAGGCCGCCGCGTTCAGCTGCGCTATGCGCCTGAGCTGGTCTTTGAACTGGACGAGTCCATCACGCGCGGTGCGCACATCTCGGAACTGCTTCACGAACTGAAAAACGAAGGCAGACTCGGAGGGGAGGACGAAGAATGATCGTGAGCGTTGCAGAAGCGGCTGCCGCACTGCAGGCGCATGACGATATTCTCATCCTGACCCACCGCCGCCCGGACGGCGACACGGCCGGCTGCGCCGGTGCGCTGTGCCGGGGTCTGCGCCAGATCGGCAAGCGGGCGTATATTCTGGAAAATCCGGAAATCACGAAGCGCTACGCACCGATGATTACATCCTGTTATCCGCCGGAAGGATTTAACCCTGCGTATATCGTTTCGACCGACATCGCGGAGGAAAAGCTGTTTCCCGACACGGCGGAGCAGTACAAGGGCAGAGTCGATCTGGTCATCGACCACCACGGCTCGAACAACGGCTTCGGCGAGAAGAACCTCATTCGTGCGGACGCAGGCGCGTGCGCCGAGGTGCTGTATGATGTGCTGGCGGCGCTTGGCTGCCGTCTGACGCGCGAGATCGCGGAGTGCATTTATGTCGGCGTCTCGACCGATACTGGCTGCTTCAAGTTTTCGAATACGACCGCGCACACCCATGCGGTCGCGGCGGCCTGCCTGACGGCGGGCATCGACGGCGGCGAAATCAACCGCGTGCTGTTTGAAACCAAGTCGCGTCCGCGCTTCGAGATGGAGCGCATCGTATTCGACACGATGGAGTTCCACGAGAACGGCGCGATTGCGGTCGCGGTGCTCTGGCGACGCGACATCGACCACGTTGGCGCGGATATGGACGACCTGGACTCGATCGCGTCGCTTACCCGTCAGATCGAGGGCGTGCAGATCGGCATCACGCTGACCGAGAAGCCGGACGGCACGGTTCGCGTTTCCGTGCGCACGACCAAGGAAATGGACGCTTCGGCCATCTGCCAGAAGGTCGGCGGCGGCGGTCACGTCCGCGCGGCGGGCGCGAGCTTCACCTGCGGCATGAACGAGGCCAAGGCGGAAATGCTGCGCGTCGCAGAGGAGCAGTTCCATGCAGCAAAGTGACCTTTCCGGCATTCTGCTGATGAACAAGCCGCAGGGCTTCACCTCGCACGACGTCGTTGCGAAGCTGCGCGGCATTCTGCACACGCGGAAAATCGGCCACGGCGGCACGCTTGACCCGCTGGCGACCGGCGTTCTGCCGGTGTTCATCGGCGGCGCGACCAAGGCGGCGGATTTCGCGGCGGCGCAGGACAAGGAATACGTGGCCGGGTTCACCCTCGGCTACTGCACGGACACGCAAGACGTGACCGGTGAGATGTTGCAGACGAGCGAACGTTATGCGGCGGAATACGCGGTAAAACGCGCGGTCTGCGGCTTTATCGGTCCGCAGCAGCAGATTCCGCCCATGTACTCGGCGGTCAAGGTCAACGGCCAGAAGCTCTATGACCTCGCCCGGAAGGGCAGGGAGGTCGAGCGCCCGGCCCGCGACATTGTCGTGCACGAAATGGAGCTGCTTGACTTCGACGAGGACGCCCAGAAGGGCACGCTGCGGTGCGTGGTCAGCAAGGGCACTTACGTGCGCACGCTTGTAAACGACCTCGGCGAAAAGCTCGGCACGCTTGCCGTGCTGCACAGTCTGGTGCGCACGCGCTCGGGCGCGTATCCGATAGAGCAGTGCCGCAGCTTCGAGGACTGCGAGCAGGCGATGGCAAACGGCACGATGCAGCAGCTTCTGCTGCCGACGGACAGCCTGTTTGCCGAGCACCCGGCGGTAACGCTCACCGACGAGGGCGCGGAGCGCATCGCACGCGGTGCGGTCGTCTTTCCGCGTCAGGCGGACAGCCTGCCCGGAAGCGCGGGTGCGCTCTGCCGCGTCTATCATGAGGGACGCTTCCTCATGCTCGGGCAGGTGCGCGAGCTTGACAAGGGCGGTCTGGGACTGTTCGTGTACAAGAATTTCAAATAATTTAAGCTAATTAGAAATTAGGAATTACTAATTTGAAATCGGCACAGATATGGCCGTAATTACTAACTACTCATTACTAATTTCTGATTTCGAGAGGGGATTCCCTGATGATAGAAGTTACAAAGCCCCGCGCGATTGCGCTCGGATACTTTGACGGCGTGCATCTGGGGCATCGTGCGCTCATGCAGAAGGCGGTCGAGCGGGCGAAGCAGATCGGCGGCACGAGCGCGGTGTTCACCTTCGATGTGCACCCGGATTCGGTCGTGATGGGCCGTCAGGTGCCGCTGTTGACCGCGAACGCCTACCGCCGCGACGAGATCAAGATGCTCGGCGGCGTGGACGAGGTCATCTTCGGCCACTTTGACGAGCGGATGCAGCACATGGACTGGCGCGATTTCATCCACAAGATGCTCATCGGGCAGTTCCACGCCGGCTGGATCATTTCGGGACGCAACAACCGCTTTGGCTACAAGGGACTCGGCAACGCCGAGGGCATGGCGGTGGAGTGCGAAAAGGCCGGCATCGGCTACGACTGCATCGAGGACATCAAGGTGGACGGCATCGTGGTTTCCTCGACCTATATCCGTCAGCTGATCGCGCAGGGCGACATGGAGGGCGCGGCGAAGTTCCTCGGCCATCCGTACACCGTGACGGGCATCGTGGAGCACGGCCGCAGAGTCGGCACGAGCGTGCTCAAGGTGCCGACGGTCAACCTGCGTCTGCCGTCCGAGATGGCGCTGCCGCCGTATGGCGTGTACGCGACGCGCGTGCTGGTGGACGGCAAGAGCTATATCGCCGCGACCAATATCGGCGTGAAGCCGACCTTCGTGGACGGCGGCGCACCGACCATCGAGCCGCATCTGCTCGATTTTTCGGGCGACCTGTACGGCAAGATGATCCACGTAGAGCTGCATAAGTTTCTGCGCCCGGAGATGCAGTTTGAGTCGGTCGAGGCGCTCAAAAACGCCATCGACGAAAATATCCGCCAGACCCGCGAACTTTTCGCGGAGAAATAAGCGGAAAAGAGTAAAAGGGTAAAAACGAAAAAGAGAAGAAGGAAAATAGAAAAGGACAGCCGAGGCTGTCCTTTTTGTATATCAATAAATTTCCGCGCAAGTAATTTCTCGATACCCTGCACCTCGCGCGGCAGCGCGCATAAAATAGAACCTGCGAAGCAGGTTCATAAAAAGTCGGGGCGTGTACCTGACTTTTTATACCCTGAGAGGGAGAAAGTTTCCGTATGGGAACTTTCGG
>UQVU01000114.1 GCA_900544475.1 uncultured Butyricicoccus sp.
CAAGGTCTTCAAACAGAGGTCGATCGAGTGACATGGACTGGTTGAGCGGTTCGTGCTTGCGGGCCGATGCGGCGCGTGTTGCGGAATAGATTTTTCGCTGAATGCACAGCCGGGCGAATACCCCGAACGGCACGCCTTTCGTGCTGTCGAATTCGCGGATGGCTTTCATCAGTCCGAGCATACCCTCCTGAATTACATCCTCCGCATCCGCGCCCGCGAGAAAATAGGGACGCGCGCAAGTCTTTACCAGACGGGTATACCGTTTAACCAGATCCTCCGCTGCGGGACCGCTGGACTGCTGCGCCAGACGGCACAAAGCCTCATCGGTCATCTCCGGCGAAGGGAGTATTGAAACATCATTTCTCATGTCGTTCATTATTATATACGGTTCAACTGGAAATGTCAAGAAAAGAGCAACAAATTTACCGTTTTAGCTTAAAATGACCAGCTGGATTTGTGCAAAACTTACAATAAAAGCGTGTTATTCGACAAAAGCGTGTTATTCGACCGTTACCGACTTGGCGAGGTTACGCGGCTTATCAACATCGCAGTTGCGCTCTACCGCAATATAATATGCAAGAAGCTGCATCGGGATGATGGAAAGCGACGCGGAGAACTCGTAAAGGCACTTCGGCAGGCGGATAATGTGCTGGCATACCGACTCGTCACCGGTGAAATCGTCGGTGGTAACGAGAACAACGGAAGCGCCGCGTGCTACGACCTCGCGGATGTTGGAAACCGTCTTTTCAAAGAGCGCCGGCTGCGTCGCCAGAGCGACAACGAGTGTACCGTCTTCAATCAGCGAAATCGTACCGTGCTTCAGCTCGCCGGCAGCGTAAGCCTCCGAGTGAATGTAGGAAATCTCCTTGAGCTTGAGCGAAGCCTCGAGCGCTGCGGCGTAGTCAAGACCGCGGCCGAGGAAGAACACGCTCGGTCGGTTTGCGTACAGCGTTGCAATACGCTGCATATCCGGCTGGCATTTGAGCGTTTCGGTGATGCACTCGGGCAGACGCTGGAGCTCAGTGCAGAGCGCACGCTCATCACCGATGGAAATCAGACCGCGTACACGCGCGATTTTCACGGAAATCAGGTAAAGCGCCGCAAGCTGCGCGGAATATGCCTTGGTGGTTGCAACGGCGATCTCCGGGCCTGCCCAGGTGTACAGAACGCCGTCCGCCTCGCGGGCAATCGTGGACGATACGACGTTTACGATTGCGATAGTGAATGCACCGGCCTGCTTTGCCAGACGCATTGCAGCGAGCGTGTCGGCGGTCTCACCGGACTGGCTGATGACGATGCACATATCCTTCTTGCCGATGATCGGGTTCTCGTAACGGAATTCACTTGCAACCTCAGCGGTGCAGCGGATGCGGCACATTGCCTCGATGACGCGCTTGCCTACCATGCCGGCATGGAGCGCGGAGCCGCAGCCGATGATGTGAATGTTCTCAATGTCGCGCAGACGCTCGTCGGTCAGGCCGTTGTCCTCGAAGCAGACCGCGTTGTTCTTGATGCGCGGCTTTACGGTGTCGGCAACTGCCTTGGGCTGCTCCATGATCTCCTTGAGCATGAAGTGCTGATAGCCGCCCTTTTCTGCGGCGGACATATCCCAGTTGACCGTCTGGATTTCCTTCTCGACAACGTCACCGAATTCGTTCATGACAATAACCTCATCCGGACGAACGATAGCGACCTCGTTGTCATCGAGGATGATGAAACGGCGGGTACGGCTGATGATAGCGGTGATGTCGGAGGCAATCATGTTCTCGCCCTCGCCGATGCCGATAACGAGCGGATTGTCGCGGCGGGCCGCAACGATTTCCTCCGGGTTGTCCATGGACACAACGCCGAGTGCGTAGGAGCCGCGCAGACGCTGTACGGCCGCGAGGACGGTCTGCGCCAGATCCTCCTGCTTGCCGGTGTGCAGATAATCAACGAGATGTGCGACGGTCTCGGTATCGGTCTCCGATTTGAACTCGTAGCCATGCGCCTCAAGGCGGGTGCGCAGCTCCTTGTAGTTTTCGATGATGCCGTTGTGCACAACGGCGACCTTGCCCTTGCCGCCGAGATGCGGATGCGAGTTGCGGTCGGACGGCTCGCCGTGGGTCGCCCAGCGGGTGTGGCCGATGCCGCAGGTGCAGTAGAGCGATGCCTCGTCCTCGCGGATTTTTGCTTCGAGGTTTGCAATGCGGCCGCGCGACTTTACGACACGCAGACCGTCCTTCGTAAATGCAGCAATACCGGCGGAGTCATAGCCGCGGTATTCCAGACTGTAAAGACCCTTGATCAGAATGGAGAGCGCGTTTTCGCGTCCCGTGAAACCAACAATTCCACACATAATCAGTTTACTCCTCCAAAACGGAATATATTTATCAATCAGTTAAATTCAAAAGAAAAATTTTGCGCCCGGATTTGGGCATAAAAATAGTGCGTAATGCATAGCTGCTCTGTCCGCACAGTCACCTGTGTGCTTTAACAGCCTGCTGACGACCAACCCACTCGTGGCCGAAGGGCATCCGCCGAAGATTTCGATAAACCCTTTCCTCGTCAACTGCGATACCGGCTGCACCGCAGTTCTGGCGCTTCAACTTGTTATGGACTTGTACGCCAAACCGCATTCACCTCCCCGTTTGATTTCTTGCAGCGGCGCTCTCGGCAGATACACCCGAAGCACAGCCGCAGACGGCAGCGGAAAAACCGCCGCTTAACGAACAAGGTGGATGCGAAAACCACATCCACCCCGTTGGTTCTTATTCTTATTATACGACAGACTCGATCGTTTTGGCAACCCTTTTTGCCAAAGTATCTACCTGCTCGCTGTTCTTTCCTTCGACCATGACGCGGACGAGCGCCTCGGTGCCGGACGGACGGACGAGAATTCGACCGTTATCGCCCAGTTCAGCCGCCGCCGCCTCGATGTCAGCCTTGATTTCGGGCAGCTCCTGAAGCGTTGCCTTCTGGCTGTTCGGAACCTTAACGTTGATCATGACCTGCGGCCACGGCACGACTTCCGCCGCGATTTCCGAGCACTTGCGGCCGCTGGCCTTGAGGATGGACATGAACTGGAGCGCGGTCAGCTCGCCGTCACCGGTCGAAGCGTACTCGAGGAAGATAACGTGACCGGACTGCTCGCCGCCGAGAATATAGCCCTTTTTGAGCATCATTTCGAGCACATAGCGGTCGCCGACGTTCGAGCACTCAATCTTCATGCCGTTCTTTTCGGCATAGGCGTGCAGACCCATGTTGGACAGAATGGTAGCAACGAAAGCGCCGCCGCGCAGCTTGCCCTGCTTCTTCATATGAGCCGCGCAGACCGCCATGATGCGGTCGCCGTCCAGCTCCTCGCCGGTCTCATCGACGATAAGGCAGCGGTCAGCGTCACCGTCAAACGCAACACCGAGGTCGAAATTGCCGCGGCGGACGCGTTCCTTGAGCTGTCCCAGATGGGTAGAGCCGCAGTTGTCGTTGATGTTTACGCCGTCCGGCTCGTAGAAGCGGATCTCGGCCTTGCATTCCACCAGACGCATCAGGCGCTCGACAGTCGTAGAGGACGAGCCGTTTGCGCAGTCAACCGCAACGCGCAGGCCGGACAGGTCGCCCGGAATGGTCTCGGCGAGGTGATTGGTATATTCCACAACCGGGTCGATCTCGCTCTTGAGAACACGGCCGATCTTGTCGTGCGTCATGCGCGGGATGGACTCGTAGTCGTCGATCAGGTCCTCGATCTTTGCTTCGATGGCGTCGGGCAGCTTGTAGCCGTTGCCTGCAAAAATCTTGATGCCGTTGTATTCGTAGGAGTTGTGGCTTGCGGAAATGACGATGCCTGCGTCAGCCTTGTGCTTGATGGTCAGGTATGCGACCGCGGGCGTCGGGATAACGCCGAGCAGCTCAACGTCCGCGCCGACAGAGCAGATGCCTGCGACCAGCGCGTTCTCCAGCATATCCGAAGAGATACGGGTATCCTTGCCGATCAGCAGCTTTGCCTTTTTGCCGTGTGCGGATTCCTGCGTCAGCGTATAAGCCGCTGCCGCGCCGATTTTGAACGCGAGCAGTGCGTCCAGTTCGAGGTTTGCAACGCCACGGACACCGTCCGTTCCAAAGTATCTACCCAATAGTAACACCTATCTTTCCTGATGATAAGAATGGGGGTTCGCGCCCCGGTTTACAGCATCTGCTGTCCGTCAGCCGGCTCCATGTTCAGGTGCCGGTATGCCTGCATCGTCACGCATCTGCCGCGCGGCGTGCGGCTGAGAAAGCCGATCTGCATGAGATACGGCTCGTAAACATCTTCGAGAGTGATGGCTTCCTCGCCGATGGTTGCGGCGAGCGTGTCAAGACCGACCGGACCACCTCCGTAGTTAAGGATGATGCTCTGAAGCATCCGCCGGTCAACGTTGTCAAGACCAAGCTCGTCTATTTCGAGTGCGCGCAGAGCAACATCTGCGCTTTTTTTGTCGATGGTACCGGTGCCGCGGACCTGTGCGAAGTCGCGCACACGGCGCAGCAGACGGTTTGCGATACGCGGCGTACCGCGGCTGCGGCGGGCGATTTCGAAGGCGCCCTCATGCTCGCACGGCACATTCAGAATGCCGGCCGAGCGTTCGACGATGCTGCACAGCTCCTCGGGCGAATACAGCTCGAGTCGGAGCATGACGCCGAAGCGGTCGCGCAGCGGACTTGTCATCTGGCCTGCGCGGGTCGTTGCGCCGATAAGCGTAAACCGCGGCAGGTCAATGCGGATCGACCGCGCAGAGGGACCCTTGCCGATGATGATGTCGAGCGCGTAGTCCTCCATTGCGGGATAGAGAATCTCCTCTACCGCACGATCAAGACGATGGATCTCGTCAATAAACAAAATATCATTTTCTGAGAGGTTTGTCAATAAAGCAGCGAGATCTCCGGCTTTTTCTATGGCCGGGCCGCTGGTGATACGGATATTGACGCCCATCTCGGAGGCGATGATACCGGCGAGAGTCGTCTTGCCAAGGCCGGGCGGACCGTACAGAAGCGTATGGTCGAGCGATTCGCCGCGCATTTTTGCGGCTTCGATGTACACGCTCAGGTTTTCCTTCGCCTTGGTCTGGCCGATGTAGTCTGCCATGGATTTCGGACGAAGCGAGTTTTCGGTTTCGTCCTCGGACAGCTGCCGGGTGGAGATGATGCGTTCATCATCCGCCATGCCGCCGGAAAATTCAATACTCAAAGGAACACTCTCCCCTATTACTGCTTAACAAGTTTTTTCAGACACTGGCGGATGATCTCATCTGCCTCGAGCCCTGCGGCGTCGATGCCCTTCATCGCGTGCAGCGCCTCGGCCTGTGTATAGCCGAGCACCATGAGCGCCGCGACCGCCTCCTGTGTATGATTTACGCCGCCGGAAGACTCGGCCGCGGCAGCCGACGCGGAAGAGCCGGCGCTTTCTAGCTGCTCCTTACTCATTTTGTCCCGCAGTTCAAGAACGATGCGCTGTGCGATCTTCTTTCCGATGCCGGGCGCCTGCGTGAGCATTTTTTCGTCGCCGGTGATGATGGACAGCGCCAGACGGTCGGGCGGCGCGACCGACAGAATGGAGAGCGCTGCCTTGGGGCCGACGCCCGAAACGCCGATCATCATCTCGAAGCAGGACTTCTCCTCCTCGTCGATAAAGCCGTAAAGCTCGAAAATGCCCTCGCGGACATTGAGATAGGTCAGAAGCCGAGCCTTTGCGCCGACCTTCAGTTTGCTGATTGTGTTCTGCGACGCATGGCAGGCGTAGCCTACGCCGCCGCAGTCGATTACGGCAAGTCCCTGCCGGAGAACGCTTACCGTGCCGTCAACGTAATAAAACATAGTTATAAACCCTCATATCGCATAGCCTGTCTGGAATGCCCATGGCAGATCGCAAGCGCCAGAGCATCCGCTGCATCGTCAGGACGCG
>UQVU01000115.1 GCA_900544475.1 uncultured Butyricicoccus sp.
GTGATGTATTCCTTTCGCCTCTATATTCATAAAGAGAATTTTATCCTAACTTTACTCGCTAATCTCCTTCAAGTATCTTTCCAGCGCGTCCTTCCAGTGCGGCAGACGCGAAAATCCCATCTGCTCCAGCTTATCCTTGCTCATGCGCGAGTTGAGCGGACGCACCGCACGGGTCGGGTACCCGCTGGTCGGGATGTGATTGACCGTAACCTTTTTTCCGGCCAGTTCAAAAATCGCCTCTGCGAAATCTGCCCATGAGCAGATACCCTCGTTGGTTGCATGGTACGTTCCGTACTTGTCGGTCACGATCATATCGCACAGCAGCGGCGCTAAGTCCGCTGTGTAGGTCGGGCTGCCGATCTGGTCGCAGACTACGTTCAGCGTGTCGTGCGTCTCCGCAAGTCGCAGCATGGTCTTGACAAAATTGTTGCCGTTCTTGCCAAATACCCACGAGATACGGACGATAAAATAGTTATCCAGCTGCTCCTTGACCGCTAGTTCACCGCCGAGCTTGGTTGAGCCGTAAGCGCCGAGCGGACCGGTCGGATCGTCCGGCTCATAGAACCGTTCACTCTTGCCAGGGAACACGTAATCTGTCGAAATATACAGCATTTTCGCGCCGATTTCCTTGCAGACCTTCGCAATGTTGCGCGGACCCTCGGTATTTACTGCGCGAACCTTGTCCAGCTCGTCCTCGGCCTTGTCCACCGCTGTCCACGCCGAACAGTGAATGACCGCATCCGGACGGTATGCGGCAATATAATCATGCGTTGCCTGTGCGTCCGTGATGTCGAAATCCGCCAGGTCAACGCCCCTGTTTTCAATTTGCCGCGCGTTCAGAACCTTGCATACGTCGTATCCAAGCTGTCCGCCGACTCCGGTAACTAAAATTTTCATTTTCTGATCCTCGATATGATTGCCTGAAACAATTTCTCCGGCAACAGATTCATGATGATTTCAAATCCAGCTTCTTTCGGGCTGAACTTTCTATCTTTCCAAATGCCCAGAACCCGATTTTCAATGCGAGCCTGCACAAAATCCTGCAAATTCTGCTGTACATCTATGCGTTCTTTCAGCATATTCAAACGTTCCTTCAGCGGTAGTACCCGTTTTACACGATAGCCTTCTTTATCTGTTACGCCGCTCAAAATACCTGTTTGATTACGCGAATGCTGACGGTATTTCAGCATTGCTTTATCCACAAACACAATGCTGCCGCTGTATGCCGCCCAGATTGCCAGCCAGTGATCTGCCACTGTCTGTTTAGGGAATGGCACTGCCTGCTTTGCAATATCTGCTCGCATCAGCATAGAACACCCTGCCGTGCAGTTTCTAAAAAAATACGACTTCATCAGCGCAGAACCTGTTAAATATTCTAACCGTGGTCTGATTTGCCTTAATGAAGTCGCAATCACATCACTTTTTGCATCAATAACTGCCATATCGCAATAGCTCATTACTGCATTTTGTGATAAAACAGCTTGATACAGCGTTTCTATTTTTTCGCTCAGCCAGACATCATCCTGATCGCAGTACGCGATATACTCACCGCGCGCCTGCCGGGTCAGCCATTCGAACGTCAGATTGGAGCCAAGATTGCGCTCATTCCGTGAAATCTCGTACGGATACGACCGGATGCACTCCGAAACGCACTGTTTTATCTGTTCGAACGGCACGGTTGGCGAACAATCGTCGCGGATAATCAGCTCCAGATTGGGATAGATTTGTGCCTCCAGACTCAAAAGCTGCTCCTTGAGCCACTGCATATTCGGTTCATAAACCGCCATCACGATGGTGATAAGCGGCTTATCGATTTCCATACATTCGTTCATAATACTTCTGATATTCTCCGGAAATAATGTTTTCCCACCACGATTTGTTATCCAGATACCACTGGATGGTTTTCTGGATTCCGTCCTCGAATTTGGTCTGCGGCAGCCAGCCGAGCTCGTTGTGAATCTTGGTCGGGTCGATCGCATAGCGGCGGTCATGGCCTGCGCGGTCACGCACAAACTTAATCTCGCCCTTACCGAGCGCCGCAATAATCAGCTGAACGACCTCGAGATTGGTCTTTTCATTGTGGCCGCCGACGTTGTAAACCTCGCCGACGCGGCCGTTGTGAATGATAAGGTCGATGGCACGGCAGTGATCCTCCACGTACAGCCAGTCGCGGACGTTCTTGCCGTCACCGTAGACCGGCAGCGGCTTATCATTCAGCACGTTCGCGATCATCAGCGGAATCAGCTTCTCCGGGAAATGATACGGGCCATAGTTGTTCGAGCAGCGCGAAATCGTCACCGGCACACCGAACGTGCGGTGGTACGCCTGCACGAGCAGGTCAGCACTTGCCTTGCTCGCCGAGTACGGGCTGGATGTGTGGATAGGAGTCTCTTCCGTAAAGAACAGATCGGGACGGTCGAGCGGCAGGTCGCCGTACACCTCATCGGTCGAGACCTGATGATAGCGCTGAATGCCATACTTACGGCATGCGTCGAGCAGCACCTGCGTGCCCATGACGTTGGTCTGCAGGAAAATGGACGGGTTCTCAATCGAGCGGTCAACATGGCTCTCCGCTGCAAAGTTGACAACGATCTCTGGCTTCTCCTGCTCAAAAATATTGTAAATTGCCTCGCGGTCAGCAATATCCGCCTTGATAAATTTGAAATGCGGATTGTCCATCACCGGCGCAAGCGTCTCCATGTTGCCTGCATAGGTCAGCGCGTCCACACACAGAATATCGTCCTGCGGGTGCTCTTTGAGCATAAAATGCACAAAGTTGCCGCCGATAAATCCGGCGCCGCCGGTTACTAAAATTTTCATGTTACCACTCCTCAAAGCCGGTCACGGCGTCCTTCAAAAACGGCGATTTCGTATCCTTTTCGGACAGAACCGGGTCGGTCACGCCCCAGTCAATGCCAAGTTCCGGGTCGTTCCAGCGAATGCCGCCGTCCGCCTCGGGCGCGTAGTAATTGTCCGCCTTATACAAAAATTCCACATGATCAGTCAGCGTCACAAAGCCGTGGCCGAAACCGCGCGGGATCATCAGCTGGCGCTTATTCTCCTCGCTCAGCTCGACCGCAACCCACTGCTTGTAGGTCGGGCTGGACGGACGCAGGTCAACAGCCACATCGAGCACCGCGCCGCGCGCACAGCGCACAAGCTTTGCCTGCGCCTTGTCGCCGCGCTGAAAATGAATGCCGCGCAGCGTGCCCTTCACGGTCGAAGACGAGTGGTTGTCCTGCACGAAATCGTAGTGCAGACCCGCCTCTTCAAACGTGCGCTTGGACCAGCTTTCCATGAAAAAACCGCGATGGTCGCCGAACACCTTGGGTTCAACGATGACAACGCCGTCAATTTTCGTCTTGATAATCTCCATGCCCTTACCCTCTTAATATCGAATTTTTCCGTCTGCTACGCGGTGTAAATGCTCACCGTACGGAGATTTTCCGTATGTATCCGCCGATTTGAGCAGTTCCTCGCGCGTGATCCAGCCGTGACGATATGCAATCTCTTCAGGAGCGGAGATCATGATGCCCTGACGCTGCTCAATGACCTGCACAAACTCCGCCGCCTCAACAAGCGTGTCCATCGTGCCGGTGTCCAGCCACGCATAGCCGCGGCCGAGCAACTGCACATTGAGCGTGCCGTCCTCGAGGTACATGCGGTTGAGGTCGGTGATTTCCAGCTCGCCGCGCGCGGACGGCTTGACCCGCTTTGCCAGCTCAACAACGCGCTTGTCATAAAAGTACAGGCCGGTGATCGCGTAGTTGGATTTCGGCTGTTTGGGCTTTTCCTCGACAGAAATGACACGCCAATTATTATTAAACTCAACGATACCGAAACGCTCCGGATCGTTAACGTAGTAGCCAAATACGGTCGCCTGACCATTCTGCGCCGCCTCAACTGCCTTTTTCAGATGGTCACCCAGACCGGCACCATAGAAAATATTGTCGCCGAGCACCATCGCGCACGGTTCATTGCCAATAAACTCCTCGCCAAGCGTAAACGCCTGCGCCAGGCCGTCCGGAGACGGCTGTACCTTGTACGACAGATTGACACCGTAGCGGCTGCCATCTCCGAGCAGACGCTCGAAATTCGGCAGGTCAGTCGGTGTCGAGATGATCAGAATATCGCGAATTCCTGCCAGCATCAGCGTGGAAAGCGGATAATAAATCATCGGTTTGTCGTAAATCGGTAGCAGCTGCTTGCTCGTTACCATGGTCAAGGGGTAAAGCCGCGTTCCGCTGCCGCCGGCTAGGATTATGCCTTTCATAAATCGTCCTCACGTTTCTTTTTCTTCGCTGACCCACTTCTTAAACGTCTGATGCGACACGCCGAGGCGGCGGCCGGCCTCGCGCAGCGAAACCTCGCCGCGCTGCCACTGCTGCTTTAGCGCCTCGAACTCCGCGCCGCGCTCCATCGGCTTGCGGCCGATATGCACGCCTTTCTTCTTCGCCGCACGAATGCCTTCGCTCTGCTTCTGCCGGCTGTGCGCACGTTCCTTCAGCACGGTCGCATCAACCACCTGATACAGCATTTCGCTCGCAAGTTTCTGCTCTTTTTCGTCTGCGCAGCACATAGTCATCGGAATATCCGCGACGCGGAGCTGAATTCCATGCCGCCGCAGCCAGCCGAGCTCATCGGCAAGCCCTTTCTTCAAATCACTGAGGCAGTACAGCGTTGGAACGGTCAACCGATCCCCTTCCCGCAGGCCGCTCTGCTTGAGCATGGCCAGGCTGCTGCGGCTGGATTTTTTATTGTCGCGCACGTCGATATACATCTCGTCATCGCGCGCTCCCCACGCCCGAAAGCGGTCAATCTGGGCGCTGCGCTCAGTTTCCGGTATGCAGGAATAGTAAAAGCTGCGTGTTTCCATTCGCTAAACCTCGCATTTTCATTGTCAAAATCGGTGATAATAGTACAGTTTAATAACCTATGAAATGCTTGTAGTTTAGAGAATTTTTTGGTATAATTGTAAAAGTAATAATGGAACAAACGGTGATTGGACGAATTTTAACGTGCTGAGCATAAAATTGTACTTTTCTCAACAATCTAAAGAATCCTGTTCGACCCACTTCATAAAAGTCCGGTGCGCGACACCGAGCTGACGCGCCGCCGCACGCGCCGAAATCCGTCCGGCACGCCATTCTTCCCGCAGGCGCTCGTACTCTTCCGGACGTTTCTTCGGCTTGCGCCCGAACCGGACACCTCTCGCTTTGGCGGCCGCGATTCCCTCTGCCTGCCGCTGACGGATGAACTCCCGCTCGGTCTGCGCGACATAGGACAGCAGCTGAAGCACAATGTCCGCAATCAGCGTACCCATCAGATCTCTGCCCTGCCGCGTGTCCAGCAGAGGCATATCGAGCACAACGATTTCTACGCGCTTCTCCTTGGTCAGAAGGCGCCACTGTTCGAGAATTTCATCATAATTGCGTCCCAGCCGGTCAATGCTCTTGAGCACAAGCGTGTCGCCCGGCTTCAATTTTCTGAGCAGCCGAAGATATCCCGGCCGTGCAAAGTCCTTGCCCGACTGCTTGTCAGTCACCACGTTGCCGTCCGGCACGCCGAATTCCCGCATCGCAATCACCTGCCGGTCCTCGTTCTGCTCCCGTGTGGATACACGAATGTATCCGTACATCTGATTTTCCATATGTATTTCCTCCTAAAATAATGAAAGGCAGTACTGCCCCCGTTCGTTCATCGAATTGCAGTACTGCCTTTGTTTTATTGTAGGAAAAATTTTGCGTTACGTCATTATTTTGTGAAAAAGAAAATTCCCCTTGCGAGAAACAGCGCTCAACCTGTCACCCGCACGGAGAATTGGAATTTTAGTTATTTATATATAATGTCTTGCGGC
Organism: uncultured Butyricicoccus sp.; assembly: GCA_900544475.1. Classification (GTDB taxonomy): domain Bacteria; phylum Bacillota; class Clostridia; order Oscillospirales; family Butyricicoccaceae; genus Agathobaculum. The sequence continues at coordinate 5,858 of UQVU01000115.1, forward strand.
TTGCACCACATATTGCAAACCCAGACACCCTGCTTAAA
>UQVU01000116.1 GCA_900544475.1 uncultured Butyricicoccus sp.
GTTGGGGAGTCGCAAGAGGGGATAGGAAACCTTGGTGTCCTGTCCCCTTTTGCCCCCCGCCGCCGGGAGGCGGCAATGCCCCGCCCTCCGAGGGCGAAAATTCCAGCGTCGGATTGTGGGTATTTCTCGCCTGCTGCAACAAGTTGCAGGAACGGCGGGGCGTTCGCGATCTGCCTCAGAGGGCGTTTTTTCTTTCTCTTGACAGCACTGCATCTGCGTTTTATCATGGTATCAACGATTACATAATCAGGAGAGTTTACCTATGGTTCATTTTGGCAACGACTGGGACGAAATCCTCGCCGGCGAGTTCGAACAGGACTACTACAAGCGCATCCGCCACTTTCTTAAGCAGGAATACGCCGAAAACACGATTTATCCGCCGATGGAGTACATCTTTAATGCACTCCGCCTGACGCCGTATTCCTCGGTCAAGGCGGTCATTCTCGGGCAGGACCCCTACCACGGCCCCGGTCAGGCGCACGGCCTCTGCTTTTCCGTGCAGCCGGGCGTCAAGCTGCCGCCGAGCCTCCAGAACATCTTCAAGGAGCTGAAAAGCGACCTCGGTATCGAGCCGCCCAAGGACGGCACGCTCACCAAATGGGCAAAGCAGGGCGTTCTCATGCTCAACACCACGCTCACCGTCCGCGCCGGACAGGCGAACAGCCACAAGAACCTCGGCTGGACGACCTTCACCGACCACGTGATCGAAAAGCTGAACGACCACAAGCAGCCGATCGTTTTCCTGCTCTGGGGCGGCAACGCGCGCAGCAAGGCCAAGCTCATCACTGCGCCGCAGCACCTCGTGCTCGAGGCCGCGCATCCCTCCCCCCTTTCCGCGTACAACGGCTTTTTCGGCTGCCATCACTTCTCGATGTGCAACGACTATCTGAGAAGCTGCGGCGTCGAACCCATCGACTGGGACCTCAACACGCCGTAACTACGCCCCGAACGCGCCCGCTCGGTCGAGCACCACGAACACGCGCAGCATCTCTTCGGTGAGGGCGAGCTTTCCGTCCTCGCCGCGCAGCAGGCCGCGCTTCGTCAGCTTCTCTATGGTCGCTCGTCCCCACTCCGGGACAGCTTCTTCGGTATCGAAAACCGTTTTCGACTGCTCGATCAGCTGTTTTACCTGTTTTTCTGTCATATTATCCTCCTTTGCCTGTTCCATCAGACCTGCCTTGAATTTCTGCCACGCGCCCGCGTCCTCGACAAACGGCGCGGGGCAGTTTTTGTGTGTGACGTCGTAATGTCGCACGACGTTCTCCATCGGGATGCCGTAGCGCTTCATCAGCGAGCGGACGAACTGCTGCGCGTTTTTCACCGTTTCGGGCGCGAAATAATACTTTTCGCCCCGCTTCCGGCTGCACAGCTCGACGCCGAGGCTGTTGGCATTGCGGCAGTACGGATGGAAGTACATCCCCCTCGTGCCGCAGTGCCACGCGATGTCCTTTTCCTGCACCGACTGCCAGATTTCCCTTTCATCAACGAAGAAATGCGCTGACGCGCCCGGTGCTTCCCGCGCAAAATAGTCCGCATTGTTTTTCGCGCTGTCCCCGTCATTCGCGGTAAAATGAATAACGAGATAGCAGATGTCGGACGGCCGACGCGAGGCCGCGCGGAAGTTCTCCGCCCGCGCTTCTTTGAACGGAATGCTCATGTGAGCCTCCCCCTTTCCGAAGGTACCCCTTCATATATAGGCCGGAACGCGGGAAAAATTGACCTCGTTTGGTCAATTCGCGTGAAATTTTTTCGCGCCGCCCCTGTTGACAAGCGGAAAGATTGGTGTCATAATAGATAAGCAAATACTGAAAATGCGATGAGGAAACGAGTTTTCCATCCGCCGTTCTTCAGAGAGAGGACATTCGCTGCAAGTCCTTGTCCGGTGCGGAAAACAGCCACTTCCGAGCAGCCGGCGTCGAGTCGGCCGCCCGATCCCCGATAACGGATCACCGAGATGCACACGGAGCAATCTGCGTGCAGATCAAGGTGGTACCGTGGAAGCATGCTTTCGCCCTTGACAGTCCGGGCGGAGGCTTTTTTGTTTTCTCTGGTGCTTTTCGGTTCTCTTTTCATTGTTAATTTTTATTTGGAGGAATAAATCCTATGCAGTACAGAGGCTTAAATGAGCTGCGCGAGATGTACCTCAAGTTCTTTGAGACCAAGGGTCATCTCCGCCTGCCGAGCTTTTCGCTCATCCCGCAGAACGACCCGTCGCTTCTGCTCATCAACTCCGGCATGGCGCCGATGAAGCCGTTTTTCACCGGCGAGCAGGAGCCGCCGCGCCACCGCGTCACCACCTGCCAGAAGTGCATCCGTACCGGCGACATCGAGAACGTCGGCAAGACCGCACGCCACGGCACCTTCTTCGAGATGCTGGGCAACTTCTCCTTCGGCGACTACTTCAAGCGCGAGGCCATTCACTGGAGCTGGGAATTCCTGACCAGCCCCGAGTGGGTCGGCATCGACCCCGACCGCCTGTATCCGTCTATCTACGTGGACGACGACGAGGCGTTCAAAATCTGGAACGAGGAGATCGGCATCGCGCCCGAGCGCATCTTCCGCTTCGGCAAGGAGGACAACTTCTGGGAGCATGGCTCCGGTCCGTGCGGTCCGTGCTCTGAGATTTACTATGACCGCGGCGAGGAATTCGGCTGCCACAAGCCGGGCTGCACGGTCGGCTGCGACTGCGACCGCTACATGGAGGTCTGGAACAACGTATTCTCCCAGTTCGACAACGACGGCAACGGCAACTACACCGAGCTGAAGCAGAAGAACATCGACACCGGCATGGGCCTCGAGCGTCTGGCGTGCGTAGTACAGGGCGTCGGCTCTCTGTTCGATGTTGACACCGTGCGCAACATCACGAACAAGGTTTCCGAAATCGCCGGCAAGCACTACGGCGAGAGCGACAAGACCGATATTTCCCTGCGCGTTATCACCGACCACATCCGCTCCACCGTCATGATGATCTGCGACGGCGTTATCCCGTCCAACGAGGGCCGCGGCTACGTTCTGCGCCGCCTGCTGCGCCGCGCCGTTCGTCACGGCAAGCTGCTCGGCATCGACAAGCCGTTTATGTCCGACGTCGCTTCCACCGTTATCAAGGAGTCCGGCGGCGCTTACCCCGAGCTGGTTGAAAAGCAGAAGTATATCCACAAGGTCATCGAGAACGAGGAAGCCAGCTTCAACAAGACCATCGACAGCGGCCTTGCTATCCTGAATGACAAGATCGCCTCCTCCGACGGCAAGGAGCTGTCCGCTGCGGACGCATTCCAGCTGTACGACACCTACGGCTTCCCGATCGACCTGACCCTCGAGGTTCTTGAGGAGCAGGGCATGACCACCAGCCGCGAGGAATTCGACCGCCTGATGAACGAGCAGCGCGAGCGTGCCCGTGAGGACCGCAAGAAGATGGGCGACCTCGGCTGGCAGAGCGAGGATCTGGGTCTCGACAAGTCCATCAAGACCGCATTCGACGGCTACGACACCCTCGAGGAGTCCGCAAAGATCCTTGCCATCGTAAACGAGGGCGAGGTTTCCGGCGCGGCCGCCAAGGGCGAGAAGATCACCGTTGTTCTCGACCGCACCCCGTTCTACGCGGAAATGGGCGGCCAGATCGGCGACCACGGCACGATTACCGGCAAGAGCGGCGCAATGAGTGTTTCCGACGTTCAGAAGACCAAGGACGGCAAGTATATGCACATCGGTGTTGTCACCGAGGGCGAGCTTTCCGTTGAGGACGAGGTAACGGCTTCTGTTGACGCGGCTTACCGTCAGGCGATCTGCCGTGCGCATACCTCCACCCATCTGCTCCAGAAGGCGCTGCGCAAGGTGCTCGGCGACCACGTAGAGCAGGCAGGTTCCTACACCGCAAACGACCACATCCGCTTCGACTTCACCCACTTCGCGGCGCTGACTCCCGAGGAGCTGGCGAAGGTCGAGGATCTGGTCAACGACGCCATCCTCGCAGGCAGCCCGGTCGTTACCGAGGAAATGTCGATCGATGAGGCGAAGAAGAAGGGCGCTATGGCGCTGTTCGGCGAGAAGTACGGCCAGACCGTCCGCGTCGTACAGGCCGGCGACTCCATCGAGCTGTGCGGCGGTACTCACCTCGACAACACCGCAAAGGCAGGCTCGCTCAAGATCATCGGCGAGGCTTCCGTTGCAGCCGGCGTCCGCCGTATCGAGGCCGTTACCGGCAAGGCAGTTCTGGCTCTGATGAACGACCGTCAGGCTGTTCTGAACGAGGCGGCTGCCGCCCTCAAGACCAACCCGAACGAGCTCGCTGCCAAGATCGAGCAGCAGATCAGCGACGCACGTGCACTGAACAAGAAGCTCGAAAAGCTGGGTGCTAAGGTTGCTGCGATGCAGATGGTTGACCTCTTTAACGTATCCCGCGACGTCAAGGGCGTAGAGGTCGTTGCGACCAAGCTCGACGATGCTTCCGCCGATATGCTGCGCACCATGGGCGACGACATCAAGGCCAAGAAGCCGAACATGGTAGCCGTTCTCTCCGCTGTCAACGGCGAGAAGGTAAGCCTGCTCTGCGTCTGCGGCGCGGACGCCGTCAAAAAGGGCGCACACGCGGGCAAGATCATCAAGGAAGTCGCGAAGATCGTTGGCGGCGGCGGCGGCGGCCGTCCGGACAGCGCAACGGCAGGCGGCAAGAATCCCGCAAAGCTCGAAGAAGCGCTCGAGGCGGTAAACAATATCGTTGACGCAATGCTGTAAGGCATTCAAATAAGGAAAAAGGCGGCGCGGACAGCACTGCGCCGCCCCATTCGGAAAGGAGCGATATATCTTGGAGGATTGTCTGTTCTGTAAAATCGCGGCGGGCGAAATCCCGTCGAGCAAGGTCTACGAGGACGATGTCTGCTACGCATTCAACGACATCGACCCGCAGGCGCCGACCCACTTTCTCGTTATCCCGAAGCAGCACATCAAGTCTGTGGCCGCCGTTGATGCGTCCAACAGCGCGGTTGTGGCGCACTGCTTTGAGGTCATTGCGAAGATTGCCAAGGAGCGCGGCATGGACAGCTTCCGCGTGGTCTCCAACATCGGAGAACAGGCGGGTCAGAGTGTGTTCCACCTGCACTTCCACGTGCTCTCCGGCCGCGACATGACCTGGCCGCCGGGCTAAAACTCACTTGACAGGCGGAGAAAAAACCGTTATAATAATACTGCTGTCCGTTTCACCGCGGGCAGCGGATATGCAAGGTTAGTTCATCGGTAGAACGGTCGCTTCCCAAGCCACAGAGGCGGGTTCGATTCCCGTACCTTGCTCCAATAACTGTCGCGAAAACGTTTTTTCCCGGCAACGAGCGCCCCCCGGGGCCCCTTTTTCTATCTTTCCGCCCTGTGCAATAAGAAAAGGCACGCATGGTTGTAAATCCGGCGGCTGTATGTTAGAATAAAAAAATACGATACTCTTCCCCGAGGAGGGACAGCTAATGAACGAAAAGAGTGCGCTCATCGCGATGAGCGGCGGCGTGGACAGCTCGTGCGCGGCCTTTCTCATGCGTGAGCAGGGCTACGAGTGCATGGGCACGACCATGCGCCTGTACCGCAACGAGGACCTCGGCGCGTGCAATTTCCGCACCTGCTGCTCGGAAAAGGACATCGAGGACGCCGCCGAGGTGGCCTTTGCCCTGGATATCCCTTACGAGGTGCTGGACTTCACCGCCGACTTCCGGGAACAGATCATCGAGAAGTTTGTCCGGGTGTATGAGGCCGGCGGCACCCCAAACCCCTGCATTGATTGTAATAAATACATGAAGTTCAACCATCTGTTGAGCTGGGCGCAGGCCCACGGCATGGAATATGTGGTCACCGGCCACTATGC
>UQVU01000117.1 GCA_900544475.1 uncultured Butyricicoccus sp.
CATATAATCGCCGTAGTGAGAAACGGTGTTCCAGTACCACTTGCTATAATTTACATCATAATAAATAATTTCTGCACGCCATTCGGGATTGAGATTAGCCAAAATCTGAGCACATTCTGCGCGTGTCATGGTTGCGCTCGGGCGGAATGTTCCGTTTTCATATCCATGCATCAGGTCGTAATTGGAACATTTAGTAACAGCATCGTAATACCATGCATTGGAAGATACATCTGAAAAGTACGTTGCACCTGCGCCGCTGATGCACATTCCTGCTGCTAATGCCACGGCAGCAAATCGCATAAGCATTTTGTTTTTCATTTCATACTCCTCCTAAACCGTAATATAAAAGTTAGGCATCTTTGGTATAAGTTTACTCCGTAAAAATGATATAGTCAAGAAAAATACTCATCTTTACGGTAAAACTTATTCTATGAAAATTTATGACTATAATGGAAAAGCAAATATATGCGGTGAGAAAATTAGAGTTTTGCGTAAGCAAAAGCATATTTCACAGGCTGAATTGGCAGCGAGATTGCAGGTCTGTGGCATAGACTTGGATCAGAAAGCTATCAGTCGCATAGAATGCAAGAAACGCTTTATTGCGGATTTTGAATTGCGTGAAATTGCCCGCATACTGCAAATTTCGTTAGATGAATTAGCAGAAAGATGAAATAACACAGCGTTGACAAACCGCACAGAACTGCTATAATGAAAATGTAACCGATATACGATTACGCCCAGCAATGGGTTAAGAAAATAACCGCGCTATTGGAGTAGGGGACAGTTATTTTCTTTTGCTTATCTGAAAAATCAGGGCGGCAAAAGCTATGAGCATAATGCAGAACTGAATAAGACGCAGACTTCTCGTGGTTTTGCCGGGAAAAATGACCGTTTACTTTGCAGGGTGGAGCGGTCATTTTTCTTTTGCCCATCTATCTCCCCGGAACGAAATTCTTCCTCTTTCAAAACACAGGGGAACTGTGCTATAATGGAATGCAAAGAAAAAACAACGAAAGGAAAGGACAAGCCTATGACCTCTGTGCTGCTGCCCGAGGGCGAGCTGCGCGTGGCGCGGTGCGATACGCTCGACAAGCTGATTGCGGTCGGGGACGGCGACGCCGCGCTTCTGTACATATATATCCTGCGCCATGGCGAGGTGGACGGCCGGACGGCCGCGCGGGCGCTGCATCTCTCCGAGGAGCGCTACGAACGCGCCGCGTTCACGCTCAACAACCTGTCTACGCCTGCCTCGCAGACCAAAGCCGCCGAAAAAGCCGAAAATGCCGCGCCGCAGTACACGGCGGCCGAGCTGCGCCGCGCGAGAAACGAGGACAGCGAATTCTCCGCCGTGTGTGACGCCGCGGAAAACGCCTTCGGCCGTGCCCTCACCGAGGGAATGCTGCGCAGCCTGCTGACCGCCTATGACCACCTCGGTCTGGACGGCGGCGCGATCATCGAGCTGCTCAGCTATCTCAAAAACGAAAAAGGCGAGGTCCGCCTGTCCGACATCAAGCGCGAAACCTACCAGTGGGCGGACATGGGCATCGTCAACGCGCAGGACGCACAGCAGTATCTTGCACGCCGCGTGGGCGAAAAGCCGTTTGTTGAGGCGGTTTACCGCGCTCTCGGCGCCGACCCGGCGCAGCCGGCCCCCAAGGAGCAGCGCGTCTGCCGCTTTGCGCTCGCGCACGGCTTCCCGGCGGAGGCGGTCGAGCTGGCCGTCCGCCGCACGGAGAACCATCAGGGCCACAGGAGCCTCGACTACACGCTCGGCATTCTGCGCCGCTGGGACGAGAGCGGCGTGCACGCCCTCAGCGAAATCACCGCGCTCGAGCCGGAGAGCCGCAGCACGGCGGCGGCCGTCGGCCAGACCGAGGCGCAGCCGACCGACAGCGGCACGCTCGCGGACTGGGAGCAGGCATGGCTCGAACAGAAAAAGGAAATCAGACGCAAACGAAAGGAGGCGGAAGCGAATGGCTTATGATAAGAAACTGCTTGCGGCGGCACGGAGAAAGCTCGAACGCGACCGCGAGGCCCACGAGGACGCCATGGAGGCACGACGCCGCGACGTCTACGCAAAGGAGCCCCGTATCCGCGCTATCGACCGTGAGCTTTCCGCAACCGCCATTCAGGTGCTCCGCGCGGCGCTCGAACAGGGAAGCGACCCCGAAAAGGCAATCGCCTCGCTGCGTGAGCGCAACCTCAGCCTTCAGGAAGAGCGCTCGCGTCTGCTGCGCGGCATGGGACTGCCGTCCGACTGGCTGACGAACAAGCCGCTGTGCGAAAAGTGCGGCGACACCGGCTACGAGCGCGCGGCGACCTGCGAGTGCGTCAAGCGCCGCTATGCCCGTCTGCTCAAGGAGCAGCTGTCGTCCGTGCTGCCCATCGAGGACCAGAATTTCGGCAAGTTCAACCTCGGCTACTACTCCACGCGCATGGACCCGAACATGAAGGATTCGCCGCGCGAAAACATGGAAGATAATCTGTACGAGTGCAAGAAATACGCGAAGGAGTTCGGAGAAAGCTCGCCCAATCTGCTGATGTACGGCTCGACCGGCCTCGGCAAGACCTTCCTCTCGACCTGCATCGCGGACGCGGTTTCCGCACGCGGCTTCTCGGTCGCCTACGACACTGCAATCAACATCATCGCCGCCTACGAAACCATCAAATTCGGCACGGGTGACGGTGCGGCGGCGGCGGAACGCGCGGCGCGGTATGAGCGCGCCGACCTGCTGATCATCGACGATATGGGCACGGAAATGGGCACGGCGTTCACGGTTTCCGCCCTCTACAACCTCATCAACAACCGCCTGATGGCGCATCGCCCGATGATCGTCAACACCAACCTGCTGCCGGACGAGCTGAAAAAACGCTATTCGCCCGCCGTGGCGTCCCGCCTGCTCGGCGAGTTCAAGCAGCTGCGCTTTTTCGGTGACGACATCCGTATGCTCAAGAGTCGGATGCAGCGTTAAAAATCTTTCAAAGACTGTTCAAAAACTGTTCACACATAAAAGGCGCAGGTGCGGTATACTAACATTGTCAGCAAGGGAAGCCGCAACCCCGTGACTGGCAACCTACCGATCTTTTTTATTTCTCTTTTTTACCCCCTTTTTTCAAATCTGTATACTGAACGAACAGGCACCGTTTTCGCTTCCCCCGGCGTGACGGTGTCTGTTCCCGTTTTCCGGGAAAAGAAAAGCGTTCCTGCGCTTGCGAAAAAGAGAGGAATAGGGTATACTGTAACATAGCAAGAAACGATATGTTAGGAGATGTTTCAATATGGGTTGCTCGCACAACTGCGACAGCTGTTCGTCGAACTGCGGCGGCGAGAAGAGCCTCAAGGTCGCGGCTAACAAGGCGGCCACCGTCCGCAAGGTCATCGGCGTTGTTTCCGGCAAGGGCGGCGTAGGCAAGAGCCTGCTGACCTCGATGCTCGCGGTCGGCATGACGCGCAAGGGCTACACCTGCGGCGTGCTGGACGCCGACATTACCGGCCCGTCCATCCCGAAGACGTTCGGCGTACACGGCCAGCTTGAAGGCTGCGAGGAGGGCATTATCCCGGCGCGCAGCGAGGGCGGCGTTCAGATGATTTCCATTAACCTCGTCCTGCCCCACGAAGACGATCCGGTTATCTACCGCGGCCCGATCATCGCGGAGACCGTCAAGCAGTTCTGGTCGGACGTTGTCTGGGACGACGTTGACTTCCTGTTTGTCGATATGCCTCCCGGAACGGGCGACGTTCCGCTGACCGTATTCCAGTCCCTGCCGGTAGACGGCATCATTGTTGTCACCTCTCCGCAGGACCTGGTCTCCATGATCGTTGGCAAGGCGGTCAAGATGGCGAAGATGATGAACATTCCGGTGCTCGGCATCGTAGAGAATTACAGCTATCTTGAGTGCCCGGACTGCGGCAAGCACATTTCGGTATTCGGCGAGAGCCACGTGGACGAAGTTGCGGCGCACTACGAGCTGCCCGTTCTGGCCAAGCTCCCGATCGACCCGAAGCTCGCGGAAGCCGTAGACGCAGGACGCATCGAGGACGCAAAGCTGCCTGACGCACTTTCCGGCGCACTGACGACCGTGGAGGGCCTCGCATGAATATCGGCGTAGCATACGACAACGGTCAGATCGCGGCCAACCTCGGCTCGTGCCGTCAGGTACTCATCGTCACGACCGAAGGCCGTGAGCCGGTCAGCAAGCACATGGCGGAGGTGCCCGGCACCTCGACGACCGACCTCATCAAGCTCGCAAGCATGGAGCAGATCGATGTGCTCATCTGCGGCTCGCTCGGTCTCGCCATCCGCAACGCGCTCGAAATGATCGGCGTGCTGCTCGTGCCCGGCTGCGAAGGCGCGGCGGAGGAAGCGGTCGCGAAGTTCCTCGTGGGCGAGAAGCAGGGCGACCCGACCCTGCTCGAGATTGGCCGCGAGGAGGACCCGGATGACCCGATGGCGTGCATGCACGACTGCGCGAAGTGCTCCGGCTGCGGCCCGAGCGAACTGCTGAAAAGCATTCCGGTCGAAGAAATTAAATAATCGGGCGAAAAATGTCGCTGTTTCAGACGACTGCATCTGCGGCGGGGTGAGGGCACCCCGCCCTGCGGAGCCGGTACGGACGAATGGCAATGGCAAATCACGGCGCGACGGAGAAATCCGTCGCGCTTTTGTCTGCTTTTACAACAACTGGATGCGCTGCTTGTGCAAAACAGCAATATCTTTTGCGTTCCTGTTCTGCTATACTGGAAGCAGGATAGAGAATGCAAAGGAGGGATTTCTATGAGTATGTTTTTCGCAGACGCGCCCGAAATGCTGACGCTCTCTGCGCCCTGTCCGTGGCGGCGGTACGCGGCGCGGTGGCTCGATTTATTGATTTACGGTCTGCTCTGGAACGCCGTAGCGCGGTGCATCTTCCGCCTGAACCTCGGCAGCGAGTTTTACGCGGGCTGGCTGTTTACGCTGGTTGATACGGCGGTCGGCGTGCTGCTGATGCTGCTCATCGAGCCGGTGCTGCTGCACTTCTGGGGCACGACGCCGGGCAAATGGCTGTTCGGTCTGCGCGTCCGGGCGGAAAACGGCGAGAAAATCGCGTACCGCACCGCCTTCGCCCGCACATGGCTGGTCTACACGGACGGCATGGGCTGGTATCTCCCACTCTGGATCATTTACAAGCTGTGGAAAAACTATCAGCTGTGTCAGCGTGAGGAAATGCCCTGGGACGAGGAAAACGGCTGCCGCATCGTGATGCGCGAGACAAAAATGAAGTGGTACCGCGTGCCGGCGTTTATTCTCGCGGCCGCGCTCGTTTACGGCGCGTCGTTCGGCGTCGGACTGCACGCTTCGCTGCCGCACAACCGCGGACGAATGACGCTCTCGCAGTACGTGGACAACTGCAACGAGATGCAGCGCTACCACCAGTGGGGCAGAATCGTGCGCCCGGACGGCACGCTCGGGGAAGACTCCGGCACGGAGGGGATAGTCATAACGCTCCAAAACGCCCGCGAGGAGCAGCCGGTCTGCACGGTCGAAACCGACGCGGACGGCTATGTGACGGCGGTCGAGATGCACGTAGAGATGGACGTGGAGGCTGTTGGCTATGTGCCGGGCACGGACGTCAAGACCATGATGCTCTATGCCTACGGTCTGCCGCACGAAAAGCTGAGCCTGCTGTCTCTCAGTAACGATATTCTGAGCAATCGCGACAGCTACACGCGGAACCTCGGCTCGCTCACAGTCACGCAGAAAACCGAGATGAAGGGCATTGAG
>UQVU01000118.1 GCA_900544475.1 uncultured Butyricicoccus sp.
CAACAATAATGCTGGAATTCTGGCCGCCAAAGCCGAGAGAGTTGCTCATTGCTGCGGAAATATCCGCCTGCCGCGCGGTATTCGGCACGTAGTCGAGGTCGCAGTCCGGGTCGGGGGTATCGAGGTGCAGGGTCGGTGGAAGCACGCCCTCGCGGACCGCCATGACGCACGCGATGACCTCGGTCAGACCGCCCGCGCCCATGAGGTGACCGGTGGCGGACTTGGTGGAGGACATCGGAGGCGCGGACTCGCGGCCGCCGAATACCGCCTTGACCGCAAGGGTTTCAGCCTTGTCGCCGAGGGGGGTCGAGGTGCCGTGCGCGTTGATGTAGCCGATGTCGGACGGCTGCATGCCGGCGCGTGCGAGCGCGAGCTTCATGCAGCGGGATGCGCCCTCGCCGTCCGGGCAGGGAGCGGTGACATGATGCGCGTCCGAGGTGTTCGCCCAGCCGACCAGACGGGCGTAAATCGTCGCGCCGCGCGCCTTGGCGTGCTCCTCGGTTTCAATCAGCAGCGCACCGCCGCCCTCGCCGATAACGAAGCCGTCGCGGTCCGCGTCGAACGGACGGCAGGCCTGCTCGGGGTCGTCGTTGCGGCGCGAAAGCGCCTTGGCCTGCGCCAGACCGGAAACCACGATGGGGCAGAGGATGCTCTCGCCGCCGACCGCCAGAACCGCGTCCGCCTCGCCGGAGTTCAGCAGCATGGTTGCGGTCATGATGGCGTCGCCGCCCGCCGAGCACGCAGTGTTGAGCGTCAGGCTCGGGCCGTGGATGCCGTGGGCGATGGCGATCTGCGCCGCCGCGATATTGCCGATGGTCATCGGAACGAAGCGCGGGCCGACGCGCTTGCCCTCATCGAAGGCCGCCTGCGTCTGCGCAACGGTCGTTACGCCGTCCATGGCGGTGCCCATGACGATGCCGACGCGGTCGGACTCGCTCTCGATGGAAATGCCGCTGTCCGCGATGGCCTGCTCCGCCGCGACGAAAGCGAACTGCATGAACGGGTCCATCGTGCGCGCGAGTGTCTTGGGCATATAGGCGGTCGGGTCGAAGTCCTTCAGCTCCGCCGCGATCTGTACGGGCATCTCGCTCGCGTCAAAGCGGGTGATTCTGCCGACGCCGCATTTTCCTTCCTTGAGCGCGTTCCAGTATTCACTGACGCCGATGCCGATCGGCGTTACGGCTCCCATGCCGGTAATGACCAAATTGTTCTCTTTCATGCTTGTTCCCCATTTTTTCGTGTAATGCGCCGCCGTTATCTCAATATTTCCATGAACGGCGAAATCTATTCAGCCGCCCGGAAAAGCGTTTTCTCCGGGGGCAATTCCTGCATCGAACAGGGGCGAGACCACAGCCTCGTCTGTACTCATATAGAATAAGTATACCAGAAAAACAGCGAAAAGAAAAGAGAAGTTGCCCGTCAATCTGTGCAAAAAATGTGCAAAAACAGGACGGCAGACAGAGAAAGTCACAAAATTAACGGTTTCGTATCGGGTCTTAAAATGGTTCGTAAACCCAATCAGAAAATAATTTATAAAAGGGTATGCAGCCGAGCGGCTCGCCGTTCGGGATGTTCGGCAACAAGGAGGGCGTGCTGCGCGAGCTGTGCGTGATGGCGTATACGCTGCCCGCGACGGTGTGTGTCTTTATGAGGTGAGAGGGGGATTGACGGGGAAATGCGGATCTTTCGCGGAAAACGCTCCGGTTTTCACCACAGAAACTCCCAATAGATAGAAAAAGGCCCCGGAGGGAAATCCTTCCGGGGTCTTGAAATTTCGTGGTGAAATTTTAGCGCTTGGAGAACTGCGGTGCGCGACGTGCAGCCTTCAGACCGTACTTCTTACGTTCCTTCATACGCGGATCGCGGGTCAGGAAGCCGGCAGCCTTCAGAGCTGCGCGGTACTGATCGGAATCAGCCTGGAGCAGGGCACGAGCGATGCCGTGACGGATAGCGCCGGCCTGGCCGGTGAAGCCGCCGCCGGAAACGGTGCACTCTACGTCGAACTTGCCTTCGGTGCCGGTTACGTCGAACGGCTGACGGCAAACCATCTTCAGGGTCTCAAGACCAAAGTAGTTGTCGATGGTGCGGTTGTTGATCTTGATCTCACCGGTGCCGCCCGGGAAAAGACGAACGCGGGCAACAGAGGACTTTCTTCTGCCGGTGCCATAGAAATAAGCCTTCTTAGGTGTATACATCAGTTAGTTCCTCCTTACTTTTCCCAGTTCTCGGGCTTCTGAGCCTGATGGTTGTGATTCTCGCCTGCGAATACCTTCAGACGGGTTGCAGACTGACGGCCGATAGAGTTCTTCGGCAGCATGCCCTTAACTGCGAGCTGCATAGCGAACTCCGGCTTCTCGGTCATGAGGGTCTTGTACTGAACTTCCTTCAGACCGCCGACCCAGCCGGTGTGATGACGGTAGTACTTCTGAGTGAGCTTCTTGCCGGTCAGAACTGCCTTGTCAGCGTTTACGATGATTACGAAATCGCCGCAGTCAACGTGCGGGGTAAAGGTGGTCTTGTGCTTGCCGCGCAGAAGCATTGCAGCGGTAGCAGCGGTGCGGCCCAGCGGCTTGCCAGCTGCGTCCAGCACGTACCACTTACGCTCGACAGTCTCTGCCTTTGCCATAAAAGTAGACATGTTTTCTTCCTCCGTTTATATCTATCAAAAAATTATTTTGACAACTTATTCAGCGCTCTCAGCGAGCATATCTATTAAAACACATCCGAACGCGCAAGTCAAGCGTTATTTTCAAAAAATATCTCAAATCCGATGGTTGCTCGTTTTTTCTCTCTTAATCTCTCTCAATCTCTCGTTTTCTCACTTCACAATTCATTTTTTCGATTTGCACCCATGGGAGAAATCTGGTATATATAATATATAAATCAGATAAAAGAGGGGAAACCATGCAGAAAATGCTCTCTTATGTCCGCCGCGCGGTGGACCATTACCATATGATAAAGGAAGGCGACCGGGTAGCGGTCGGCGTTTCGGGCGGCAAGGACTCGCTCGCGCTTCTCGTGGCGTTGACGCAGCTGAGCAGGTTCTATCCGGAAAAGTTCGAGGTCGTGGCGATCACCCTCGAAATGGGCTACGACGAGATGGATTTTTCGCCCGTACAGGCGCTCTGCGACTCGCTCGGCATCGAGTACATCCGCATACCGACCCAGATCGGCCCTATCATCTTCGACATCCGCCACGAGGAGAACCCCTGTGCGCTGTGCGCGAAGATGCGCCGCGGGGCGCTGCACGAGGCCGCGAAGGCCGCAGGCTGCAACAAGGTCGCCCTCGGCCATCACTTCGATGATGTGGTCGAAACCTATATGCTCTCGCTGTTCTACGAGGGCCGCATTTCGTGCTTTCAGCCGGTGACGTACCTCGACCGCGCCGATATTACCCTCATCCGGCCGCTGCTGTACGTGCCGGAGTATTTCGTGCGCTCGTTTGCGCGGCGTCATGAGCTGCCCATCGTGCATAACCCCTGTCCGGCGGACGGCAACACCAAGCGGCAGGAAATCAAGGAGCTGCTGACGAGCCTTGAAAAGACCATGCCGGGACTGCGCGAGCGCATTTTCGGCGCGATGCAGCGCTATCCGCTCGACGGCTGGGAACCCGACCGCAGCCGCCGCCCGAAGAAACCGAAAGACGAATAAGCATAAGCAGGACGAGAACCGCGCAGAGGCGGCCGTCCTGCTCTTTTTATGCCCTGACACGGGAAAACACACCCCGACGCGCCGCGCGGCATAGAATGCACCGGGAGGGGGAGAAAAACGCTCATCCCTTCCGAAACTGCTCGAAATGAGGAGAAAAGCATGAACCAGAACCAGATGCAGACCGTGCCCGAGATACCGGCGCGTCTGCTTGCGCCCGCGATGGCGTTCGTGCCGCCGCAGCCGTTCGGCACGCCCTACGAACCCGCGCTTGCGCTCAGCCGGGGAACGATTTTTCCGGCGCTCGACCTGCCCTTTGTCGGAGAGGAGGCCGAACGATGACCGAACGGGAAAAGCTGCTCGGCCGCGTGCGGATGTACGATTTCGCGCTCGTTGAGGTCATCGAGTACCTCGACTGCCACCCGGACTGCGAAGCCGCGCTCAAATATTACCGCGAGATGCGCGCCGCCTTCGACAAGGCCGCAGAGGAATATGAGGACGCCTTCGGCCCGCTGACCGCCCGGGAGACCGAGGCGAGCGACGCCCGCTGGCGGTGGATTGACGGCCCGTGGCCGTGGGAAGGGGAGGATAACTGATGTGGTCGTATGACAAACGCCTGCAATTTCCGGTCAAGATAAAGAACCCCAGTCCGCAGCTTGCGAAAATCGTTATCGCGCAGCTTGGCGGCCCGGACGGCGAACTCGGCGCGTCCATGCGCTATCTCAATCAGCGGTACAGTATGCCGTATGCGGAGTGCAAGGGTGCCCTCACAGACATCGGTACGGAAGAACTCGCGCATATGGAGATGATTTCCGCCATTCTCTATCAGCTGACGCGAAATCTTACGCCCGAGGAGATACGCGAGGGCGGCTTCGACGCCTATTTCGTGGACCATACGACCGGCGTCTATCCGCAGTTCGCCTCCGGCACCCCGTGGAGCGCCATGACCTTCCAGTCCAAAGGCGACCCCATCACCGACCTGATGGAGGATATGGCAGCAGATGGTACGACCGCGCAGGAACAATCTATGTTCAGAAATTCCAGTGGATTTCGATGGGGACGTCCTTCGTGCCCGGAATGCGGCGGCCGACCGAGATGTAGTCGATGAGCGTTTCGACGACCGGGCGGGTGAGGTGCGTCAGATGGGTGTACTGCTCGATGAGCTCGCGGCGGTTGTCCCCGGCGGCCTGCTTCTCTGCGATTTCGTCCAGCTGATGCTGCGCCTCGGCAATCAGCTGCTCCATGCGGCCGCGCTCGGCGGTGAAGTCGTGCGACAGCTCGATGTAGTCGCCCTCGGACAGCAGACCCTTGACCTTGTCGAGATAAAGCTCCCGGACGCCTTTGGCGTACTCGGCGGCTTTCTTCCGGTAGAACGCTATATCGGAGAGCAGACGGGATTTCTGCGCGGCGAGGCCGTCCTGAAACGCAACGCTCCGTTCGAGCTCGTCCTTGTCGAGGTACTCCGCCGATAAGCGGTTGAGTTCGTCGAGAACAAGGCGTTCGAGCCTGCTTACCGCGATAAAAGCGCCCGCACAGGCGTTTTTCGCGACATGGCGGTTTGGGCATTGCAGGTAGCGTCTGCCGTTCGTTACGGAGGAGCGCAGGGTACAGCCGCAGTTTGCGCAGCGAGCCTTGCGGGCGAACAGGCCGATCGTTCCACAGGAGAAAGGCCGTGCCTTCTGGGCGAGGAGCGCCTGCACCCGGTTCCATAACGCGCGGTCGATGATCGGCTCGTGCGTGCCCTCAACGCGGTACCACTCGCTTTTCGGGCGCGGCTTGTTCTGCTTGGTCTTGTAGGACACGCTGCCGTACTTGCCCTGCACCATGTTGCCGATATAGATTTCGTTTTCGAGCATATCCGCAATGGCGAAGTATTTCCAGAGGGTCCCGGTTTTCGCCTTGGACTGCTTGTAGCGCAGACCGTGCTGCCGCTTGTATTCGGTGGGGTTCGGGATGCCGCGGTCGTTGAGCATCCGGGCGATAGCGGTCTTGCCGTGCCCCTCCGCGAACAGGGTGAACACCTCGCGGACAACGGCGGCGGCCTCCTCGTCGATGAGCAGGTGGCCCTTGC
>UQVU01000119.1 GCA_900544475.1 uncultured Butyricicoccus sp.
GGCCTTCTTCACGTTGTTCTTCAGCTCCACACCCAGGGGGCCGTAGTCCCAGGTGTTGGCCAAGCCGCCGTAGATTTCGCTGCCGGGGAAGACGAACCCGCGGCCCTTACACAGGGCCACGACTTTTTCCATGGTCTTTTCGTTGTTTTTCATATCCTGTCAAACTCCTTCGTTTGTAATTTACGGGAAAATGGGGCAGTCTTTGGGGACAAAAAAACGCCCTGAGCGGAAAGCTCAGGGCGGAGGTTCTCCGTGGTACCACCTGAATTCGCGTAAAGACGCGCACTCGTTGCCCCGTAACGCGGGTTAGACGGAACAGCTTAACGAACATTCGGCTGTTCTGCTCCAAAGCGACTTTCTCTCTCCCTGCCGAAGTGCTTGCACCGACCGCACTCTCTCTCGACGCGCACAGAAGAAATACTCCTCTTTTTCACCGCATTTCTGATATTACCTTGCTATTATAGCGGGAAAAACAGTATTTGTCAAGCGGGACGGCGAAAATCGAAAGCGGTTCCGTAATGTAACTTGTGCTCCCCCCCTGACATGGTATAATAATTATATCATATAAGGTAAGGAGGGACTTCTCATGAAACGGAAACAGTATCGGATTTTTACGGTCTTTCTTCTGTGCATAGCGCTTCTGACGGTTTCAGCCGGTGCGGACACGGGGCCGAAGCCACGCATCGGCATACAGGTGCAGAATGCCCCGCAGGAAACGTATTACCTTGACCTGCTTGTTCCGGACGAGAAAACAGGCCACTTGTCCGACAACCTTTCGTGGAACCGCCTGGAACGCAGTTCTCTGGGCGCGGACATCGTGGACATCCTTGAAAAAGCCGCGCAGGGCGAGGACTACGGCATGAAGTGGCATCTGGCGATGCTGGACGGCACAAGCGCTCCGATGACCGGCTCGCTGCAAAGCGAGGACGATTACTTTTCGTTCGACTATCACGGCGTGCCGGATACCTTCCGCATCGTAATCGCGACCGCGGACGGCGCACGCCTTTCCCCGATGCTGCACCGCAGACTGCTTCAACAGTCGTACATCTATGATTACAGCGCCAATGCAGTTCAGGAACAAAATGTGTGGTACAGCTATTGCGGGCAGTTTCTCTCCTCCCTGCTGCCGACGCTGTTTTTAGAGGGCGTGCTGCTGTTTTTCTTTGGTTTCTGGAACCGACGCAGCATTCTGGTCTTTCTCGGCGTGAATTTCGCAACGCAACTCGGCTTAACGCTCGTTACGGTCTTGTGTGCCGGAGTCGGCGTGCCGTTTTACCGCTATCTCGTTTTCCTGCCGCTTGAGCTTGTTATTACGGTCGTTGAAGCGCTGATCTACCGCAAAATGCTGCGGTGCAGCCGGCCGAAATCGCATCCGGTTCTCTATGCGGTTCTGGCGAATGCCCTGAGTGCGCTCACGACATTTATCAGCGTGCAGCGGTTCTTCCCGTGGCTCGTCCCGTGGTAAATTTCCACCCGGAAACAGAAAACAGGTTAAATCTTGCAATCAGCTCTTGCAATTTACCCGAAAGTGTGGTTTAATAGTCCTGTTATAAATATTCTAATGCGATGAACAGGAAAGTAACATTCCCATGTTTCTCGTTCCAGAGAGCGCGGCCGCAGGCTGAAAACCGTGCCTTGAAACGGGATGCGAAGTTCCCCTGCGAGCATCTGCGCTGAACCCGCTTTCAGTAGGCGCAGACGATGCAACGCCCCGTTACCGGCGTTTAATGAGTGTCCGATTTGCGTCGGAAATCAGGGTGGTACCACGGAAGAATTATGCCTTTCGTCCCTATATCTGCAAAAAATGCAGAGGGACGGAAGGCTTTTTTGTTTCCGTCCCGGCATGAACATCACGTTCCAAAGGAGAATTGATATGAAAGAAAAGCTGCAAGGTATTTTGCAGTCCGCGAAGGAACAGCTTGCTGCGGCAGCGGACGCTCGTGCACTCGACGATGCGCGTGTCAAGTTCCTCGGCAAGAAGGGCGAGCTGACCGCTCTGCTCAAGGGCATGAAGGACGTCGCCGCAGAGGAGCGCCCGGTTGTCGGCCAGCTGATTAACGACGTTCGCGCGGAGATCGAGACCATCATCGACAAGCAGAAGAAGCTCATCGAGCAGGCGGCGCTGGAGAAGAAGCTCGAAGCCGAAACCATCGACGTTACCCTCCCCGGCGAGGACGTTGTCATCGGCAAGAAGCATCCGCTGAACATCGTGCTCGACGAGTTCAAGGAGATTTTCCTCGGTCTCGGCTTCTCTATCGCGGAAGGCCCGGAGGTCGAGCTTGACCACTATAACTTTGAGGCGCTGAACATTCCGAAAGACCATCCGGCACGCGACACGCAGGATACTTTCTATATTTCTGACAACGTTGTTCTGCGCACGCAGACCTCCCCGATGCAGGTCCGCACGATGGAAAAGCGCAAGCCGCCGATCCGCATCATCGCACCGGGCCGCGTTTACCGTTCGGACGCAGTGGACGCTACCCACTCCCCGCTGTTCCATCAGATCGAGGGTCTGGTCGTTGACAAGGGCATCCGCATGAGCGACCTCAAGGGCATTCTTGAGCTGTTCGCAAAGAAGCTGTACGGCGAGGACACGGTCGTTCGTTTCCGCCCGCATCACTTCCCGTTCACCGAGCCGTCCGCCGAGATGGATATTCAGTGCTACCGCTGTCACGGCGCAGGCTGCCCGCTCTGCAAGGGCGAGGGCTGGATCGAGATCCTCGGCTGCGGCATGGTTCACCCCAAGGTGCTCGAAATGAGCGGCATCGACCCGAATGAATACTCCGGCTACGCGTTCGGCATCGGCCTGGAGCGCATGGTAATGGGCCGCTTTAAGATCGACGACATTCGTCTGTTCTATGAAAATGATGTGCGCTTCCTGCACCAGTTCTAAGCGCTGACGCGCTTATAGGGGACTTCAAAAGTCCCCTATATACGAAAAACGGTTCCTGACGAAACCGCTTTTCGATACCCGAACGACGCCGCCCACGGCGGCTGGGTCGGGGTGTAAAAACGCAGGTACACGCCCCGCGTTTTTACGAAACAGCAAGGCTGTTTCTATTTCATGCGCGCCTGATGGCGCGATACCATCAAGGAGGAAATATCCTATGAAGTTGCCATTATCTTGGCTTTCGGATTATACCGATATGACCGGCATCACCCCGAAAGAGTATGATGCCAAGCTCACCATGTCCGGCTCCAAGGTCGAGGAGGTCTACTACCTCGGCGCGGAGATTGAAAACGTTGTCACCGGCAAAATCCTTTCCGTTGTTGACCATCCGGACTCCGACCACCTGAAAATCTGCCAGCTCGACCTCGGCGAGGGCGAACCGGTTCAGATTGTTACCGGCGCACCGAACGTAACGCCCGACTCCGTCGGCGAGATCTGCCCGGTCGCAAAGCACAAGTCCACCCTGCCCGGCGGCGTGAAGATCACCAAGGGCAAGCTGCGCGGCGTCCCGTCCAACGGTATGATGTGCTCTTTCCAGGAGCTGGGCCTCTCCCACGGCTGCGTTCCGTATGCGTGCGAGAACGGTATCCTGTTCCTGCCGGCCGGCACCCCGGTTGGCGAGGACATCAAGAAGGTGCTCGGTCTGGACGACTGGGTTTCCGACTTCGAGATTACCTCGAACCGCCCGGACTGCCTGAGCGTTATCGGTCTGGCGCGTGAGACCGCCGCAACCTTCGACCGTCCGTTCAGCGTCAAGACCCCCGCAGTCAAGGGCGTCGGCGACGACATCAACAAGTATATGTCGGTCGAGGTCAAGGACACCGACCTGTGCCCGCGCTACACCGCCCGCATTGTCAAGAACATCAAGATCGAGCCGTCCCCGGCTTGGATGCGCGAGCGTCTGCACGCCTGCGGCGTCCGCCCGATCAACAATATCGTTGATATTACCAACTATGTTATGCTCGAGTACGGCCAGCCGATGCACGCTTTCGACTACAAGTGCCTGTCCGATGGCCGCATCGTTGTCCGCCGCGCCCGTAACGGCGAGTCCATCCAGACCCTTGACGGCGTAGACCACGACCTGAACGACAAGATGCTCGCCATCTGCGACAACGACAAGCCTGTTGCTGTTGCAGGCGTTATGGGCGGCGCAAACTCCGAGATTGAGGACGACACCAATACGGTTGTTTTCGAGTCTGCAAACTTCCACGGCGCGACCGTCCGCATCACCGCAAAGGCGCTCGGTATGCGCACCGAGGCTTCCGGTCGCTTCGAGAAGGGCCTTGACCCGCGCATGACCCTCGACGCCGTCAACCGTGCGTGTGAGCTGGTCGAAATGCTTGGCGCAGGCGAAGTTATCGACGGCATTATCGACGTTGACAACTCCGACCCGAACCACAAGCGTCTGCCGTTCGAGCCGGACAAGATGAACGCACTGCTCGGTCTTGACCTTTCCGCTGAGGAGCAGCAGAAGCTGCTCGAAAAGCTCGAGTTCAAGGTAGAAAACGGCGAAGTCATCGTTCCGTTCTTCCGCACCGACATCAACCGCATGTGCGACGTTGCCGAGGAAGTTGCCCGTATGTACGGCTACGACAAGATCCCGACCACGCTGTACGCCGGCGAGATGGTACAGGGCGAGTTCACCCCGTCCCAGCAGGCGGAGCGTGCTGCTGCTCTGGTTTGCCGCGAGGCAGGCTTCGACGAGTCCATGAGCCACTCGTTCATCTCCCCCAAGTTCTACGACATGATCGGCTGGGCCGAGAACGACCCGCGCCGCATTTCCACCACCATCCTCAACCCGCTGGGCGAGGACTTCAGCGTCATGCGCACCACCGTGCTGCCGTCCATGCTGGACAATCTGGCGCACAACCATGCGCACCGCAACCCGACCGCTTCGCTGTACGAGCTCGGCACCATCTACACCCCGACCGTCAAGGACGGCAAGGCTGACCCGGACGTACTGCCGCACGAGGAGAAGATTCTGACCCTCGGCTCCTACGGCCGTCTGTCGTTCTTCCAGTTCAAGGGCGCGATCGAAGCGCTGCTGCGTGAGCTGAACATCAAGGGCGCATCGTTCGCTCCCGAGAAGTCCAATCCGTCCTATCACCCGGGCCGCTGCGCTAAGGTTCTGATCGATGGCAAGGAGATCGGCGTATTCGGCACCATTCATCCGACCGTTGCCGCACGCTACGGCCTGTCCGGCGAAGTTCTGGCAGCCGAGCTCCAGATGGACGCGCTGCTCGCAGCCATCGAGCCGGAGAAGCTGTATCATCCGCTGCCGAAGTTCCCGGCTTCCACCCGCGACATCGCGGTTCTGGTCGATGATGCAGTTCCGGCGGCTTCGATGCAGGTGGCTGTCGAGAAGGCCGCAGGCAAGCTGCTCGAAAGCGTTAAGCTGTTCGACGTCTACAAGGGCAAGGGCATTCCGGAGGGCAAAAAATCCGTTGCGTACTCGCTGTCCATGCGTGCGCCCGACCGCACCCTCACCGATGAGGAATGCGACAAGGCCATGCGCGCCGCAATTTCTGCGCTCGAAACCGAGTTCGGCGCTCAGCTGCGCGGCTAAATAAGAAATGACAGAGGAGAGAGAACGGTTTTACACCCTCTCTCCCCGGCATTTTATCGGCCTTCTCCGGTTTATGCCGGCGATGGAAAAGATTTTGCTCCGGTTTTCTGCGGATTGGACTTTACTTTTTGTTCGATTTGTATTATGCTGTTTATATCGAAATCCCACGACAGGTAGGAACGGAAAGGAG
>UQVU01000120.1 GCA_900544475.1 uncultured Butyricicoccus sp.
GCCCTCAGCCCGCCGCCGCATGGGAACTTTCGGACGCCCGTGTTTTGCGGCGCAAATCGCCGTCAGAACACATCTTGTCGGCAAAACGAAGTTTTGCGACAGGATAAGAAAAACCGGTTACTTCAAAAGAAATAACCGGTTGATCTGGTACGCCAGAAGGGATTCGAACCCCCGACCTTTTGGTTCGTAGCCAAACACTCTATCCAGCTGAGCTACTGGCGCATACAGGAGATATTTCCGTCCGCGATGTTCTCGCTGACTGTTTGATATCTTATCACAGTATGCACCCAAAAGTCAAGAGTTTTTTCGCTTCGGCGGAAATTTTATTTCATCAGCTCTTCCATTTCGCCGATGAGGCTGTCGAACAGTGCGGTCGCGTCCTCGACCGGCTTCGTGCTCGCCATGTCCACGCCTGCGCCGCGCAGCAGCGTAATCGGGTCAGCCGAGCAGCCGCCCGACAGGAAGCCGAGGTAGTCCTTGACCGCCGGCTCGCCCTCGCGCAGGATACGGCGCGACAGCGCGATGGCCGCCGCGTAGCCGGTCGCGTACTGGTAGACGTAGTAATCGTAGTAGAAATGCGGAATACGCGCCCATTCCAGCGCGATTTCATCGTCCACGGTCATTTCCGGGCCGAAATACTGCTCGTTGAGCTTTTTGTAGAGCGCACACAGCGCATCGGCTGTCGTGCCCTCGCCGCGGCGGGTCATTTCGTTCGCCTCCAGCTCGAACTCCGCGAACATGGTCTGGCGGTACAGCGTGCCGCGGAACTGCTCGAGGAAGTGGTTGATGAGGTACGCCCGCTGCTTCTTGTCGGTCGTAACGGACAGCAGATACTCCATCAGCAGCGCCTCGTTGCAGGTGGAAGCGACCTCGGCCACGAAAATCACGTAGTCTTGATATGCGGTCGGCTGACGGGTGTTCGACAGATAGGAGTGGATGGAGTGGCCCATCTCGTGCACGAGCGTGAATACATCATCGAGCGTGCCCTTGAAGTTGAGCAGCACATACGGGTGCACACGCGCACCGGCGGAATACGCGCCCGAGCGCTTGCCCTCGTTCTCGTAGACATCAATCCAGCGGTTCTCGAAGCCCTCGCGGATAAGCGCAAGATAATCCTCGCCGAGCGGCGCGAGCGCCTTGAGGGCGATTTCCTTGGCCTCCTCGAAGGTGAACTTCATCTCAACGCCCTCGACCACCGGCACGTACAGGTCGTACATATGCAGCTCGTCCAGACCGAGCAGCTTTTTGCGCAGTCCGACATAGCGGTACATGGGCGCGAACGAGCGGTGCACCGCGTCGATCAGATTGCGGTAGATTTCGGTCGGGACCTCGGTGCCGTCAAGCGCGGCGTCGAGCGTCGAGGGATATTTGCGCACTTTTGCGTAGAAGAGCAGCTGCTTGAGCTGCGCGGAGAGCGTCGCCGCCGAGGTGTTGCGGAACTGGCCGTAGACCGAATAGAGCGAGTCGAACGCCGACTTGCGTAGCACGCGGTCATAGGACTGCATGAGCGGGATATAGGTGCCGTGGGTGACGGGATGCTTGTTGCCGTCCTTATCCATGGCGTCCGGGAATTTGAGGTCGGCGTCGTTCAGCATCGAGTAAATATCGTCCGGGCTTGCCGCCATTTCGCCTGCGGCGGCGAGGATAGCCTCCTCCTTGTCCGAGAGAACGTGCTCCCGGCGGCGGCGCACGCGGTCGATGCACAGGCGGTAGTTTTCAAGTTCGGGCGCTTCGGCGTACAGACGGTCGAGCGTTTCGTCGTCGATTGCAAGCAGCTCGGGCGTTTCGAACGCGGAGGCAGACTGAAGCTCGACCGCGAAGCGCGTCACCTGCGCTACCATCTCCTGATAAGCCGCAACACGGGTGTCCTCATCGCTGCGGCGCTGCGCGTAGTGCACGATGGGGTCAAAGGCAAGGCTGATTTCATCGTCCAGGCGGAAAAAGTTCAGCAGCGTTTCGCCGTTGTCCGCCAGATGGCCGCGAAAGGCCGTGATGCGCGGAATAAACTCCTTCGCCTTCGCCAGCGCCTCGCGCCATGCATCGTCAGTCGCAAACAGATCTTCGATTGCCCATTTATCCTGCGCCGCAACGTCGGCACGCGCAGGGATCTTTCTGGTTTCCATATAAATCTTCCTTTCGGGGACGGCACGAAAGCCGCCGTTTTCGGTTCGTTTTCCTGTCCGCTATTAGCATACCGCAACCGCGAAAAATATGCAAGCGCGGCGCGAAAAACGGCTCTTGACAATAGTCCGACTTCGGACTATACTGTTATCAGTCAATTTCTGAAAGGCAGGCTTTCCTTCCATGCAGATCAAACTGTCTGATCACTTCACATATGCAAAACTGCTCCGCTTCACGCTGCCGAGCATCGTCATGATGATTTTCACCTCGCTGTACAGCGTTGTGGACGGCCTTCTGGTATCCAATCTGGTCGGTGACGCGGCGCTGAGCGCGGTCAACATCATGTTTCCGGTCGCGATGCTGATTTCGGCGGTCGGCTTCATGCTCGGCACGGGCGGCAGCGCGGTCGTCGCCCGCACCCTCGGCGAGGGCAAGCCCGAGCTTGCGAACCGTCTGTTCTCCATGTTCCTCTTTGCTGTCGTGCTTGCGGGCGGCGTGCTGAGCGTTATCGGCGTGGCCTTTGTCGAACCGATCGCGCGGATTGCCGGCGCAAGCGACGCCCTGATCGAGCCGTGCGTGTCCTACGGCCGCATTCTGCTCGCCGGAAGCGTGCCGTTCATGCTCCAGACCTCGCTCCAGCCGTTCCTCGTTGTCGCGGAAAAACCGAACATGGGTCTTATCCTGTCGCTCGGCTCGGGCGTGACCAACATGGTCGGCGACTGGGTGCTCATCCATCTGCTCGGCATTTCGGGCGCAGCGTGGGCCACGGTCGCAGGCTACTGCGTCGGCGGCGTGCTCCCGCTCCTCTATTTCGTTCGTCCCCGTCAGGGTCTGCGGCTCGTTCCGACCCGGATGTACGTCTGCGAGTTCGTGCAGGCCTGTGCCAACGGCGCGTCCGAGCTGATGAGCAATATCTCCTCCTCGCTCGTAGGCATTCTCTATAACATCGAGCTGATGCGCCTCATCGGCGAGGCCGGTGTCGCCGCGCACTCGGTCATGATGTACGTAGATTTCGTCTTTGTCGCGGCGTTTCTCGGCTTCTCCATCGGCAGCGCCCCGGTCGTCAGCTATCATTTCGGCGCACAGAACCACGCTGAGCTGAAAAACGTGTTCCGCAAGAGCTTGCTGCTCGTTCTCCTCACCTCGGCGGCGATGGTCGTGCTGAGCGAGGGACTGAGCCGCCCGATGTGCGCCGCCTTTGTCGGCTACTCGCCCGAGCTGCTTCAGCTTACCGTGCATGGCTTCCGGCTGTTTGCGCTCTGCTACGTGTTCTGCGGCATCAATATCTACGCCTCGTCCTTCTTTACCGCCCTGTGCAACGGCGCTTTGAGCGCCCTCATTTCGTTCCTGCGCTCGCTGCTGCTGCGCGGCGGTCTGGTCATTCTGCTGCCGCTGGTGCTCGACCTTGACGGCGTGTGGCTCGCCGTGGTCGCGGCCGAGGGCCTCGCGGCGGTCGTGTCGGTTATCCTCCTGTGGCGGCAGCGCACGCGCTATCATTATCTTTAATAAGCCTGTCAAACTTGACTTTTCCGCCGGGGATTGTTATACTGATACTGTTAAAATCGTTATCTGTGCGATGACGCAGGAAAAGTAACCGTTTGTGTCCGTGCGCGAAAGAGAGAGGCTTCCCGGCTGAAAGAGCCTTGCGCAGAGAGCGGCGAAGTGCGCCTGCCGAGCATCGGGGTCAAACGCCCCGCGGGACGCGCCCGTTACCGCGCCGCACGAGTGAAAAATCGGAGTGGAACCGCGTCTTTACGCCTCCCGAGGGAAAGATACCCTTGGGAGGCGTTTTTTTGCTGCCCCTTTTTTCGCTCATTTCCCGTTGAAATCCATCAGAAGGAGATAAAAACCATGAAACTCTACAACACGCTGACCCGTCAGAAAGAGGAATTTGTTCCGATCACGCCGGGCGAGGTAAAGATGTATTCCTGCGGCCCGACCGTGTACAACTACTTCCACGTCGGCAACGCACGCCCGTTCATCATTTTCGACCTGCTGCGCTGCTATCTGGAGTACCGCGGCTATAAGGTAGAGTTCGTTCAGAACTTCACCGACATCGACGACAAGGTAATCAACAAGGCGAACGAAGAGGGCGTTGACTTCAACACTATCGCCGAGCGCTATATCAAGGAATACTACGTGGACGCACAGGGCCTGGGCGTCAAGAAGGCGACCGTGCATCCCCGCGCGACCGAAACCATGGACGCCATCATCGACATCGTTGAGCGCCTCATCGAGAACGGCCACGCCTACGTTGCGGAGAACGGCGACGTTTACTTCCGCACCAAGTCCTTCCCGGAGTACGGCAAGCTGTGCCATCAGCCGATGGAGGAGCTTCAGGCCGGTGCGCGTATCTCGGTCGGCGAGGTCAAGGAGGACCCGATGGACTTCGCGGTCTGGAAGGCAGCCAAGCCGGGCGAACCGGCATGGGATACGCCGTGGGGCAGCAAGGGCCGTCCGGGCTGGCACATCGAGTGCTCGGCTATGGCGAACAAGTACCTCGGCAAGACCATCGACATCCATTCCGGCGGTCTTGACCTGATTTTCCCGCACCACGAGAATGAAATCGCGCAGTCCGAGTGCGCAAACGGCTGCACCTTCGCGCATTACTGGCTGCACAACGGCTTCCTGACCATCGACAACGAGAAGATGTCCAAGTCCAAGGGCAATTTCTTCATGGTTCGCGACGCCGCGAAGCAGTTCGGCTACGAAACCATCCGTATGTTCATGCTGTCGGCGCACTACCGCACCCCGCTCAACTACTCGGCCGAGTCGCTTGAGATGAACAAGGCGTCCCTCGCCCGTCTGTACGAGGCGCGAAACAACATGGAGTTCCGCATCGAGAAGGCCTCTGGCGACACCATGACCGCCGAGGAGACCGAGAAGCTCGAAGCGCTCACGGGTTACAAGCAGAAGTTCATCGACGCGATGGACGACGACCTGAACACCGCCGATGCGCTGTCCGCGATTTTCGAGCTGACCCGCGAGATCAACGCCTACAACGGCGCACATCAGGACGCGACCCGCGCATTCCTGACCGCCGCACACGACCTGTTCATGGAGCTGACCGGCGTGCTCAATCTGGTTCAGAAGCGCGACGATGCGGTTGACCCGGACGCCGAGAAGATCGAAGAGTTGATTGCACAGCGTGCCGCCGCGAAGAAGGAGAAGAACTTCGCCGAGGCCGACCGCATCCGCGGCGTGCTGGCGGACATGGGCGTTACCATCAAGGATACCCGTCAGGGTACGCAGTGGAGCCGTTCCTAAACGGAACGATTCCGCCCTCCCGAGGGCACCGGTTATTTTCTCCCTCCGAGGGAGAGTGTGAAAGGTACCGCCGATACTGCGGCCTTGACGCAGGAGGCGAGAGATGTCCCCATTCCCGGGGACGGGGGAGTTTCGCCCTCGGAGGGAGAGGGGAATGCACGCTGCGGCGTGCAGGGACGCGCCCCTCCCGGGGCGAGGGGCAAAAGGGGACAGGACACCTTGACAGGTTTCGGCCGTAGCCCACTAAACCTTATTCCCGCGCCGTGCGCGGATTAAACGAG
>UQVU01000121.1 GCA_900544475.1 uncultured Butyricicoccus sp.
GCGGGGCGCCTTCGCCCGCCGTGCGGAGGAGGGGGGGGTATCCAGGGGGGACAGCGTCCCCCCTGGAAAAGCGTCAGCGGTCAATCACCGGTAACTCAGTCGTGTCCTCTTCGTCGAGGTTGTTCAGGTAGTGCCTGGTTTCGCTTGCGATGACGCCGCTCAGGAGAAGCACCGCGATCAGGTTCGGAATCGCCATCAGCGCGTTCAGAATGTCCGCGATAGACCACATAAGGTCGAGCGCCAGAACGGGGCTGAACACAACGACCGCGAGGAACAGCAGCTTGTACGGCAGGATCGCCTTTCGGCCGAGCAGATACTCCGCCGCCCGCTCACCGTAGTACGACCAGCCGAGGATGGTCGAGTAAGCGAACGTAATGATGCTGAACACCAGAATGGTCGGGCCGATGTACGGAATCTGCGCGAACGCGATAGTCGTCATCTGACCGCCGTTGGCAATGCTCGCCATATCGACCGCCGGGTTCTTCATGATGGTCGAAATCAGCACCAGACCGGTCACGAGGCACACAACGACCGTCGTCCAGAACGTGCCGGTCGCGGAAACGAGCGCCTGACGCACCGGATTACGGGTCTGAGCCGCCGACGCGACGAGCGGCGCGGAGCCCATGCCGGATTCATTCGAGAACAGGCCGCGTGCCACGCCGTACTGGAGCGCAAGGCGGATACCGCCGCCGACCAGACCGCCCGCGACCGCGCCCGGCTGGAACGCAAGGGTGAAAATCGCCTTGAACGCCGGGAGAATGTAGTCGTAGTTGATGCCGAGAATGACGATGCAGCCGAGCACGTAGAACAGTGCCATGACCGGCACGAGCTTTTCGCACACGGTCGCGATGGTTTCGATGCCGCCGAGGATGATGATGGCGGTAACGATGCCGAACACGATGCCGATGACAATGCGCGGAATGCCGATGGGCAGGTTGGTTTCCATGACCTCAGCAATCGCGTTGATCTGCGTGCCGCAGCCGATGCCGAAGGACGCCAGCATGGCAAACAGCGCGAACAGAACCGCCATCACCTTGCCGAACTTCTTCCATTTCAGGCCGCGCTCAAGCGCATACATCGCGCCGCCCATCATGCGGCCGTCCGCCGTTTTCACGCGGTACTTGACCGCGATCAGGCTCTCCGCGTACTTGGTCGCGATGCCGAACACGCCGGTCAGCCAGCACCACAGCACCGCGCCCGGGCCGCCGAGATAGATGGCCGTGCCCACGCCGATGATGTTGCCCGTGCCGATGGTGGACGCGAGCGCGGTCGTCAGCGCCTGAAACTGGCTGACGTCGCCCGGGGAGTCCGGGTCCTTCGTCACCGACAGCCGGATGCCGGTGAACGTCTTTTTCTGGATAAATCCGGTGCGCAGCGTCATGAAAATATGCGTGCCGCACAGCAGAATGAGCATAGGTGCGCCCCATATCCAGTTTTCGAGCGAGGTGATAAAGCTCGAGAAAGCCTCCATGTTTTTCTGTCTCCTTTGCGGACAGAGCCGTGACTCCGCCGTTTTTTCCTGTTTCTCCGCTTCAAACAAAATAAGGGAGCGAGACCTCTGCCTCGCCCCCCGAACAGTTGAAACGGGAGCCGTCCGCGCGACGTTTTACCGTCATTGTACGCGAAATGCTCTACAATTATAACATGACAGCTTTCATAACACAAGTTGCGACTGTCGAAAAGCTTTCTTTTTTCTGCGATTTACCCCGTGCAGCGGCACGTACAAGGCTCAGCGGCGCACGACCGGGATTTCCGTCGTATCCTTCTCGTCAAGGTTCACGAGATAGTGGCGCGTCTCCTTCGCGATGACGCCCGAGAGCAGCAGCACGATCATGGGCAGTCCCCACAGCCAGCCGTCCAGTGCGTTGATGAGTTCGGTGAATTTCTCCATTTTCGTACCGTCCTTTCGTCAGCTTCTCCGCTGTGCGCAGAAAAGCAAAAAAGACACAGAACCGGCAGTAGTCCCGCGTCTTTGCGAAATAATATCAGTATAATACCAGATAGCGAGCCCAAAATCAAGAGCCGTCCGCCAATTTGGCGAATTTTTATCTGACCTTATAAATTATTCGCAAACTGATTATTTTATTCATGCCACTCAGGCGGTATAATAACGGCATCACAGCAAAGAACGATAATCCGAGAGGAGAACAATAAAATGGCTACACGTTACGAACTCAACAAGGAACTGGCGCAGATGCTCAAGGGCGGCGTCATCATGGACGTTACCACCCCGGAGCAGGCGAAAATCGCCGAGGAGGCTGGCGCGTGCGCTGTCATGGCGCTTGAGCGCATCCCGGCGGACATCCGCGCGGCGGGCGGTGTTTCCCGTATGAGCGACCCCGGCATGATCCGCGGCATCCAGGAGGCGGTTTCCATTCCGGTCATGGCGAAGTGCCGCATCGGTCATTTCGTAGAGGCGCAGATTCTTGAGGCCATTGAAATCGACTACATCGACGAAAGCGAAGTCCTCTCCCCCGCCGACAACGTATATCACATCGACAAGACCAAGTTCAACGTGCCGTTCGTCTGCGGCGCACGTGACCTCGGCGAAGCGCTCCGCCGCATTGCAGAGGGCGCAAGCATGATCCGCACCAAGGGCGAACCGGGCACGGGCGACGTTGTACAGGCCGTCACCCATATGCGTGCGATGAACGCGGAAATCCGCCGCGTGCAGAACCTGCGCGAGGACGAGCTTTACGAAGCCGCAAAGCAGCTGGCCGTTCCGGTCGAGCTGGTGCAGTATGTCCACGAAAACGGCCGTCTGCCGGTCGTCAACTTCGCAGCCGGCGGCGTCGCTACCCCGGCGGACGCGGCGCTCATGATGCAGCTCGGCGCGGAGGGCGTATTCGTCGGCTCGGGCATTTTCAAGTCGGGCGACCCGGCTAAGCGTGCGGCGGCTATCGTGAAAGCGGTCACGAACTACACCGATGCAAAGCTGATTGCAGAGCTGTCCACCGACCTCGGCGAAGCGATGGTCGGCATCAACGAAAGCGAAATCGCTCTGCTCATGGCGGAGCGCGGCAAGTAAGCCATGGCAACCGGAATTTTAGCGCTTCAGGGCGCGTTCGCGGAGCACGCCGCCATGCTCGACCGTCTGGGCGAGCCGAATTTTGAGATCCGGCAGGCACGCGACCTCGAAAAGCCGCTCGACCGCCTCATCATCCCCGGCGGTGAGAGCACGGTCATGCGCCGCCTGCTGCACGACCTCGACCTGTTCGATGCGCTCCGCGCGCGCATCGCGGAGGGAATGCCGGTCTTCGGCACCTGTGCCGGACTCATCCTGCTCGCAAAGCAGGTCGACGGCGGCGTTCCGTGCTTCGCGACCATGGACATCGCGGTCAAGCGCAACGCCTACGGCCGCCAGCTCGGCAGCTTCTTCACGAACGACAGCTTCGAGGGACTCGGCACGCTGCCGATGACGTTCATCCGCGCCCCCTATATCGAGTCGGTGTCGGGAAGCGCGAAGCCGCTCGCCGTTGTCGGCGAAAAAATCGTCGCCGCGCAGCAGGAGAATCAGCTCGTCACCGCGTTCCACCCCGAACTCGATGAAAACACGGCAATCCATGAGTATTTTCTGAAAATGTGAAACCGAAGGACGCTCTTTTTTAGAGCGTCCTTTTCATTTCCGTTTCGTATAATATTACAGTTCGTATTATTTCGCAAAATCCTCTTTCACGCTGGAACGGGAGTGCTTTTGTCATATCTGTGCATTATATTACTACCAGTATATCGTATCTGCCAATTCCTGCTCGCAGGCGTCGAGGCATATCTCATGCAGGCGCTGCACGGCGTCCTCACTGCCGCGCAGCCTGTGCATCCATCTTCCGTTATAGGCGACATAGAATTCCGGCGGATAGTAGTACAAATACAGCGGTTCCCCGTTGTAGTCCGTTTTAATCCAGTAGGTCAGCTGTCCCTCCGGGTATCGGCCCAGAATTTCGGGAATGCTGTTCATTTTGATCTGCGGCAGCAGCTGGCGTACCTCATCCGTATCGAGCCAGCGCGTGACATACGCCGAATACTGCCCCTGTATCGTGCCCAGCACCTCGATTTTCCCAATGCCCTCCGCCTTCGGCATCGGCGCATACGGCACGAGCCACGCCGTGAGCGCGATACACGCAGCCGAGGATACCAGCGCATACGTCAGTCTTTGTTTCACTGCATTCCCTCCTCACTAAAAAGAAAAACCGCCAACGCAAAGGTTTATTTTCGCGTTGGCGGTTAAATGATACGGTTTTTAAGCTAAAATTACTTCAGACCTGCGGTGATGATAGCCATCTGGTAAACCTCGTCTGCGTTGCAGCCGCGGGACAGGTCGTTGATCGGAGCGTTCAGACCCTGAAGGATCGGGCCGTAAGCTGCGAAGCCGCCCAGACGCTGAGCGATCTTGTAGCCGATGTTGCCTGCTTCGATGGACGGGAAGATGAAGGTGTTCGCCTGACCTGCAACCGGGGAGCCCTTGCACTTGGTAGCAGCGACAACCGGGGATACAGCAGCGTCAAACTGAAGCTCGCCGTCGATAGCCAGCTCCGGATTCATTTCCTTTGCGTACTCGGTAGCCTCGCGGGACAGAGCGACCGTGCCACCCTTGCCGGAGCCCTTGGTGGAGAAGGACAGAACCGCAACCTTCGGGTCGATGCCGAAAGCCTTAGCGGTGTTTGCGGTCTCGATGGCAACCTCAGCCAGCTTCTGGCTGCCCTTCAGGGTTACGTTGCCTTCCTTGTCCGTGCTGTCCGGATAGTCGATGTTGATTGCGCAGTCGCCCATCGCCAGCTTCTCCTCAGCGCCGTCCTTCTCGCGGACGAGAATGAAGCAGGAGCTTACGAGGTGTGCGCCCGGCTTGGTCTTGATGAGCTGGAGCGCCGGACGAACGGTATCAGCGGTAGAGTAGGTAGCGCCGCCGAGCAGAGCGTCAGCCTTGCCCATCTTGACGAGCATGGTGCCAAAGTAGTTGCCCTTTGCCAGAGCAGCCTTGCAGTCCTCTGCGCTCATCTTGCCCTTGCGCAGCTCGACCATCTTCTCTACCATTGCGTCCATTTCCGGATAGGTAGCCGGGTCAATGATCTCCATGCCCTCGATATCGAAGCCACCCTTTGCAGCAGCAGCCTTAACAGCCTCTACGTTGCCGACCAGGATGGAGTCCATCAGGCCGTCCTTCTTCAGGCGGGAAGCAGCCTCAAGAATACGGGCATCCTCGCCCTCGGTAAATACGATGGTACGCTTTTCAGCCTTCAGAGCCGAAATCAGGTTCTCAAACATATTTCATTCTCCTTCGTTATCTCGTTCCGTCCGGGCAGACTTCTCCCACGGACAGAACAGTTTCTAAAGATATTATACACCCGTGCAGGCGTGCTCACAAGCATAATTTTGAGTATGTTGTGGTGAAATCATGAAACAATCGAGAGAAACGTTTTTCCGGCGCTGTGTTTCCGGCGGACTGAGGGCAGCCTGCCCTGCGGATAAGAAAAGGAGGACTGATTTTCGGCTTTTCCGGCAAAACTCACTTTTGCAGAGTGTTTTCCGCTTTGCGGAAAGGAGT
>UQVU01000122.1 GCA_900544475.1 uncultured Butyricicoccus sp.
CGCGTGTCGGACACGAGCGCCTGCTTTTTTGCGGCGTCAAGCGTTACGATATCATACTTTTTAAGACCCGAACGGTCAATAATTGCGCCGTTCTTGACGATTTTATACTCTGCCGGGATGTTTGCCGAGGTGGCAATACCGTAAACGAAGGTATTTGCGCTGACGGTGGACGTATTCGGCAGAACGGCGAGAAGCGTGAGCGTTCCGTACTCATTATAATAAGCGTTCAGCGTATCGCCCGGCAGAATGGACGACCAGACCTCACTCAGGGGGGGCAGACCCTTTTCGCTGTTGCCTGTCTGAGTCGTGCCGGAGATATAGGTCGGCGTTGTGCGGTCGGGGCGGAACGTGCCGGTTTCCGTTACGATGCGGTCAGCGGCGGCGCTTGTGACCTTGTAGGTTTCCTGACGGCTGGCTGTGTCCGGCACCACGCCGACCGCAACGTTTTCGCCTTTCTTGCCGATGACGAGCGTGCCATAGACGCCAATCAGGCTGCGGTCGAGCGGACCTGCGGTCTTTCGAGCCGTGCCGAGCGTGCCGTTTTCGAAGAACAGCGCTTCATCCGATGCCAGAGAGCTGTCGGTTTCGCCCGTTTCGAGCAGGATGCAGTTCTTGACGGTCGAGGAGGACACCTTGCTGATGAGCGGCTCACCCTCTGCCCCGTTGGCGTAAGTCGCCGTGCCGAGGGTATTCAGCAGCATGGTTGCCGCGTCGCCGCGCGTGACGGGCGTTTTCGCGTCCCGCAGGGAAACGCCCCGGGTCAGACCGAGCGCGTTCGCCTGCGCGATGTAGTCAGCCGGCCAGAACGGGCCGATGTCGCTCTCCTTGTAGCCGAGCATGCGCAGCAGCATGGTGCAGACTTCTCCGTAGGTCAGCGGCTTGTCCGGTCCGAAGGTGCCGTCTGCGTAGCCGCGGATGATGTAGTTGTCCTTGAACTCCGGGTGACGCAGCGCGGCGTTGACATAGCGTGCCGCCCAGTGCGAGGCGTGGACGTCAGGGAAAATCGTGTAGCTTGCGTAGGGACTCGCGTCGTCGATGCCCAAGGCGGTGACAGCGAGCTTGCAGAACTCCGCACGGGTCAGCGAACGGCCCGGCTCAAACCGGCTGTTCCCCGTTCCCTGCATGATGCCGAGCGAGTTCAGGACGGACGCCGTCTGCTGAAGCGAGCCGCTCGAAATGTCGCTGAATACCGCTCCCGCCGGAGCCGCCGCCAGTGCCAGCGTCAGGCACAGGCTGATGAAACGTTTTTTCATATTCTATTCTTACCTTTCTCTTATTGCGTGCGAAGGGCATCGACCGGTTGGAGATTGGATGCCTTGTTCGCAGGATACAGGCCGAAAATGATGCCGAGCAGCGCGGAAAACAGAAATGCACCGATTACAAGTCCCACACTTGGAAGAACGGTGAACTGCTCGACATTCGGCAGGTACATATTCTGCTGGAGCTGACGGGCGAGCATGAATCTGCCGAGCGCCGCCGAGGCGAAGCAGCCGAGAATAATGCCGATAACGCCGCCGCAGCAGCTGACGACCGCCGCCTCGACGAGAAATTGCCCGATAATATCGCGCTTGCGTGCGCCGATCGCCATGCGGATGCCGATTTCGCGCGTGCGCTCGGTGACGGACACGAGCATGATGTTCATGATGCCGATGCCGCCGACGAGAAGCGAAATGCTGGCGATGCCGCCGCCGAGCAGCGCCATGAGGTTGCTCGAGGCTTCCTGCTGCTGCTGCGACTGGCTGTTGGAGTAGGCGCTGAAATAGCCGCCGTTCGCCTCGCAGCGCCCCTGCATGAAGTCGGGAAGCGTCTGCTCGGTGAGCGTCTGAATATCCTCGCTGTTCGCGGCCTTGATGATGTACTGGTGGTCGCTCATGCCCTGCGAGCTCATCATGAGGCTTTGCAGGGTGTACGGCATGATGAGCATCTGGTCGTTCGTGTTGAGCTTGCCGCCGTATTTTCCGGCGTAGACGCCGACGATTTCAAAGCTCTTGCCGCCGATGCGAAGCTCCTGTCCGATCGGGCTCATCGCACCGAAGAAATACTTGCGCAGCGTCTCGCCGATCACACATACCCGTGCGCGGCTCTTGCAGTCCGCCTCTGTCAGGTCGCGCCCCGCAGAGATCGACATGCTCGTAACCTCACCGTAGTGTTCGTTGACGAAATACATCTGAAGATAGCCGCTGTCCGAGCCGTTGGAGTCCATCTTCTTGCTGCGGTACTGCACGCCGCCGCTCTGCCAGTCCCAGTACTGCGACTGCGGCGACCATGCGGCGACCTCGTCCAGCGAGTCAAGATATTCCTCGAAATCCTTCCAGTCCTTGTTTTTGGCGCCCCAGGCGTAAACGTCGATACGGTTCGCGCCCATGGCCTCGTATTGCAGGCGCTGCAATTTTGTCGTGCCCTGAATGGAGGCGACGATGGCGATAACGGACGCGACGCCGATGATGATGCCGAGCATGGTGAGAAGCGAGCGGATCTTGTTGTTGAGAATGGACTTGAGCGCCATTCGAACGGTCTGGGTCCAGTTCATGCCCTCACCCCCTCGCTCGGCCGGTCGCTGATGATGCGGCCGTCCTGAATGGTGACGATGCGCTTTGCCATCTGCGCCAGCTTGTTGTCATGGGTGATGAGGATGATGGAAGTCCCCTCCTCGTTGAGCGCGGTCAGCTTGCGCATGATGTCAAGACCGGACGCCGAGTCCAGATTGCCGGTCGGCTCGTCCGCCATGATGATAGGCGGCTTTGCGGCCACGGCCCGTGCGATAGCAACGCGCTGCTGCTGACCGCCGGACATTTCGCCCGGCCGGTGGTCCATGCGCTTTTCCAGTCCCACTGAAATCAGTGCTTCTGTCGCCAGACGGCGGCGCTCTTCCCTGCCGATGCCGCGGTAGATGAGCGGCAGCTCTACGTTTTCGATGGCCGTCAGCGCCGGAATAAGGTTAAATCCCTGAAAGATGAAGCCGATTTCGCGGTTTCGTATCCCGGCGAGAACGGACGGCTTCATGTCGCTCACCGGCTGACCGTCCAGATAATACGTGCCGTAGGTCGGAATATCCAGGCAGCCGAGAATGTTCATGAGTGTACTTTTGCCCGAGCCGGACTGACCGAGAATGCACAGAAACTCGCCCCACGCGACAGACAGCGATATATCATCGAGTGCGCGGACTTCATTTTCGCGTCCCTCGTTGTATATCTTGCTCATCTGCTGTACATCGATCAGCAGCTCGGCGTGCCCGGTTTCCCCCTCTCCGGAGCACATGGGAAGCGTTTTCTCTCTCTGCATATCACTGCCTCCTTACCCTACTGCTATTCCGCCGCCCATGCCGTTCATGTCGGCGTAGAGGTCGGTCGGTCCGGCGAGAAATACGGTGATTCCCTCGTCAATGCCCCACAGAATCTCCGTATTGGTCGAGTCGGCGATGCCGATTTCGACAGGAACCAGCTGGAAGCCGTCCGGAATGCCCTCGGTGCCTTCCGGGATGGGCAGCGTTTCGTCAAACGGAATTTCGTTGCCGTTTTCATCGGTTGCGGGCTTGGCGAATACGGCGGTTCCCTCTTCGGTGTTGACGATAGCGGACGACGGAACGGTCAGGCAGTCCTCGGAAGAGGCGGTCGTAATTTTGTAATCGACCATCATGCCGCTGTGAATGGACTGTCCCTCGATCGGATCGACCGAAATGACTGCCGAGAAGGTCGGCATGCTGCCCTGACCGCCGCTCGAGTTCTTGTCGGGTTCGAGCGCGACCGATTCGACCGTGCCGGTCAGGTCGAGCTGCGAGCCGTCCGAGTTGTACATGCTCATGATGGCGCTCTGACCGGTCTGAACCGCACCCATGTCGGTGGACATGATCGAGGCGTTCACGATAATGTCGTTGAGGTCTGCCACGACAACGAGCGGGTCTGCGCCGCCGACCTCCTGCTCCTCGACTGCGTTCATCGTGACGACTACGCCGTCAATCGGAGAGACGACTGTTGCCTGCGAAATCAGAAGCTGAAGCTCGGAAATGCGGGTCTGCTTGTCGGTAACGGCGCTCTGCGCGGCCTGAACCGTGCTCTGCGCGGCGGTGATGGCGCTCTGCGCGTTGCGGACCTCGTCCTGAAGCGCGTCGCTCGTCATGCGCATGATCGTGCCGCCTGCAGAATAGGTGCCTGCGCCGCTGTATGCGGTGATCTCGCCGGATACCTGACTCGTCACGGCGACTTCACGGCTGTATTCGAGCGAGCCGGACTCGGCGGGATAGATAACGCCTGCGGTTCCGGCGTTGACCGTGGCGGTCGCGGCCATGCCCTTAGTGAGCGTGCCGGGATTGTTCACGGTGATGTTCACGCGAACGAGCTTGACGCCGTCGCTCGAAATGTGGCTGCTCGACTCCACGCTGCTGACAACGCCGCCCACCTCACTCATCGCGGAGGGGATAGAAACCGATGCGTACTGACCGGCCTTGATGGAGCCGCTGTATGCCGCGCTGAAGTAAATGGAGAGCTTCATCTGGCTGTCATTTACGATGTAGCCGAGTGTCTGGCCTTCGCTGACCTGCTCGCCGACGCGGTAGGTCGTGGTTTTGCCGTCCGAGTCGGTGACAGGCGTAAACCGGCCGCTGATGGGCGCGGTCACGGAAAGACGGTTCAGCTTGTTCTGCGCGGAAACCAGCGTGTTCTGCGCCTGTGTGACCGAATTCTGCGCCTCAGCGACGGTGCGTTGTGCCTCGACCATCTCTTTCTGTGCGGTTTCGAGTTCCTTGCGCGTTTCGGTCGGGTCAACGGCAACGAGCACCTGACCGGCCACGACCTCGTCGCCCTCGCTGACGAGCACCTGAGAAACCTTGCCCTTGATGTCGCGGCCGAGCTCCTCGCGCTTGCGGGCGGATGTTGTGCCGCTGCCCTCGACAAAGGTTTCAAGCGTGCCGCGTGTGGCGACCGCCGTCTGTATCTCGGTATCGCCTGCGTCTGCGTTCTTCGAGCGCAGGAAAAAGAATGTACCCGCCGCAGCCGCAATCACGACAAGACCGGCCGCAACTGCGATGCGCAGCTTTTTGTGCGGTTTCTTCTGGCGGTTCATCTTGTCCGCGTAGCGGTTGCGCTTGGGTGCGGGTGCCTTTTCGGCCGCCGGTGCGGCAGAGTCCCCATTCTCTGCTGCTTCAGCCGCTGTGTTTACTGCCGCCGTGTCGATTTTCTGCGTTGCGTCCTCCTGCAGGGAGGCGCCGGGCTTCTGCTTGCCCTTCTTTTTTTCATCGTTCATGAGAAAGTCCTTTCTATCCTGTCCTTTACTGTGCGTTGTTCAGCCAGTCCGCGAAGAAACGATGTACCTTGTCCGGCAGCTCGCCCAGCGGGCCGTCGTTGACGAAAATGCGGTCATACGCATACTTCGAAACGCCGTCGTCCGAACGATTGCCGAGCGCACCGCGCGCCTGCTCCATGGCGGGGCGGGTGACGAGAAGCGTGCGGCAGTCCTCCCCTGCGGCCTCGCG
>UQVU01000123.1 GCA_900544475.1 uncultured Butyricicoccus sp.
CCGTCTTTAGGGGTGTCCTGTACCCCCTTTTGCCCCTGCCGCTGGGAGGCGGCAATGCCCCGGCTGCCGCCCGGCAGCATCTCTCCCCACCCCGGGATTGGGGTCAACCGCGCCTGCTGCGTCCAAGGCCGCAGGAACAGCGGAAACGTTCACCCTCTCCTCCGGAGGGAAAAAGGCTCGTGCCCGCCGGGGGCACAATCTCCGCCTCCTGCGTCTGCGCCGCAGGAACAGCGGAAGATTTCGCGCTCTCCCTCGGAGGGAGAATTACCCCTCTCCCCCGGAGGGAAATAGAGGTCGCTTTTTCGCGATATATGTGGTATAATAAATCTATCTGACCGAAAGAGAGGGATGGATTTGTCCTCTAAAAATACTATGACGCGAGATGCGATGATGTTCCTGCCGGCGAAGGTCGTCGAGGGACTGCTCGTCATCGCGTGCTCGTCGCTCTACACGCATATTTTCGTCGAGGGCGCGGTAACAGGCTTCAACCTGACCAACACGACCGTGCAGCTCATCTATCTGATTCTTGCCGGATGGATGGCGAACTCCGCGACGCGCTACGTGGGCGAGGAATACCGCGCGGACAGCGGCCGCGGCCTGTTCTCGACCGTTTCGACCATCTATCTCGGCCTGTGCGTCATCGTGGCGGCAGGCTGCGGCATCACGGCAACGGTAACGGGCAACACGCTCTATTGGGGCGGCGCGCTCATGTTCTGCTCGTACACCGCGTTTCAGGTGCTGAACGCCGCGCTCATTCAGCTCGGCCGCGTCAAGGCGTCTATCTTCTGGTCGCTGACCTCGGCGACGCTCAAGCTCGCGGTCGCGTTCGCGCTTGTCGGCGGCAAGTCCAACTATCCGTCCGCGTTCCCGGCGATTTTCGCTAACACGATTGCAGACGGCGTGGCGTCCGTCGGCGCGGTCTTTGCGCTCGGTCTGCCGACGATCGTCCGGCTGCGTTACTTCTCCAAGCCGCTGCTCAACCGCTTTCTCAAATATGGCGTGCCGCTGATGGGCGTTTCCATCTCGGTCGCGCTGCTCAACCAGATCGACAAGTACCTCGTTGTCGGCTTCTACGGCGATGTGCTTTACGCCTATTATTCGACCAACAACTCGATTGCGAGCGGCCTGTTCACCATGATTTCGGTCGGCATCATGCGCGGCGTATACCCGGCGGTGCTGCGTGCGTGGCGCGACGGCGGTAAGGCGGCCGCAAAGCCGCTGCTCGACCAGGGCGTTCGCCTGTACCTGCTGATTGCCGTTCCGGCGGTCGCCGGTCTGACGGCGGTTTCGCTCCCGATGTCGCGCTTTCTGTTCGCCAAAGGCTACGAAGCGGGCGCACCGGTCATTGCCTACACCGCGCTTGCGATGCTGTTCATGGGTCTGACCGAGTACGCAAACAAGGCCTACGAGCTTGAGCAGGCGACCGTGCACGTGCTCCAGAACAGCGCCATCGCGGCCTGCATCAAGGTCGTGAGCAGCATTGTCCTGCTTAAGCTGCTCGGCTTCACGGGCGGTGCGCTCGGCTCGATCGTGGCGTTCGCGTCCTACTTCCTGATCACCTGCGCAAGAGTCCGCTCGCGCTTTCTGTTCCGTGTGCCGACGCTCTCGGTCGTGCGCATCGTGATTTCCGCCGTGCTCTGCGGCGGCGCCGCCTATGCGTGCACGCTGCTGCCGCTCGGCAATATCCTGCGTCTGGCGCTTGCCTGCGTGGTCGGCGCGGCGGTCTACGCCGTCTGCATCATCTCCTCCGGCGAGGGCAAGGAGGAAATGCAGGCCGTCCTGCGCCGCTTCAAGCGATAATAAAACAGAAAACACCTTCCGCTTACGGCTCAAAACCGTTTTCGGAAAGTGTTTTGTTATGTCGGTATTTGTATCGGGCGCTGTCCCGCAGGGCAGAACGTTCCGGAGTAGAACAGTCCCGTAGGGCGGGGTGCCCTCACCCCGCCGCAGGCAGGGAGTTTTTCGACAGTCTTTTATTTGTTGCGCTGCCACGTACCCGGCGTAAACAGCAGCAGCATCGGGAACAGCTCCAGTCGGCCTGCGAGCATATCGAAAATCAGAACGAGCTTGCTCACCGGCGGGAAAAAGCCGAAGTTGCAGGTCGGGCCGCACAGCGACAGGCCGGGGCCGACGTTGTTGAGCGTCGTGGCGACCGAGGTGAAGCAGGTCACGAGGTCCTCGCACGAGAACGCGATAATGAGCAGGGAAACGATGAAAATGCCGGCGTAGGCCACGACAAAGACGTTGATGGAGCGTATGACCTCGTGCGCGACGCGCTGGCCGTCCATCTTGTTGACGCGCACCAGACGCGGGTGGATGAGGCACATCAGCTCTTTCTTGACGCTCTTGCCGAGCAGCAGGATGCGCGAGCACTTCATGCCGCCGCCTGTCGAACCGGCGCACGCGCCGATGAACATGAGCAGCACGAGCAGCGCTCTGCTGAACGCCGGCCACTGGTCGAAGTCCATGGTCGAGAAACCGGTGGTCGTGATGATGGACGCGACCTGAAAAAGCGAGTGGTGGAAGCTCTCGCGCAGCGAGCCGAACATCGGCCGCACGTTGAACGCGATAAGTCCCGCAAACACGAAAATCACGCCGAGATAGACGCGGATTTCTTCGATGCGGAACGCCTGACGGAATTTCCGGGTGAGGATGAGGAAATAGGCGCTGAAATTGATGCCGAACAGGATCATAAAGACCGTGATAACGTTCTGGAGGTACGCGCTGTTGTAGTGCGCGATGGAATCGTTCCAGTTGCCGAAGCCGCCCGTACCGGCCGTGCCGAGCGAGACGCAGACCGCGTCGAAGAACGGCATGCCGCCGATCAGCAGCAGAAGCATCTGGAGCACGGTCAGACCGAAGTAGATGGCGTACAGAATGGTCGCGGTGTCGCGCATATGGGGCGACATCTTGGAAACCGAGGGGCCGGGACTTTCCGCACGCATGAGGAAGATGGTCTGTCCGCCCGCGAGCGGGAGCACGATCAGCATGAACACGAGCACGCCCATACCGCCGACCCAGTGCGTCAGACAGCGCCACAGCATGGAAGCGTGGGACAGCGCCTCGACGTCGCTGAGAATGGTCGCGCCGGTCGTGGTGAAGCCGGAAACCGTTTCAAAGAGCGCATCGACGAAAAACGGTATCTCGCCGCTGAGCACGAACGGCAGTGCGCCGATAACGGCCAGAATGAGCCAGCAGAGCGCAACGGTCACGTAGCCCTCGCGGGCGTAGAAGCGGGTGTTTTTCGGCTTTCTGTGGCACAGGAGCGCCGCACCGGCAAGAGAAACCGCCGCCGCAATCAGGTAAGCGGGGAGCTCCTCCTCGCCGTAGATAACGGCGGTCAGCGCCGGACAGAGCAGAAAGACCGACTCGATGCCCAGCATCCAGCCGATGAGGTATCGAACGATGGCAAAATTCATTTATTGTGCCTCCTACGGCAGGAAAATATCTTGAAGGTCGTTCATGCCCTGACGGGTGGATACAACGATAACGGTATCGCCCTCCTGAAGCTCGTCGCGGCCGCGCGGAATGATGCGGCGGCCCTTGCGGTTGATGCAGCACAGCAGCACATCCGGGCGGATAGGCATATCCTGAAGCGGAACGCCGGTCAGGTGGTGCGCGGCCACGCGGAACTCAAGCGCCTCCGCGCCGCCGAGCTGATGCAGGGTTTCGATGTTCGAACCCATCGAGTTCTGCATGGCGCGGGTGTACTGGCCGATAAGCTCGGCGGTGGTCTGCTTGGGGCGGACGATGGTGCCGATGGGCAGGTGCGAAATGACCTCCTCGAAGTTCACACGGTTGACCTTGGTGAACAGACGAGCCTTAGAGTGGCGTCCGGCGTGCAGGGAGAGCAGGATGTTCTCCTCGTCCATGCCGGTGAG
This sequence comes from uncultured Butyricicoccus sp., assembly GCA_900544475.1. GTDB lineage: Bacteria > Bacillota > Clostridia > Oscillospirales > Butyricicoccaceae > Agathobaculum. Next base: position 3,882 of record UQVU01000123.1, read on the forward strand.
GGCTGCGAACGCGCCGCAGGAGGACAGACCCTCCTCGTCGAGCAGCTCGCGGTCGGTGCCGTCGCCGTGAATGACCGTTGCGGCAGGCAGCTTCTCGGACAGAAATTCGCACCGCTCCAGACTGTTTTCGATGATTTTCACTGAGAGACCGGCGTCAAGCAGGATTTTCGCGAGGAAAAAGGCGATTTTGCCGCCGCCGACCAGCATGGCGTTCTTGATGGGCATACTGGGGACGCCGATCTGGTCGAAGAAGAACTTCTGCTCCTTCGGGGGGATAATGACCGTGATGTCGTCGCCCGCGTGCAGAATGAAATCGCCCTTGGGGATATAGGTCGTGTCGCCGCGGCGGACCATGCACAGCAGCACATTGGTGCGCAGAAGGGGATTGACCTCGCATACCGCCATGCCCTCCAGATGTGACCCCGCCGGAATGCGGACGTCGAGCAGCTCGATGCGGCCGCGTGCGAACGTGCTGACGCCGATGGCGGACGGGAAACGCATGAGTCGGGAAACGACACGCGCGGTCGAAAGCTCGGGGTTGATTGCCATGGAAATACCGAGTTCATCCCGGATAAAGCCGAGGTCCGCGACGTACTGCGGATCACGCACGCGTGCGATCGCATGGCAGCCGGAAGCCTTTCGGGCGGTCAGGCAGGAGAGAAGGTTGATCTCGTCGTGTGTCGTGACCGCGATGACGAGGTCGGTGTCCTGCACGCCCGCCTCGAGCAGAACCTGATAGCTTGTGCCGCTGCCGACAACAGCCGTGAGGTCGAGACGGTTGGTCAGCTCCTCCAGGCGCCGCTCGGATAAGGCGATGAGCGTCAGCTCATGACCCTCTGCGGAAAGCTGCTCCGCCAGCGCGGAACCGACCTTGCCGCAGCCTACAATTATGATGCGCATACAGCGCCTCCGATCTTTTATACTGGGGCAGAAAAGGGCATCTCTTGACACCCTGCCGCCCGATGGAGCGGATACTCCGCCCATATTACTATTGGATTATAGCCTTTTGGTGACGAAAAAGCAATATCCAGAACAGCCTTCCGCGAAATTTTTAACGAAATATAGAGATTTTGTCCGATTATTCCGGATATATGCACAGAAAAAGGAAAAAGGCTCACCGAAGTGAGCCTTACAAAAGCCTGTCGCAGATTTTATTCGCAGCCGCCGCAGCTGTCGCAGCCGCCGGTGCAGCCCTGTGCTTCGGCCGCCTCGCGCTCGGCCTTGACGCGCGCCTCGTAGGCGTAGAGCGAGCCTTCGGTGATGTGGCTGAGGGCGGCGATGCGCTCGTTTACCATGTCCCACAGGCACATGGGCAGGTGGTCGCGGTGGCCGCGGTGGATGGTCACGCACTCGAAGCAGTTGCCGTGGTGGGGGCATTTTTCCTTGCAGGGGCAGTGGTCGCCGGACTCACGCACCTGGCGGAGAAATTCCATCTTGATTTTGAGGGCTTCCTCGTGGAAACCCTGCTGATCAAGCTCGTTCTGCATGATTGCAAGCTCGTTGCCGTCAATCTTCATAATGATACGCCTCTTTTTCTGTCGAGCGCCGCCTGAAACGGAACGGCAGCGCG